>JAUWEC010000028.1 GCA_030608465.1 Chloroflexota bacterium
ATCACAGCCTACCCAAATCAGGAGCTAATTCACGAACGATACAAGAGAGGGCTCCTATGACTGAAGCATTCAAGAACGATTATCTCTTCCGCCAAGAGTTTGGGGGAAATATCTCTTTTTGTTTCAGACCTGATTCGCTGAGAAAATGAGCGCCAAGCCCGGAAATTGATTTTTATTTCCTCTCAATCTTAAGTACCTAAGACGATCAGGGACGCCCTCGGCACACGCTTTCATAATGTATAACTACTTTCCCAGTCTTGTTTTCACTTTGGTGAGGATGACTATTTTCGGAATCACGGGATTGTTTCACCGGAATATGCAAGGAACCTCCAAAAGATTTGACAATACCTCGAAAGAAAAATATAATTGGTTTGTAAATTATGAAATGGTTTATCCAAAAACAATGACGCATTTCGGTTATGAAAACCCTAAAGACCAATCTGCTAAACCTGTCAAACGAATAATCAAATAGATAATAAATTACCTAACGTAAATTCATCAGTACCAGTCCCAAATAGTATTTCCTTCTTTTCTCGCCATAAGGAATATGTTGGGCAGAATAGTCCTTTCCCCGTTGTGGTTGAAAAAGCACAAGGAACGATAATCCAGAGTAATGATGGAAAGATTTTTCAGAGGAGCTTTATCTGCCTGTGGGGGAGATGGTTTGGTATTCATGGAAGGTTTCTCCTTTTTTATGCTAATAATCTACTAGAGATAAAAAAAACACTGCAAAAAAATATTGCAGTGTTCAGTGAAAGGAAGATTAATTATAGGTAGATATTGGCAGTTTATAGAAAGATTTGTCGCTTCAAACCCGGTGTCTTGTTTATAGCATTAATTTGATGATACATCAATTGTTATAAATTCATATCAAAGATTCAGATTGATCTTGCTCAGCACTTTTTTTCTATAGCAATCTTATCTCGATTTGCGATTTGTTGGAAATCTGGGGATACCTATCTCCGGATATCTGAGCATGGTATTAAAACCGCCCGGATTAATCCAGTCCTGTGGTAGTTGGCAGTCTATCCACAAGGTGAGAAAATCGATTTTTGTTAGATGAGGAAATAGTTGGCTTTATTATCTACCTAACAAGTGAAGACACAGGTGCAGTTACTGGTACAATGCTGTTGATTGATTTCGGATTAACAACGGGTTATGGTAATCATATCTAAAGGAAGTAGAAAATGACCAAATTTAAATCCCGAGAAGAATTAATGCAGGAATTGATAAACCGCACGCCCGAATCTGAAAAGCTCTGGAATGAAGCGCAAGAATTTGTACCTGGGGGTTTATTGAGCGTTGCTAGAAAATTTAAACCTTATCCTTTTTATACAGCGAAGGGAAAGGGAGCATATATCTGGGATGTGGATGGTAATCGCTATATTGATTGCAGTACAGCTTATGGTGTGCTGTTGTTAGGCCATCTTCCCGAAGTAGTTTTTGAGACTGCTAGTGAGGCAGCGAAAAAGGCATTAATTTACTGTACACCGCATCCCGGAGAAATTGAATATACACGAAGGTTGATTGAATGCATTCCCTGTGCAGAGAGAATTTTATTATGCAATTCAGGCACCGAAGCCACCATGCAAGGGGCTCGGATAATGAGGTCCTATACTGGTAAAAAGCGGATTGCCAAATTCGAAGGGGCTTATCATGGTTGGCATGATTATGTTCAGTGGAACGTCATTGTTAATAGTGATCCAAAAATTAGTGGACCTGTTGAACGCCCGAATCCTGTGAGCGAATCCGATGGGATTCCCTCTGAAGTTGAAAATACAATTTTGATTCTGCCTTTTGATGAATCAGCTTTTTCTCTGATTGAGGAATATGCTGATGAATTGGCGGGGGTGATGGTGGAACCGGTGTTTGGAAATGGCTCCTTGCCCGTAGGTAAAGAATTTTTGGAATCTCTCCAAGAGATCTGTCGCACTAAAGATGTTCTGTTGATGTTCGATGAAGTAAAAACAGGCTTTCGGATGGCATTGGGTGGTGCTCAGGAATATTGGGGAGTCATCCCAGACTTGGCAGCATACGGAAAGGTGATTGGCGGAGGGGCACCTTTAGGGGCGGTAGGTACCACGAAGGAAATAATGAATAAGGTGACCCAGTCCGAATTTTCAATCTCTGTGGCTGGCACCTATAGTGGAAATCCGTTCTCACTCTCCGTTGGCCTGGCAATGCTGAATTATCTGGTTGAAAACAAAGATACAGTTTATCCAGAATTGGAGCGGAAAGGCAACCGCTTGCGTGAGGGGTTTAATGAATATATGAAATTAAAAAACTTGCCTGCCAGTATGACCGGAATCGGATCTTTCTTCCAAACTCATATGAAACCCTTACCTGTAATAGGACCACGTGATCTGGGTGGACAACTTGAAGATGCTCTCTATGATATGCAGCTCTTTTTACGATATTATGGTGTTCATGTAGCCTGGTTCCACGATGGTTTTATATCTGCGGCACACAGTGATCAGGATATCGAAGATGTATTAAAAGCACATATTGATGCTGCGGAGAATGCCTTGGCATGGCATCTGGTTTCGTGAATATTCTCTGATCTCGCAGCATAGGGAACAGACTGTCATTCTCCTAAAAGTTCAATGAAAGGCATTTCTTTCAGCGTAGTATAAATAAAAAAACATTCATCTCGGATGAATGTTTTTTTGTGATTAATGTGACTTTTGAACGATTACGAGGTTTTTAAGGGGTCCATAACACTTTCCCAGTGATCTTTGTTAGCCATAATATCTGGCGTATCCCATCTAAGTACCTTGATCATCATGAGTGTTTCTGTGCGTTTAACGCCGGATATTTTCCGGATGCGCTCCATGATCAGGTTTCTTAAATGGTAGTTGTCATAACACATGACATCCAGCAGAATATCGAACTGCCCCATGATCAGGCTTAGAAAAGAGACTTCAGGGTATGTTAGTAATTCTTCAGTGATGGAGTCGACTTTGTCCGATTCTGCAGCGATCAGGATATTTGCATAAGCTTGAAATCCCATCTTTTCCGGGGAGATCCGAGTAATGAAAGTTATTATTCCATCATTCGCCATCTTGTTCACGCGGTTGCGAATTGTGTTAACAGCTACATCTAATTCTCTGGCGATATCTGAAAAAGACTTCCTGCCGTCAGAATGTAAATGTGAAAGGATAGTCAAATCAAGTTCGTCTACAGTGATGTTGAAGTTGTCAGCCATTGTATTTTGTTCAAAATCTAACGATAATAGAAACACTGGTATGAAATGGTCTCAATATACACTGATGCAAAATAAGGAACCTGTGGGGAAGGAGGGTATTCCCCAGGTCTTAAATATTATCTTTTACAACAATGTATATAGGTTTACAAATGAGCGAACGTAGAAATTGGTGATGATGGTTCCAGCACATCTGACAAGATCCTACCTTATAGGAACCATATCAAGAAAAGTAATATTTGTCAACCTGTGTTGACAATAGAGTAACTATATGCAATAATCAGAGGTTAGGAATGCAATATTCTCATTTCAATTCTATCCAAGGAGGTTTTACATGTCTGAAGAACAGAAATTTGTACCAGAAGCCGAAGAAGAATTTGAACCAGGAGGAGCGGCGTCCATAGCAGGCGCCCCGATTTCCTGGGTGGCATTGTTTGCAGCCATATGTGCTGTAACAACGATCATACCTTTTTACTTTTATGTGACTGGCGGCGGATATGTCTCGGTAGCTTCCGGGCTGTTCATGCCGCTGGCCGGTCAGGTATTGGGTCCCTGGGCGGGAATGATCGCAGCTTTCGTGGGCGGTTTGATTGGGATGTTCATTGCTCCAGGCGCATTCCCACTGGGATTGGTAGATGTTATCCTCAGTGGCGCTATTTTTGGGCTCGCGGCAGGCTTGATGACCAAGAAAATGCGTTGGGTCTTCCTGGTTTGGTGGATTGTTAACCTTGCCTTAGTTGCCTTCTTCCCATATCGGATACCGGGTGCATCAGCCGGCTTTGGTGCCCCTGTTGAGCCAGGGTATACACTCTCCTGGACCTACGTGTTCATCGCGTTTGTTGTCTGGTTGATATTCGGTCCCTTGACCACAAACTTTCTTCACAAATGGGCTAAAAAAGGTTCACCTATCTGGCTGCAGACAATCTCACTGCTCTTGTATGCCTTCATTTTCCGCAGCTCAATGCAGCCCTTGTGGTCGCTGCCATATTACTATATCTTCAAATGGCCCCATGATTGGGCGATTGTGGACAACTGGGTCTCCATTCCAACCTATATGCTTGATTGGGTCGGATCAGCCATACTAGCCCTATTCGTGTTCAGAGCATTATGGCAAGCAAAACTTCGCCGAGTGCCTGGCAGCCTTGTAGATGAACTAAGCGTTGGCGCTGATTAGTAAGGAAAAAGGAGAAAAAAATGTCCGATGAAAAATCTTCCCGAATTAATTGGGTTCTGGTCCTTCAGTTCATTGCCGTGGTCTTGATTCTTTGGGCGGCAGTTACTTTGATTTCAGGCACGCAATTTGCCGAGATATTCCCCGATGATCCTGATATGGGTCGCGCCTTTGCTTTTGAGGATACGGGGATTGCTAATTACGGTACCTATGCTTGGATTGGAGGCATAATTGGTGCAGTCGTCCTTGCCGTTACTTATTTCCTGGGCAAGAATAAAGAATAATCTCGTGAGTGGTTAAAAAACAAAGAAACGAGGAGCGCTGCAACAACAATCAAATTGATGTTGAAGCGCTCCTTTCATTTCCCTCTTCATATACCTGATTAGCATCAAAGGTAAAAAGATGCCTGAAACTGAAACACATAATGCAATAGAATTGGTCAATCTTACCTATACTTATCCCGAACAGGATCAACCTGCCCTGAAAGATGTCACCCTGGTTATTGAAAAAGGGGAATATGTGGTTGTCGTGGGCCCCAACGGTGCAGGAAAAACTACCCTTTGTTTACACATGAATGGGGTTATCCCTAACGTACTAGGTGGGAGAATCAAAGGGAAATCTGAGATCATGGGGCTCAACACCCGCCGTCATCATGTCTATGATATGGCGTTGCATGTGGGAATTGTTCTTCAAGATCCTGAAGCTCAATTGTTCACATCTGATGTGCGTTCCGAGGTGGCCTTCGCAGCCGAAAACCTTGGTGTCCCGCGGGAGGAGATGATCAAACGGATTGATTGGATCCTCGATGTAGTTCGGCTGAAGGATTTTGTTGACAGGCCGCCAGCACAATTATCAGGTGGACAGAAGCAGCGCTTGGCAATTGCCTCATCGTTGGTCATGCAGCCCAATATAATCGTGTTGGATGAACCCACATCTCAACTAGATCCGATTGGATCTCAAGAAGTTTTTTCTGTGCTTCGAGACCTCAATAAAGAACTGGACATGACCGTTTTGATCAGTACCCATAAGAGTGATTATGCCGCCAAATTTGCTGATCGTGTGGTGGTATTAAACGAAGGAAAAATCGTTGCTGAAGGGCCACCAGAAAACGTCTTCTCACAAGTAGATTTGTTGGACAAGATCAACGTCCAGGTACCTGCCATCACCCGCGTGGAATGGGAAATGAAATCTGAGTTGGGAATAACAGATTTCTCTATTCATCTGGATGAAACCAGCGCAAAACTTAAAAAATTCCTGAAAGGGAAAAACATCGTTTGGGAAACCCTAACAGATCAAGAAAAAACATCTGAAACCCCAGCGCTTGGGGAAGGATATGTAGAACTTGACCAGGTTACTTTCCAATATCCTGGAACAAAAGTAAATGCCCTCCAGGACGTATCTCTTAGTGTTGGTAAGGGAGAATTTGTAGGCATTATCGGACAGAACGGGGCCGGAAAAACAACCTTGGTAAAAAATATTATCGGATTACTTAAACCCACATCGGGAAAAATATTGATTGATGGTAAGGATATTTCCGAGGAACTCGTAGAGGAGATGGCGCAAACAATCGGGCTAGTATTACAAAATCCAGATGCCCAGCTTTTTGCGATGAGCGTGGAAGAGGAAGTTGCCTTTGGCGCAATAAATATGGGTTTCTCAGAAGTAGAGGTAGCAGAACAGGTCGAATATGCCATCGCAGCGACCGGGCTGGAGGAGTTTAAAGAGAATTACCCCTTCAACCTAAGTTTTGGCGACCGACGTAAGCTCTCAGTGGCAGCGGTGGTCTCAATGAATCCGGATATCCTCATATTCGATGAACCGACCACGGGACAGGATTACAAAGGACGGAGGGAGTTAGCCGATATCGCCAGGAATCTAAACGAGCGTGGGCGCACTATCATCATGATCACTCACGATATGGATTTAATCGCTGAATATACAAGACGTTTGATCGTGATGGGCACAAGCAGAATCTTGGTAGATGGTCCTACAGAGGAAATATTCCAGCAGGTGGATTTACTTGCGGAGACATTCATTGAGCCCCCCCAAATCACACAGCTTGCTCAAAGCCTTGAGAAATATGGTGTCCCAGGGGAGATACTCGCGGTTGAAGAATTATGTCAAATCCTGAAGAAGGAGATGGGCAAATGAGTCTGCTCACTTTTATTAAGAAAGATACACCTGTTCACAGACTGAATCCCCTGACAAAAATGTTCATGATTGGCATTCTGTGGATTGTCGCTTTTGTTTCTGCCAATATGATCGTGATGTTAGCCGTGTTAGTGTTCAATATTATTATCTGGTTTATAGGAAAAATTCCCTTCTCAAACCTGAAAATTTTACTCGGTGTTGTAGCCATAGTGGGAATCTTGATGATCGTAATTCAAGGATTTTTCTGGCACCCTACGGGAGAATATACGACCTTGTTTAGCCTACTTGGAAAAGATTTTTTACTGGAAGGTGCCTTATTTGGATTAACTCTGGCTGTTAAGCTGCTGGCAATAGCATCTGCCATTCCCATCCTGGTGATGACCACACCTGTTTCTCCCTTCATGGCAGCTCTGGCTGCCTTGAAACTTCCCTTTAAATTTATTTTTGTTTTTGGTACAGCGATGCGGTTGGTACCTCTCGTCCAGGAAGTATTTGATGAAATCAGAGAAGCGCAGCGGCTGCGGGGGCATAATATCACCCGGATGAATCTTTGGAAGAAAATTACCAAAGGTTATCTTCCCCTTTTCATCCCCCTGCTATTGTCTTTACTGCGCAAAACAAATGATATGGATATAGCGATTGAGTCAAGGGCTTTTGGTGCACCAGTAAAACGATCCTATCTTGAAGATGTCAGTCTGAAAGGCCGCGATTATTTGACAATGATCGTTGTGTTTGCATTTGGGGCAGGTTTAATGTGGCTATCCTCTTATATGGGGTGGGGCGCTGGAGTCACAGGTTGGATGGCGCCTGCAGTTGTTCCTTAGTTTTGAAAATACCCTTCAGAAGCCCCCGGATCCTTAATAAACGACCCCGGAAGGACTTATTGATTGGGAGTAAAAAGCACACAAAAATCGCTCTTTCAAAATATGGAGCGGTTTTTGATGTGTATAGGGCTGGAATGGGGGAAATCCGAACCGCCTTCACCTTTCCCCTCCTGACAGGGTAAAAATCATCGAGGATAATGGGTTCTTAAGAAATTCCTCTATTATGAATGATCTTTTTTCCTTATTCTTTTCTTCTTTCAGAAATCCAAATTCAATTTTTGTTTCTTGTGTGCTGGTGTGCTTTTTTCCTTTCTGACATGTCTGTTGAATAATCCCCAAAGGAATTTAGTTAACGGGTAAAAACTCGCTTAAACAATTTATCCAGTTCATTCCAAAAATCGCCCGGGAAGATTGATGTCACTCACAAAATGTGTATTATATAATCATAAATTAGACTACATTGACCTTGACTTGAGCAGTGGCCAGGGAATCGATTTTTCACCGGTAGATTCTAAATTAATCTTATGAGGTGACAAATGCCAAAACGAGAAACATCAAACAGATCGGCTTCTCCTGAGAAAATCATCAGGGACTATCTTAATTATCGTCGCTCCGCAATCGAAATCGTTTAACCTGTTCTTGCCAGAGCTGGTAATGGGACTTACAATATCTCCAAACTTAAGGATATACCATGAAAATCAAATTGCTCTATGGGAAAAAAGGGCTAAATATCAATCTCCCGAAAGATAAAACCACGGTTATCGCTCCGAAACCCGTTAAACCTGTCCACAATCCGGTTGAAGCTTTAAGGCAAGCATTGCGTAACCCAATTGGTACCCAGCCACTGCGCAATTTTATTTCTCCGGAAGATACGATTTCAATTGTGTTCAGTGATATTACTCGTCCGATGCCCTATGAGATCATTCTCCCGATTTTACTTGAAGAACTAAGGGCTGTGCCTAGAGAGAATATCCTCTTGATAAATGCCCTGGGCACACATCGGCCAAACACCCAGGAAGAGTTAATCGAAATTCTGGGAAAGGACATTCACAGCGCTTATCGAGTAATTCAACACGATTGTCATTCAAAAGAAAATCTAGTTTCTGTAGGAACATCAAAGCATGGTTATGATCTCTTGGTTAATCGGCATTATTGTGAAAGTTCAGTAAAAATACTCACTGGATTTATCGAACCACACTTGTTTGCAGGTTTCAGCGGTGGACCAAAAGCGATAATGCCCGGTATATCCGGTTATGAGACGATCACTTCAAACCACAGTTCAGAGATGATTGGAGATAAAGATTCGAGGTTTACTCGGACAATTGGGAACCCTGTTTGGGAGGACATGTTTAATGCTGCATTACTCAGCCAGCCCACATTTCTGTTGAATATCACACAGACTGAACACCGGGAAATTACTGGTGTCTTTGCCGGTGACTTAGAAATGGCTCACCAGGCAGGCGTGGAATTTGTTAAACAAACGGCAATGATTCCGGTATCAAGCCCGTTCGATATTGTCATCAGCACTTCTGCAGGCTATCCTCTAGACATTAGCATGTACCAGTCTGTGAAAGGGATGGTTGTTGCCAACCAGATAGTGAAAGATGGGGGGGCTATTATTCTGGCTGCCGAATGTGCCGAAGGGCTGCCTGAAACAGGGGAATATAAGGATATTTTATCTTTAGGCAATTCCCCTGAGGAAGTACTCAATCATATCCTGTCCCCGGGATTTATGATGCAAGACCAATGGGATGTTCAACTTCAGGCGCAAGTCTGTCAACGCTGCTCGTTCCATATTTACTCAGATGGTCTTACTGATGAAGAAATCCGCATGGTATTTGCAACTCCTTGTATCAATATAGAGGCACTAGTAGATGAATTGATCAAAGAACATGGTTCCGAAACGCGAATCGCTGTTCTTCCTGCTGGACCACTCTCAGTGCCATACATCGAGCAATAATTTATTATGGGAGAAATGAAATGAACATTATAGATCTGCGCTCTGACACTGTCACTCAACCCACCCCGGAGATGCGAGAAGTAATGGCCCGGGCTGAGGTTGGTGACGATGTTTATGGAGAAGATCCTACAGTAAACCGACTTCAAGAATTGGTTGCCGAATTAGTAGGCATGGAAAAAAGCCTATTCGTTTCATCCGGTACGATGGCAAACTTAATTGCCATAATGGTTCACTGCAACCGCGGGCACGAGATGATTGTGGGTAACAAGTCTCATGTTTACCTCGACGAAGGTGGCGGGTACGCTGCTCTTGGGGGAGTACTGCCTTTCCCTCTTCAAAATCAAATCGACGGCACCCTGGATTTGGAGGATATCAGGTCTTCAATTTGGTCTGATACAGACCCCCACCACAGCCAGACAAAATTAATCACCTTAGAAAATACACAAAACAATTGTGGAGGGGTGGTATTAGAAAAAAGTTATCTCGATGCTGTAAGCCAGATAGCAAGTGAACATAATCTCCTTTTCCATTTAGATGGAGCCAGAATTTTTAACGCCTCTGTCAAGTTAGGAGTAGATGTGAAAGAGTTAACTAAACAGGCGGATTCAATGATGTTCTGTTTGAGTAAAGGATTGTGTGCCCCGATTGGCTCAATGCTTTGCGGAACGAAGGAGTTCATTTTTCAAGCAAACCGTATCCGGAAACAACTAGGTGGAGGTACCCGACAGGCTGGGATCATTGCTGCTGCTGGAATTTATGCCCTGGAAAATTTAATCGATCGATTGGGTGAAGATCATGAGCGAGCTAAAAAATTGGGTCAGGGGATTGGCAAGATTGACGGCTTAAAAATGACTCCGGGGGCTCCAGAAACCAACATGATATTCTTTTCAATCGACGAAAATATCCAGTGGTCGGCGGAAGAGTTAGCTGAAGAGGCTGCCAGGGAGGGAGTAAAAATTGATGCTCCAGGTCCGAAATTGATCCGTATGGTAACCCATTATTGGATCGATGATGAAATGATAAATCAGGCTGTTCAGGTTCTGGATAAAGTGATTTCTCAAGGATAAATCCAGCTGGAGATGGTGAATGTCCCCTAACCAATTATTGGATTCGAATCTGGAGACACCATTTTTATGGGCAGATTTGGATATTATGGAAAGGAATGTTTCCTGCCTCGCAAAATATTTTAAACAGGCAGGAGTAAACTGGCGCCCGCATATCAAGGGAATAAAAATCCCCGATATCGCTAAGGCAGCTATTGATAAGGGAGCGATTGGAATCATTTGCGCAAAACTAAGTGAGGCGGAAGTGATGGTATCTGCTGAAATCAAAGAAATCCTGATTGCAAACAAAATAGTTGATTCGACTAAAATTTCCAGGCTGTTGGAATTAAACAGGCAGGCAGACATCATGGTTGCTGTAGATAATCTTCAGCGGCATTGTGTCTCCTTGGAATTGAACGCGCCCCGCAAAATTTTAGGATCCATCCTTGAAGAAAGTTGTCTCGTTTGAATAAAAGAGGGTTTTTTCCAGATTATCATATCCTTGTTATCCTGTCGATTGGGGATTTTGGGATGGATCCTATTCCCTTATGAAATCAGGATGAGTCTTTTTTTTATTCTTTCACCAAATCTAATTCGAATTGGGCTTTTTTCTTGGATGCGGGCATTTTTCTCTTTTAATGTGTTTTGGTATACACCTCAAATTGCTCTTTTATCTTGTTATATTTTTGGGGTCAATTTGACCTACTATGTACTATAATATCAAGGATACTGGTATCTTTTTTTTGTTAGTTAATGCACATTAAGGAGACAAAAATAATGAAAACTGCCAATGTTCACAAGATCATCTCAAAAAATATGCTCGCGGATGGAAAATCCATTGTATTTGATCTGGAAAAATCCCACGGCGCCTATTTTGTTGATGAGCTCTCAGGTCGTGAATATATCGATTTTTTCACCTTTTTCGCCAGCAACCCCATTGGATACAATCATCCCAAACTAAAAGACGCTTCCTTTTTAGAGAAGCTAACCTTATCGGCAATTCATAAACCATCTAATAGTGATATTTACACCACTTTTATGGCTGAATTTGTTAACACATTTAACCAGGTAGCGATGCCAGACTCTATGCCGCACCTTTTTTTAGTAAGTGGGGGTTCATTGGCTGTTGAAAATGGGTTAAAGGCGGCTTTTGATTGGAAGGTGCGCAAGAATCTAGATCAGATCAAAAAAACGAGTGGTACAGATAAAGAGCTTGAACTATATCATGGTCTCGGATCAAAAGTAATCCACTTTAAAGAGGCTTTTCATGGACGATCGGGCTACACGCTATCACTGACGAACACCAGCGATCCGCGCAAGCATATGTATTTCCCGAAATTTGACTGGCCTCGGATTATCAATCCCAAATTGAGATTTCCCATCTCGGATCAGATCTTAGAGCAAGTCAAAAAAATCGAAGAGATTGCCTATACTCAGATCGAAATGGCGGTAAATCACTACAAAGGGGATATAGCTGCCTTGATCATTGAACCCATTCAAGGGGAAGGGGGCGATAATTACTTCAGGACTGAGTTCTTAAAAACACTCCGTAAGCTGGCGGATAAACACGAGTTTTTACTTATCTTTGATGAGATTCAGAGTGGGCTTGGCATCACCGGGAAAATGTGGGCTTATCAACTTTATGATGTAGAACCGGATATCTTGGTTTTCGGCAAAAAAACCCACGTTTGCGGGATCATGGCGGGTAAGCGTATCGAGGAAGTAAAAAATAATGTCTTCGAGGAATCCAGCCGGATCAGTACAACCTTTGGCGGAAATCTGGTAGATATGGTTCGATGTACCAGGATTTTAAAAATTATCGAGGAAGAAAATCTTCTTAAAAACGTCACCCGGATGGGCGAAAAAATGTTGAATGGATTGGATGCAATTGCGGCTGAATCGGGAGAAGTAATCAGCAACGTGCGCGGCAAAGGGCTTATGCTCGCTTTTGATTTGCCGGATCAGGAAAAACGGGACACAATGCTGGACCAAATGTTTGAGAATAATTTATTAGCCATTAAGTCTGGCCACCGCTCAATACGCTTCAGAGGGATGTTAGATACTCCAGGAGAAGTAGCCGATCAAGCTTTAGAGATAATAGCCAAAAGCATTCCAAATGTATAGTACTGTTTCAAGACGCAAGAATGGGTAAGAGGCAAGAATTGATTATTATATATGAGAATAGAGCGACCCGGATAAGGGTGCGGCGGCACTGGGGAGAGTAACAGGATACCCTCCCTCAATTAGAGCCAAGTTAATTGGGCGAGGAGATATTACCAAGAGAGGAATAGTACCTCCAGAAAATTGCATTTTTGGTGAAACCTACAACTCTTTTATAAACGAGCTAGCCAAAAGAAAAATAAAGATGAGGGAAGTTCCCCATTATTCTTGATTTTCTTTGGACAATACCCGATAAAATCATCAAATTCCATGTGAAGCCCTGACGAGTGCAATCATAGACTCTCAATATCCAAAGAAGAAACATTCGGAGGATTTTGAAAGTTATTGGTATGAAGATTGTTGCTTGGTATACCAAAGCTAACTATAATGAATATCCAATTTTTGATGATGACGGAAACGTTCTAGGTGTTGAGATTTTCACAACCCATGGGATAAGATCCGTATGGTGGACGAAAGATAACGAAGTACAAAAAAGTAATGAAAACGACTCAACCTGGTTTCATTATTGATTATCAGATCTGTTATAGAAACGAAACAAGATAATGTCTTAATTCAGCAGGAAACAAGAAAAAGACCATTAATAAATAGAAACTCCTCAGCAACCAGCAAGAGCTGGTGTTTTAGATTGATACTGAATTTTTTTATACTTTGAGCATCAGCCTCCTTTTTCCGGCCGCTTCCAATTTGTGAGCTCGGTCATTAAAAATCATTTCGTCCCGATCTGCTAACATGTCTTTGGGAATAATTTACCCCAGAGCACTGTGTAATTGTTGATTGTTGAAATAGTGCACTGAAAAAGGTCATCAAGCGGCTATTTTTGTTCCATAAGCCGTCGATACTAACTGTTACTTTTTCGTGTGATTATTTCCTTGCTCACCAAGTAATTTTCCATACAAAACAAAAGTTCGTTTATCAATAAGAGGAGGGTCGAAAGGTTCTATAAAACACGTCCTAAAAGTTTATGCTTGATGCTTTCCTCCTTACATCTACTATCCATGGTGAAAGGATAGCCAGAATTACATTATTTCCACCCTCAAATATATCCAAAAACTAGCACTTTCCAGCATTTTTCCTGTCCAAGCGCACAAGCAGAGAACATGAATAATAATCTTACTTAAAGTGAACATTATTTTACATCCTGTGTTTGGGTTGATTTGCTAATGCAGGTTCAAATCATGTTCAGAGAAAAAAATCAACACAAACAACTGATGCTGATCAACAGCGTCAGTTATTCACCAGATAAGTCCGTGATAGGTACTTCATCTTCAATCTCTTTGCGAATCTTAATGATTTAGCGCCCAGCAAATCTCGATTATTTCATATTGAGTTCCCATTTTCTCATTTTCCTGGTTAGTCAAATTTCTGACGATATCATCCGGTGTGATAAAAGTCACTTGTTGCAGAACAATTTCTGTTATAAAAATAGAATATACGATAATTTTCTAAAAAGATAAAATAACAAGGATAATTTTTGTCTATTGCAATTAATGAGGGATGATATTGCATAATTGTTTAGGCAAACAGAGTATGCAACGAATTTATGAAATGGACATGATACTGTAGCGGTTGCAGAATAGCTTTAGAGAAAATAAAACTAAAGGTGATAGGAGCTTTAGGGAAAGCAGATTAAGATTCGCTCAAACACAAGGAGCAAAGTGGTGGCAGCAGGGACAAAAGTGTTGTCTACTGCCATAGTGTCGATTGCAGAAATCGTTCAGAAATATTGTGGGAAAAACCGGAAAATGACTCATGGAAAAAAATAAAAAGCTGGCGAATGTGGAGGGTGATGAAGAAAAAAAGGTATTGAAAATCCTGTCAGAGGATAATTTACCAGGCCACAAGGAGGCTGTTTCTCTGGATGACCTTGATCGTGAGATCCTGGAAAATTTTCAAAGGGACGCCTTTTTTTCTTATGCAAAACTTGCCAAGAAATGGGATGTGACCACCGCAACTATTCGTAACCGGATTCATCGGATGAAAGAATCCGGCGTGATGGATGTAATATTGGTGATGAATCCCTACAAGATCGGGTACAGTGCGTTTGCCATTATCGGAATCAGGCTTAAAGATAAAGTAGATATTGATCAGGTGGTGTCAAATCTTCTTGCTATACCGGGGGTGACAAACGTGATCATGGTTGCTGGTCGATATGATTTCTTTGTTCACTATATTGGTAAGAACATGGAGGAGTACCGGCGATTTGTTATTGAAACTCTTAGAGGAATTCCTGGGATTCTCACAATTGAGAGTTTTATTGGTCTTGATTTATATGAACGACCTTTTGAATTTGGGATAATTAGGTAAATTTCTAGAAACGAGGAACATAATGAGCGATGAATTAAAAAGTACAAAAGTCAACTCCTGGAACGAATGGGATTCACTAAAGCATGTCATTGTAGGCCGAGCTGATGGAACTATGGTGCAAGCACCGGAGATTGCTGTCCAGCGGGAGTGGCCTGAACAGGGATACACTGAGGGAAAGTATGGTCCTTATCCAAAAGAAATGATAGATAAGGCAAATGAGCAGATGGATAATTTTGCCTCAATGCTTGAAAAGCGGGGCATTCGTGTCGACCGCCCCACTCCAATTGATTTCAGCCAAAAAGTTCAGACCCCGGATTGGGAACAAGACTCGATGTTTGGTTGTATGCCTCCTCGAGATTTATTGCTCACTATTGGTAATGAGATATTGGAAGCAACAATGTCTTATCGGAGCAGGTGGTTTGAGTACCTCTGCTTCCGCCCCTTGCTTGAGAAATATTTTAAGGAGGATCCAAATTTCCACTGGGAAGCAGCCCCCAAACCTCGCTTGTCAGAGGGTACCTATAAAGAAGATTTTTGGAAAAAATGGAATGCATTAAGTGAAGAGGAAAAGTGGGAAGAGTCAATAAAGAGTGAGTGGATACCCTCTGAGGTTGAGCCGCTTTTTGATGCTGCAGATGTGGTGCGCTTTGGGAAGGATTTATTTGTTCAAAAATCGATGGTTACTAATCAGACAGGGATCGATTGGCTGCAGCGCCATTATCCTGACCATCGCGTTCATACAGTGAGATACAAAGAACTT
Organism: Chloroflexota bacterium; assembly: GCA_030608465.1. Taxonomy (GTDB): domain Bacteria; phylum Chloroflexota; class Anaerolineae; order Anaerolineales; family UBA11858; genus B10-G9. The sequence goes on from JAUWEC010000028.1 coordinate 15,597, forward strand.
CTACCCTGGCACATGGATACTACTATTGTGCCTCTACGCCCTGGGTTAGTGATGTTCAATCCTGGACGGCCTGCGTTAGAGCCCCAGAGAGAATTTTTTGAGAAGAATGATTGGGAAATACTCGAGGCTCCAAAATCGGTACTTACTAAAAAAAGGCCGATGACTTTTTGCAGTATATGGCTCAATATTAACCTCTTGGTGCTCGATCCAAAGACCGTTTGTGTAGAAGCCAGCGAGACACCTGTAATTGAATTGCTTGATCAAAATGGTTTCGAGGTCATTCCAGTTCCTTTTTATGAAGTATCACCTTTTGGTGGTGGTCTCCACTGCGGTACGGCGGATGTCTATCGAGAGGGAAGTTTTGAGGACTACTTCCCAAAACAGGTGCAAGGATTCTAGAGAATGAGTGTATTTTATAAAAAAAATAGGGGAATATGCGTTGGGGGAAGCAAAGAAGAAAACCGCTGTGAATTCGTGGAATGAGTGGAATCCAATGAAGCAGGTGATTGACGGCCGTGCTGACGGGGCTATGGTTCAAGCTCCCGAAATTGAAATTCGACGATAGCGGTTGGAGTAAGGTTATCCAATAGTAGCTAAGGAAGTTATCCTGAAGAATTGAAGAGAAAGACAACAAGAAGCTGGATAATTTCGATGAGATATTAGAAGAGCGAAATTTTTGAGTTGGGCATCATTACTATAATGTTTTAGGAGGAAGAAAATTATGACGAAGGTCGTAAATGCTTGGAACGAGTGGGATCCACTGAAGAGAGTTATCTTGGGTCGTCCCGAAGGAACGCACATCGCCGCGCCTGAGCCGGGTGCATACTCGCATCAACCTGAGGGTGGATATCCCCTCGGCACTTATGGGCCGTATCCCCAGGAGATGCTTGAAGAAGCGCGGGAGCAAATGGATAATTTTGAGAAGATCCTGACCGACCGTGGCATCATCGTGGATCGGGTGAAGGTGCATCCTATGTACCTGGAGGGACGCGGCAATGGAACTCCTGATTGGACGATGCCCAATGTCCGCAGTGCGTCCTCACCACGCGACCTATTCATGACGGTTGGCAACGAAATCATAGAGTGTGCAGGAGCGCAACGTCAGCGCTGGTGGGAGTACCTTAACCTTCGACCCATTTTCGAGCGATACTTCAAGGAAGATCCTGAATTCTTGTGGACCTCTGCCCCAAAGCCTAGAATGACGGATGAATCTTATGAAAGGAACTACTGGTACAACTACTACAATGAATGGTCAGATGAGGAGAAGCGCACACGCATGGAAGAGAGTCGCTTCCACCTGACTGACAAAGAACCGATGTGGGATGGGGCCTGTGCCATGCGCATGGGGAAGGACATCTTTTGGTACCACGGCTGTGTAACCAACAACACTGGCATTGACTGGCTTACACGTTATTTCGGCGCCAAAGGTATTCGCGTACATGATATTCAGTTTGGCACGACAGAAGACGTTTATTATGCGTTTCATGCTGATGTGATTATCTGCCCGATTCGTCCTGGTCTATTGATGCACAACCCCAATCGACCCTTTGTGACCGGAGATGCCCTGGAGCTATTAAAGAAAAATGATTGGGAAATTGTTGAGACGGTTGGACCAACCCATAATTACGAAGAAGTCCTGGATGCATTTGGCACTCCACGTAGAGGGCCGAACCCAATTTTCATGAACACACTTTCGCTGGGTCCGAACACCGTGTGCGTGGAGGCGCATGAGGAGAGGTACATTGAACAGCTCACTAATTTGGATGTAGAAGTGGTTCCTGTGCCTTACGACCTGGTTGTGCCCTTTGGCGGCTCACTGCATTGCACCACGGTTGACGTCTATCGTGAGGGGGAGCTGAAGGACTATTTCCCGCAGCAGATAGAGGGTTTTTAGAATTTCAAGGTACGGCATAGATATTTGTTAGGGTTGAATGAATTGATCAACCCTAACAATAAAACCTAAACACCAGTTAATTTAAGGAAAAAGTGTTGATACGGAAGGAATAAAGAAACCCTTTACTTGAAAGAGATCAGAAACACAAAAAAGGAGACCGTGCAATGTTAGCAGAACATATGACCTGGGAAGAGTACCGGGATGTGATTACTAAAAATCTAATTATTCTACCAGTCGGCTCGTTGGAACAACACGGACCGCATCTGCCGTTGAATGTTGATGTGGTGATTCCAACTAGCTTAGCAAAAATGGTATCTGAGAAAATGGACGTTGTTGTGTTGCCAACAATTGCTTATGGATATAAATCGCACCCTACTAGTGGAGGTGGGCAGCTATTCCCTGGAACAACAAGCCTGAATGGAATTACGTTGATACACCTGATGCTAGACATCCTGAGAGAGACATATCGCCATGGTGGGAGAGATTTCCTTATGCTCAATGGACATTATGAAAACATAGCCTTTGTGAATGAAGCGGTGGAGATCTTTGCCCATGAAGTAGATGATGCCAAAGTAGTAACCCTTTGCTGGTGGGACCTGGTAACGGATGAGTTGGTTGATGAAATTTTTGCTGAGGCAGGCTTCCCCGGATGGGATACAGAACATGCGGCTATTACAGAGACCTCGCTAATGCAGTACTTTGCGCCAGAACTGGTTCGAGAGGATAAGATCATTGACGACCAGAGTGAACGTAAACCAGCATATTCTATCTTTCCGGCGCCAGAAGACATCATCCCGAAGTCCGGGGTGCTTTATAAAGCCACATATGCTTCACGCGAGAAGGGGCAGAAGCTTGCAAAACAGGTTGTAGATGCCATTGTTCAGATTGCTCATCAAGAATTCTAATTGAGGCTTGAACTTTGGGAAGCATACTAAATTACATAAGAGGAGGTGAATAGAAATTTATAAGACTCGCAAGCATTAACCATTCATGTATGACCTAATGAATCTTATTCTAAAGAAGAGGAGAACAAAATGGATAAATATCGAAAATTAGGTTTAGTTGTGGCTGTTGTTTTGATGCTGGCACTGGTTATTTCTGGATGTAAGCCAGCGGCAACCGAAGAGCCTGACGTTCCTGAAGCTCCTGAAGCTACATCCCCCCCCGAAGAGAAAACCAAGGTTGCAGTGGCATTCCCGGGTGTCGTTTCTGATCAGTCGTGGAACCAGTTCGGATATGAAGGACTCAAGCGAGCTGAGGCAGAATGTGGTGTCGAAATCGCTTACAGCGAGGACGTCTACCAGGATGAGCAGGTAGAGACCTTCCGGAACTATGCCGCTGAAGGGTATGACGTTATCATTGGCCACGGTGGAGAGTACGGCGATGCGATTGCGCAAGTAGCATCCGAGTATCCTGACCTCTGGTTCGGCGACACGAATGGTCTGCCAGAAGGCGACAATGTTAGCATCATGATCATCGGATACAATCAGATGAGCTATCTGGCGGGAGTGTTAGCCTGCGAAATGACGGAAACCAATCATGTGGCTGTTGTCGGTGCAATGGAACTGCCGGTTATGGCGGCGTCATATGATGCCTTTGTTGCGGGAACGGAATACTGCGGCAAGGACATAGAAGTTGACGAAGTCTACACCGGAGACTGGGCTGATGTGAACCTGGCGCGAGAGGCTGCTCTGGCTTTGATCGCCGACGGCGCCGATGTTTTATACCACCATCTGGATGCCGCTGATGCTGGTGTTATCGCCGCGGCCGAGGATTCGGGCGTATATGCGATTGGACTGTATCGCGACTCGAGGGATCTGGGACCAGGTGCTGTAATCGGGAGCGCAATTGGGTTCC
>JAUWEC010000019.1 GCA_030608465.1 Chloroflexota bacterium
GTGGAGGAAGAATTTGAAGATGCAGTTTCCCTCGCTGAAGAACAAAAAACTTCTGCATTTTCAGTATGGTTAGATAATCGGCTGGAAGGATCAAAATTCGGGGATAAGATAGCGACCAATCTAGCACAGGCAGACCTGAAATTACGTCCGGCTGAATATATAGCCGCCATGGTTATCGCGTCTTTCCTATTGGCGTTTTTTGCCTGGGCAGTTGGCGGTCAGAATATTATTTCTGCCATGATTGGCGCTGTATTAGGGGGAATGATGCCAAGAATTTATATGAAGCGGCAGCAAAAGAAACGATTGGTAATATTTGGAAACCAGCTTCCTGATATGTTAAACCTCGTTGTTAATGGCTTGAAAGCAGGATATTCCACTATGCAGGCGCTTGAATCTGTCAGCAAAGAATTACCGCCGCCACTTTCAGATGAATTTAGCCGGGTGGTTAAAGAAATGCAATTAGGTATTGCCATGGATGATGCTCTTAATAACATGCATCGGAGAATTCCCAGCGATGACCTTGACTTGATCATCACTGCAATTAATGTCCAGCGGGAGGTTGGTGGTAACCTGGCTACAATTCTTGAAACGATTTCTTATACTATTCGGGAACGGATTAAAATTGCAGGAGAAATTAGGGTGCTTGTCTCTCAGGTTATTTATTCGGGCAGATTCCTGGCAATGTTGCCGCTAATCTTGATGGGATTATTATGGTTTGCAAATCGTGAATATTTACTAACTTTTTTCGCGCCAGGGAACTTGCTTTGCGGGGGAACTATGTTGGGTATAGCTGGAACTATGGTAGGAGCTGGATATCTTGCCATGAACAAGTTGGCGGATATCGAAATCTAATTGGGCTGGAGGGCAATTGTGAATATTTATATTTGGATATTTATTGGAATTATTGTTGTTCTTGCTGTTTCTCTTGTTATCGTAGGTATGCGGAACAGGCAATTAGAAACGCCTTTTGAAGAGCGGTTAAATGAATATATTTCCAGAGGTGAAGAGGTCACCTTGGAAGAAATTGAATTATCCCAGCCCATTACTGAACGTATATTAGTGCCGATAATACATAAAATTGGGGAGTTGACCGAAAAATTTACCCCTCAGAAAGCTATTGAGCAAGTAGAGATTCAATTAGAGTTGGCTGGAAATCCCCCTGGCATTGAACCGACGATTTTTTGGGCTTCCAGGTTTATTGCTGCAATAGGAATAGGGGGTCTTTTATTGTTTGTCTTTTCACTGGGGTCGATGGATTGGTCATGGGGAAGGAAATTACTCATGACGGGTATATTTTCCATTATTGGCTACTTTATGCCCCAACTTCTCCTTCAGAGCAAGATAAATACAAGGCAGGATATGATTAGAAAATCTATGCCAGACGCTTTGGACCTCTTAACTATTTGTGTCCAGGCTGGGTTGGGTTTTGATGCTGCAATGTCAAGGGTTGCGGAAAAATGGGAAGATGCTCTTGCTGATGAGTTCAGTAGGTGTTTAAGAGAAATTAGGCTTGGTAATGTAAGACGAGTTGCCCTGCGTAACATGGCTGACCGGATTGGTATTACCGAAATGTCCAGTTTTGTTGCGGCAATTATTCAAAGTGAACAACTTGGCGTGAGTATGTCAAAGGTTCTCGGGATACAATCTGAACAGATGAGAACCAGGCGCAGACAAATTGCCGAAGAAAAAGCACAGCAAGCTCCTGTAAAAATGCTTTTCCCTATGGCGTTGTTGATATTTCCGTCGATTATGATTATCTTACTCGGCCCGGCAGGATTGCAGCTTAAAGACTCTGCCTTGGCGGGTATGTTCGGTGGGTAAGGTGTAAGCCGTTAATTAAAATATTCTCGAGACAAAAAGTTTACGTTTAATCCGGGAGGATTAAGCATGAAGTCTCGAATTCATACTTGGGGGTGGAATGCCCTGGATTTATTGTTTCCACCCCGATGTGCGGGATGCGATAAGTGGGGAGAACGTTATTGCGCATCCTGTCAGAAACAAACGAAACTAATTAAATCTTCAATTTGTCAGGTATGCGGCGAACCTTATCCTGGAACGTTTCGTTTTGTATGTCAAAGATGCCAGACAGCAGAACTTTTTTATACGAATCTAAGATCCTGGGCATATTTTGAGGGACCAATTCAGAAGGCAATCCATAAACTTAAATACAAAAAGGACTTGGGACTGGGAGAAAAACTAGCTCAACCATTAGTTAATTTAATGCTTGCAAATCACTGGAAAATCGATCTAATCACAGCCGTACCTTTGGATACAGCCCGCCAGAGAGAACGGGGATACAACCAGTCTTTATGTTTGGCACGGCCATTGGCTTGGAAAACTGGACTGCCAATTGTTACCTCTATAATAAAAAGGATCAAGAAAACAAAATCTCAAGTAGGACTCTCGCTGGAAGATAGGAAGATTAATGTAGCTGGCGCTTTTAAGGCAGAACAGAAACTGGTTTATGGAAAATCAATTCTAATTATTGATGATGTAGTAACCACAGGCTCTACAATAAATTCATGCGCAGAGGCATTAATGAAGGCTGATGCATTGCGGGTTTATGGACTTACACTTGCGAGATCAACGCGACTCTGAGATGCATTAGTGTTAAAATTAGTAAAAGGAGATATCTATGACAATTGAAGTTAACATTTATAGCCGTAATTTAGAAGTTACTGATAATTTATCTGATCAAGTATATAGGAAGGTATCCGGTCTAGACCGTTATTTAGAAGATATTGTTGAGGCACGTGTAGATCTGGCTTCAACCAATGCAAGAAGTGCTGAAGAAAGAGAAGTAGTCCAGATTACTGTTCAAGGGAAGGGCTTTATTTTAAGAGCCGAAGAACGATCGGATGATATAGTCACCGCTTTAAATATAGCAACAGATACACTGCAGCGGAGAATAAAACGCTATAAAGGAAAAAGAAATCAGCGGTGGAAACAGGGTATTGACGCCAGTGAAGAGTTTGTAGACGAAATTGAAGAATTCGAACAGCCTGTAATTGCGAGGAGAAAACAATTTTCCCTCCGACCGATGGATGAATGGGAAGCAATTGAACAGATGGAACTGCTGGGACACAATAATTTCTTTGTATTCTATAATGCTCAATCCGAATCAATCAATGTTCTTTATAAAAGATATGATGGATCTTTTGGGTTAATTCAGCCGAGTATCGGGTAATTTTAGGTAATTAATAGTAAAAAGCGAAGGGATTTTCCTTCGCTTTTTTAGTAAATAAAAGTATTGAGAGGAAAAAAATTCCATAAAATAACCAATAAATTAGAAAAGAGGCGAAATGTAAATGAACTTGACGATAGGAAAAGTCTGGTCTAGACTAAACGGTACGAATTGCACTAAATAGGAGCGAGGATATAAAATGCATAAAGATAAAGAAATACTTGAAAAAATTGCAGGATTGTTTTCAGATGATTTGGACCAAGAAAGCATTGTGAAGGCTGTTCGTATTATATTGAAATCCATAGGAGAGGATCCAGAGCGGGAAGGTCTTTTACGGACTCCTGAACGGGTTGCCAAAGCATATCAAGAATTGCTGAGCGGATACAGGACAGATCCTATCGAATTATTAAACGAGGCAATTTTTGAGGTTTCCTACGATGAGATGGTCATTGTTCGAGATATTGAATTTTACAGTTTGTGCGAGCATCACTTACTGCCATTTTTGGGGCGCGCTCATGTTGCTTATCTGCCAAAAGGCAAGGTAATTGGATTATCAAAAATACCCCGTATAGTCGATATGTTTTCCCGGAGGCTGCAGGTTCAAGAGCGAATGACTAAACAAATTGCTGATCTGGTTGATGAATTGCTTCATCCGAAAGGTGTTGCGGTAGTTATTGAGGGATTACATTTATGTTCAGTGATGAGGGGTGTAAAAAAACATGATGCCCGAATGACGACCTCTTCTATGTCTGGTGCATTTAGGACAAATTTGCCGACCCGGCAGGAGTTTCTAGACAATATATCACGGGGAGCTAAACCATTACAATTTTAGTGAAATGGGAAATTATTTCTATCTGTTTCCCAAGGAGAGATCGGTCCTTTTATGAAAATTTTTCCCAGAGATCAGGCGGAGAGCTGCTTGATTGAGAATCTCGCCTGATCGTGGATTTATGCAGTCAGGGAAGATTTCGGATGCGGGGACTGCAACGTGTGCCTGATTCCAGAGATCATCATCAAGGAAGGCGCCATCATACATCAAAATATCAAGATCTATTGAACGGTCTGCGTTTTTATCATCTGAGCGCAATCTTCCTAGGTCTTGCTCAATTCCTAAGAGGAAATGAGACTTTAGCTGATTCAGGCTCAATTGAATTTCAATAAGAACCGCTAAATTTAAATAATCAGGACCATCGCTTCCTACAGCGGGCGTTTGCCAGATGGATGACAACTGCCGGATTGAGGCTTGTTCAGAAAGTTTGTCCAGAGCCCGTTGAAGATTTTCCTCGGGATTAATATTGCTTCCGATACCAATCAGAGCCAAGATAGGTTTGTGATCACTTTGACCGTTCAATTTCCACTCCGACAGATTCGGCGAATCGGACAGCGCCAGGTTTTTCTACCTTGACAATAACTTTTACTACGCCGTTCACTTCCAGGCAAGTAGATGCGATATCGGCTGCCAGGGCTTCCACGGTCAACCTCTGGCAATTTTCTGCCAGCGATTGTGCTTGTTTTGCGATTGTTCTGTAATTAATACTGTCTTCTATGTTATCCGTGTCACCGGCTTTTTTTAGATCTCCAAAGAGAGTAATATTAATCAGAATTTCCTGTGGTTTTACACGCTCCCACTCATTGATACCGATTATTCCCCGGGCCACTAAATTCTTAATGAGAACTTTGTCCATTTTGACCTCCTCGGAGGTTGTTATGAGGATCTAAACTCAGTTTAGGTGTCTGCCCCCGTCCAGATGGATAATTTCACCAGTAATATACTTTGGTCCTGTTAATAAAAATAAAAGGGTCTCTTCAACTTCGGTTAATTCTGCCCACCGTGGTATAGGAACAGAGGAAAGAATAGTGTCATTGTTACCTCCATCGCTGGGTGGTAAAACAGCACCAAAGGCAATCCCATTTACAGTAATATTAGGAGCAAGCGCAACCGCCAGGGATTTAGTTAGCGCTGCCAGTCCGGCTTTGCTTATTGTATAGGGAAAATGATCAGCTCCTGGTTTGAGGGATCTCCAATCTAGAATGTTGATTATTCTTCCATCTAGATTCTTGGAGAAATATTTTCCAAAGGCTTGGCTTAGCAGAAATGGAGCAGTAAGATTAATTGCCAAGTGCTCGTTCCACTGATCTATTTGAGTGTCAGCCCAGGATAGGTTAGAAAAGACTGACGCGTTATTCACTAAGCCGTCTAGCTTACATAATGAAAAAGCTTCATCAATAAAATCAGCAGTAGAATCGGGATTTGAGAAGTCTGCCTGAAGTATTGTGGCTTTTTGTCCTAATGCCATAATTTTCTGTTTGGTTATCTCCGCTTCAGTAGGGGAGTTACTGTGGTGGATAATGACATCACCACCGGCTTTTGCCACTGCCAAAGCCAGAACCCGGCCGATTCGACGAGCAGAACCTGTGATGAGGATCGTTTTACCCTTGAGGTTCATCAGATTCCTCCATCCGAGTTGGTAAAAATAGTTTGCTCAAAAGAACTAGGCTGATTGACAGGATCATCCAGTAAGCTAATTGAGCGAGACGTATGCCGTCAGCGACAACAATACCGGATTCCTGAAAGCCGTAAAAAAACAATCTGAAACCGGATGTTAGAGAAATGAATAATATAAAGGTATAGCCGGCTTGGTACACATTATATTGTTTTATCGCCAAAATAATATACAGAGTGACAAGTCCTCCGGCAAGATAATAAATTTGAACTGGATGCCGGAAATCACCCCAGAGATATATGCCCCAGGGCAAAGAAGTTGATGAACCAAATCCAGAACCTGAAGCAAAATTGGACAAACTTAAAGCAGTGGTTAATAATGCAAAAAATGGAGTTAAAGAGTCAAGAAATGCCCAAAACGAGATACGCTGATGGGAAATATAAATAAATCCAACTGCAGCTGAAATGAGTAGGCCGCCAACGGGATCAAGAAGATTTGGGTTAAGGGAGAAAATAGAAAGCAAATTTCCCCGAAACGCAGTGGAGGATCTGGCAATATAAGATAACCTGGCACCTAACAATCCTGCCAGCAGGCAAATCCAGAGAACCTTTTCAACTAAATTGGGGTCTACTTTAAAGCGTTTTGCATTTCGTTCTGCCAAGATGGAACTCAACCAGAAACCAAGCAAGAGAATTAACTCTGGAGCCGGTATTGACAAAGAACCGAGGTTAATAGTTGGAAACATTAGGGTTTATCCTGGAAAAGTTTTTCTACCTGGATGCGCACAAGGGCGGTTGGAATTGGACCGCCTATGATTATCTTCCGAATTATGCCCTGACTATCTATAAATACAGTAGTTGGGAGTGAATGGAGGTTATATGATCGGCTGACCAACCCTGTTTTGTCCAACGGAATGGGAAATGTCAGACTATTTTTGGATACAAAGGCAGCTGCCTCAGATAAAGAATCCTGATTGGTAGCATTAATCGCCGCAATGATTAGTCCCAGGTCTTCATATTCATCGAATACTTGCTGCAGAGCTGGCATTTCGGCTCTGCAGGGTGGACACCAACTGGCCCAAAAATTTAATATCACTGGGTATCCCCTAAGATCTGAAAGGATTAAAAGCTCTCCTTCAAAGGTAGTTAGTGTAAAATCTGGTGCCAAAAAACTTTCCTGTGGAGCGTAAATTGATTGTGGAGATATAGAATCAGTAGGAACTCTGGAGAACCAAATCCAGACCGCGCCAGCTAGAAGAATCAATAACGATATTAATTGCCGTCGTTCAATTCGGTAAGAAAACACAAGGTTATCCTATCTATTGTGGTAGATAGAGTTTATATCCACGATCAATTCATGTCAAGCTATGATATGGATGTGTAAATTACGGGAAATCAATTGAATAAACTGATATCGTCTGTTAGTAGGTTGAACTATATCGAGTAGAAATACCAAGGAGGAGTTCATGAGAGATAATCGGAAAATATTGATTCTGGTGGGGGTGTTGGTTATTGCCATAGTTTTGTCAGCTGTTTTTGTGGTTAGCAGGAGAGATCCGGTGGCCAAGGAACAAACCGTACAGGCAACGACAGAAGTAAGTTCAGCCGAAAACTTTACGGGGGAAAAGACAGAAACTTCTGAAGTTTCCTCTGTTGTAGCGACATCTGAAACCCAGGAAGCTGAACAGAATGCAGATGCTGCGGTACCTACAGCTCGATCGGGACTTGAAAGCACAAATCCTGACGATGTAAAACTGGCGTCTGGAGACCTTCAACTTATTGAGTTATTTGCCTTTTGGTGACCTACTTGCCAGGGTATGGCGCCCATCGTGCATGGGCTGGAAGTTGATTATTTTGGAACGATCAAATTTGTGTATTTAGATATTGATGACCCAGAAAATTCCTATTATTTGAAAGAGTTGGGATTTAGATATCAACCTCAATTCATCTTATTAGACGGGGAAGGGAATATCCTGCAGCAGTGGCTAGGTCCGGTTTCAGCTGCTGATTTCAGGGTTGCATTTGATTCGTATATTAAATAAACAGGTTAATATTCTGAAGAGAAATAAAGGGAATCCATTATAAATAACAGGATTCCCTTTATTTCAGTGATGGTGTGTAACAAGGCTATAAGGGGCAGTTGACATATACCTTATTTTGTAGTATTCTTTACCCAGCCCCTAAGGGGGGGGTTAAAAATGAATAAAAACCAGGATAATCTCAAGCGATTAAAAACAGTAGAAGGACATGTCCGAGGTGTGCAGCGGATGATAAAGGAGGATTCGTATTGCATTGACACTATTCGTCAGATCCATGCCATTCAGTCTGCTTTAAACAAAATTAGTATAAATATTTTGGATAACCACCTAAATTCATGTCTGATTTCGGCCGTGCGGGGTGATGATCCACAAGAGCAAGATCGTGTACTCAAAGAAATTATTGATGTTTTTGAAGCGGCAACTAAAGTTTAATTATTATAAGTAATGGAGGAAACTATGACCACAGCAACCTATAACATTCCAAGTATTTCTTGCAATCATTGTGTTAAAACCATTGAATTTGAACTCAAGGAAGTTCCTGGTGTTGAAGAAGTCAGGGCAGATGTTGAGACAAAAACAGCGAAAATTACGTTCAAGGATCCAGCAACAGAAGAAAAAATAATTGAATTACTGGCAGAAATTAATTATCCCATTGTTAAATAGACTGCCTCTAATCTAATGTAGACCACATACTTTGAGGGAATATGTCAGATATTAAAATGACCAGTTTACCGATTACTGGAATGGACTGTGCAAACTGCGCGACAGAGGTTGAAAGAAACATTAAAAAATTACCAGGTGTAAATATAGCAAACGTTAACCTTACAACGGAAAGAGCTTCTGTTGAGTACGACACAGACATCACAAAAATTACTGAAATAGTCACCAAAATTAAAAAAGCAGGATACGGTATTGCAGTAGGTGAGGCAGAACTTCTTGTAAAGAATATCAGCGATGACCGAGATGGAAACCGTCTATCGCACGCTTTGAACGAATTGGAAGGAGTGATCAGCGTAAATACAAATTGGGTGACCGGGAAAACCAAGGTGAAATACATACCCACCATTCTCAGTCAAATTGATATCAGAAAACAGATCAAAAAAGTTGGTTTCGAAGCACTGATACTAGGGGATCAATTTGAAGATACAGAAGGATTGGCACGCGAAAAAGAAACCAAAGAACAAAAACACTTATTGTTTATAGGGCTGTTATTCACAGTACCGTTATTTACATTGTCAATGTTCAGGGATTTTGGGCTGTTAGGCAGCTGGGCGCATCAGCCCTGGGTCAACTGGTTGATGCTGATCTTAGCTACCCCGGTTCAATTTTATGTAGGGAAGCAGTATTATCGAGGAGCGATTCAATCCTTACGAAATGGCGCTGCTAACATGGACGTGTTGGTAGCCCTGGGATCAACCGCTGCCTATTTATATTCCCTGCCGGTGTTATTCGGTTGGATTTCAGGACATGTTTATTTTGAAACATCGGCGATGATAATTACGTTGATAAAAACAGGGAAATATCTTGAGTCTCGAGCCAAGGGAAAAACCAGTCAAGCTATAAAGAAATTAATGAAACTCAGTCCAGACAACGCGCTTGTCATCCGGGATGGCGAAGAAACTAATATACCCGTGGCCGAAGTCCAGTTAGGCGATGTCATATTGGTCAAACCAGGAGAAAAAATTCCTGTCGATGGCGTTGTTGTAGATGGATATTCAGCGGTAGACGAATCCATGCTCACTGGCGAATCTTTGCCAGTAGAAAAATCGATTGGGGATGAAGTCGTTGGAGCAACCCTGAATAAACAAGGGGTACTGAAATTTGAGGCTACAAAAATTGGTAAACACACAGTATTGTCCCAAATAATTAAACTGGTGGAAGAAGCTCAGGGAAGCAAAGCCCCAATCCAACGAATCGCAGATCGGGTTTCAGCTATATTCGTGCCGGCGGTTGTCTCTATTGCTCTGATCACCTATCTAATCTGGCAGTTCGCGATTCCGCCTGCTCTAGGACCGGAATCAAGCCAATTTGCCCGTGCTATGTTGAATGCCGTTGCGGTTTTATTAATTGCTTGTCCTTGCGCAATGGGTTTGGCAACTCCGACTGCAGTTATGGTGAGTTCCGGACGGGGCGCTTCGAACGGTATTTTATATAAATCCGGGGAAGCTTTGGAAAGAGCGGGGAAAATTACAACCGTTGTTCTAGATAAAACTGGAACTATTACAAAAGGACAACCTTCACTGACAGATATCCATCTCGTTCCAAAGAGATCGGGTGATTATTCAGAAGATTGGATATTAAAGATTGCTGCTTCTGTAGAAAAAAGATCAGAACACCCTCTCGGCGAGGCAATCGTAACAAAAGCAAAAGAAAGAAATTTAGAGTTAAATGAACCGGTAAAATTTCAGACAATTGTAGGAAAAGGTGTAATGGCTGAAGTAGATGAGCAATCGGTGATTGTAGGTAGTACCCCTTTGATGGACGAGAACAATGTGGATTGGCATAACGCCGAAAAGAATATTATTACGCTTAGGAAAGATGGAAAAACTGCGATTTTGATAGCCATTAATGGTGAGCTTCAAGCAGTCGTAGGGATATCAGACACGATCAAAGATCATGCCCGGGAAGCGGTTGAGGAGCTAATGGATTTAGGTCTTGAGGTGATAATGATTACGGGAGATAACCAACAGGCTGCTCAAGCGATAGCTTCTCAAGTTGGCATAACTCAAATCCGTTCGGAAGTAATGCCGGGCGAGAAATCCTCTGCAATTGAAACAATGCAGGAAAGAGGCGCTGTAGTGGCTATGGTGGGTGATGGGATTAATGATGCGCCGGCATTAGCGCAAGCTGATGTAGGTATTTCGTTGGGTACTGGGACTGACGTTGCGATCGCTGCGGCGCCTATTACTTTGATCAGTGGAGATTTGCGTGGAGTTAGTAAAGCAATTAAATTGTCTCGAGTGACCCTACAAACAATAAAGCAGAATTTATTCTGGGCATTTTTCTATAATATAATTCTAATTCCGGTAGCCGCAGTTGGATTTCTTAACCCAATTTTGGCTGCCGGGGCGATGGCTGTCAGTGATGTTTTTGTTATTGGAAACAGCCTTCGACTGAACCGAAAAAAACTGAACTGAGAAAGAAATCCGACCTACGCATCGTCAAATCTAATGAAAATAATTAATCTTGCCTGAAAGCCTTATGTAAGGAGTTTTTGCAAGATTAATTTTTTCTTAGGAAAAAAGAATATAATAAGATCCGGTCCTGAAAACTGGAAAAGAATGACGAATGGAAAAATTCGTGTAGTAATTACTGTGTGGGAAATTGCGCTTCTGCGTTTGTAAGGGAGATCATTGAAAATTATTCCGAATAATTTTCAGGAAAACTATATGAGTAAAATGAACCCGGTAAAATCTAAAAGCATTTCCAGGCGCGATTTTATCAACACTTCGGCCCTGGTGGCGAGCGCAGCATTAGTCAAACCCTTCCTCAGGCCAGGATTGATTGAAGATTTTCCAGTGTCTGATAGATTAGGCCGCATAGCAGCCAGCATGGTGGACATAAAAATTCGTCCGAATTATGACGCGCCAAATATAGGAGCGTACTACGAGGACAAGGTAATTCCTTGGCTGCGGGAAGTTATCGGCCCTTGGCCATTCCGGAATAATCAGCGCTGGGTAGAAACGCCAGATGGATATATTTGGGCACCGAATGTTCAACCGGTAAAGAATTTGATCAATACTCCGGTTAGCGTAATTCCTGATGGAATGGAAGGGATCTGGGTTGAAGTTACAGTGCCCTGGGTAAATGCGATTCTTGATAATCCCCCCGCCCGTTCATCCTGGTGGGCATGGCAGGCAAGCAATAATCTGCCACCAAGGTTTTATTATAGTCAGGTGTTGTGGGTGGATCAGATCAAAGCTGGAAGCGATGGCAATCTGTGGTACCGGATTAATGAAAGATACGGCAATCCGGGTGATTTGTTCTGGGCTCCAGCTGAAGCATTCAGGCCAATATCCAGCGCTGAAATGACACCCATTACCCCCGATGTTGAAAATAAACAAATCGTTATAGATGCTACTCCCTCTCATCAGACTCTGTCCTGCTTTGAAGGTAATACTGAGGTTTATTATTGCCGAATTTCCTCAGGAAAAATTCCATTTAAAACGCCGTTATCAGCTTCTGGTTATCCTGGATTTCATATCTGGCGAAAACTGCATTCCATTCAAATGGCTGGAGGAACAAATCAAGCCGGCTGGATGATCCCGGGCATTGGCTGGGCGACTTTTTTCCTTGGTTCCGGGGTTGCAATACACTCCACGTTCTGGCACAACAATTTTGGTGAACCGTCCTCGCATGGCTGCGTGAATGCTGCTCCGGAAGATGCCAAATGGATATTTCGATGGTCGAATCCGATTACTCCTTATCAAGAGGGAGACATTACTGTTTCTGGAACTATTGGTACGCCTGTAAAGGTAATTGAATATTAAGATTTGTAGTCGTTGGTAGATTATTTATTGTTAGGAGTTTCAATGGATGGTTTAACTTTCTTTAGTCTGGGAACTGCGTTTATTGCTGGGCTAGCCTCATTCCTGTCACCTTGTGTTCTTCCGCTTGTTCCAGCTTATGTGGGGTATCTTGGTGGTAGGTCAGCATTTGAAGAACCTGATAAAGAACAAAATAAGTGGACTGTGTTTTCCCATGGACTGGCTTTTGTGATTGGTTTCAGCCTGGTCTTTATCCTTCTTGGAATTGCAACATCCGCGTTGGGAAGTTTACTTAGCGCGGCGAAGGAATGGCTGGAGAAAATTGGCGGAATTGTAGTGATCATATTTGGACTTCATATGACCGGGATCTGGCGAATCCCATTTTTGCAATACGATACACGAAAACAAACCCAACCTGACAAACATAAGGGGTACATTTCATCACTAATGATGGGAATATTCTTTTCTGCTGGTTGGTCACCTTGTGTGGGGCCGATTCTGGGAGCGATTCTCACTCTATCGCTCAGCGGAGGATCAGTGCTCACTGGTGGTACACTGTTAGCAGCCTATTCAGCGGGTTTATCCATACCATTTTTGATCGCTGCTCTTGGTGTTGGATGGGTTACTACAACTTTAAGGAAATATGGAAAAGCCATGCATTATTTAGAAATTACCATGGGAGTGGTGATGATTATTATCGGTAATTTGTTACTCTGGGGATTATTCGAGCAAATTACCATATACTTAACCCGTTTTGGAAGTTTGTTTAATAACCTCTAGTTTGGGAATAAAATTCGTATGTTAACTGTCACTTTATACACAAGGGGTGGGTGTAAATTATGCCAAAAGGCTGAGGAAGATTTGAACAGTCTGCAGGAAGGCTATCCTCATCGTTTAGTACTTATTGATATCGAAAAAGATAATCTACCAGAATTTGTAGAACAGATCCCTGTCCTGGAAGTTGGGCCTTATCAAATCAAAGCTCCATTTGACATAATAAAAATAAAGGTGACATTAGGAGCAGCCCAGGATCGTCTTATTCAACTTGAAAAGGCAAACCTAGAATCTCACCAGAAAAAAGTTGAGAGAGGTGAGAAAATTTCTTTCGGAGATCGGTTTTTTCATTGGCTTTCCTACCGGTATATGTTTGTTTTTAATGCCTTTGTTTTCCTTTATTTGGGATTGGCTGTGCTGGCTCCGGTTCTTCAGGCAAATGGGTATACCGGACCTGCGAAAATAATATACGTTGTCTATGGAAGGTTATGCCACCAATTAGCCTTTCGGTCCTGGTTCATTTACGGCGAGCAGACTGCCTATCCCCGGGAAATTGCGAATGTTGACCTACCGATGGCATTCGAAGAAGCAACTGGGATTCACCCATTTGATATTGATGAAGCCCATAAATTTGTAGGGAATGAAAAAATTGGCTATAAAATAGCCCTTTGCCAGCGTGATATAGCAATTTATGGAGCGATCCTGGCATTCGGAATAATTTTTTCTATCTCGGGGAGAAAAATACCCAGCCTGCCAATATGGGGGTGGTTTATCCTGGGAATGATACCGATCGGTCTAGATGGTGTCAGTCAAATCGTCAGCCAACTACCTTGGGATATTATTCCGATCAGGGAAAGCACACCGTTTCTGAGGACTATAACTGGAGGTCTTTTTGGTTTCACAACAGCCTGGTTTGGATACCCGATTGTAGAGGAAACGATGGCAGATACACGGAAAATTATGACAGTGAAAATCAAAGCGCATCAAATAAAACATAACGATAAATGATAACCAGGGAAACTGCCGGACAGAGATATTTCCAATTCGAATCCCTTCTTTCAACAAAATTAACACAGGCTGTTTTTTCAAGACTGGGAGGAGTAAGTCCGTCTCCTTGGAAATCATTGAATCTGGGGGGTACAGTCGGGGATGATCCGGCTCGGGTTTCCGAAAATAAAAAGAAATTACTTGCAGCACTTGGGTATTCTTCTAATCAACTGTCCCAAATTCGACAGGTGCATTCTGCGCATGTCAATGTAGTTAATAAACCTGTGAGTAGAAATTCTATACTTATGCAGGGGGATGCAATGATCACTAATACTCCAGGGCTCCTGATGCTGATGCGGTTTGCCGATTGTGTACCTATTCTTCTGTTTGATCCAGAAAATAATGCAGCAGGAATTGTTCATGCTGGTTGGAAAGGAACAGTGAAGGAAGTGGCATCTGAAGCAGTAAAGGAGATGACAATACAATTTGGTACCAGTCCATCTGATCTACTAGCTGGCATAGGACCGTCTATAGGTCCTGATCATTACGAAATTGGTGAGGAAGTTATAGAGAAAGTAAAAAGTTCTTTCGAAAATAATTGGGATCAGGTTTTGGTTACAGGTCTTGATAGTGTAAAATTAGATTTATGGAAAGCTAACGAGATTTCTCTAAGAAAAAGTGGGGTTAAGCATATTGAGGTAGCTGAAATATGTACGGCATGTGATATTGGAAATTGGTATTCGCACCGGGCTGAAAATGGAAAAACAGGAAGATTTGCAGCAGTTATTGGATTGAAGTAAAATGAGGACTTATGATTGAATTTAACGGAAATGCACTGATCAAGGAACGGTTTGAACAGATCCAGGAAAGGATCGATGAAGCAGCCCAAAGATCAGGAAGAAATCCAGCTGAAATTGAATTGATCGCAGTTACCAAAGAAAAATCTGCTGCAGTTGTAAAAGCTCTCTCAGAAAATGGCATCTCAAAAATTGGCGAGAGTTATCTAAGCGAGGCCTTATTTAAAATAAACATTCTTGCCGATTATCAGCTGGAATGGCATATGATTGGGAACATTCAGCATGGCAAAGAGACACAGATCGCACTTAACTTTGCGGAAGTTCATTCTGTAGACCGGTTGCAAGTAGCTAAGGCGCTGAACAAAAGGGCAAAACAATTTGACCGAATATTACCCGTGTATTTGGAATTTAATGTGAGCGGAGAAGAAACTAAACACGGTTGGAATGCCTGGAAAGAAAATATGTGGGATCAATTACTGGAAGAGTTAGAAATGGTGATAAATTTCCCGTCACTTGAGATAAAGGGTTTGATGACAATGGCTCCTTATTCGGTTAATCCAGAAGATGCGAGACCATATTTCGTAAAACTTAGAAAATTAAGAGATTATCTTTACCGGAATTATCCATATGCGAATTTGAGTGGATTATCGATGGGAATGAGTGGAGATTTTGAGACTGCAATAGAAGAGGGAGCCACCGTACTGCGCATTGGTTCAGCGTTGGTTGGTCCCCGCTAAGGAAGGGAGATCCATGGTTTTTGAATCGATTATTACCGTTATTGAGCAGACCTTGTTGCTGCTGATATTACTAAAAGTGATCCTGACCTATTTTTTGGATCCCTTTCATCCTTTCCGCCAATCAGTAGATAGATTGGTCGAACCGTTACTGAGACCAATTCGGCAGATAGTGCCATCTTTCGGTAGATTTGATTTCAGCCCATTAATATTAATGATCCTGGTTGAAGTTATAGCTGCAATATTGCGTAATTTATTATAAATTGAAAATAGTTTACGAATTCCCCGAGGTGAGAAGATGATAGGCAGAAAATTTAACTTTCACGATGGAGAAAAGGGTTCTGCTCTGGCTGTCAGGATTATAAAAGGAAGAGGAAAGCAGCGCATAAAAAAGATATTAAAAGATGGGACGGTTGTAATAAATCTGTCCGAGAAAACCGAAGATATTAACCAAGAATTGATTAGATTTCTTTCAAATAAACTAAACATCACTCAAAAGCAATTTGACATTGTAGCCGGCGCAGAGGGTAACGAGAAACTTATCTCAATTCTTGATTTAGATTCTGAAGAAATTCAGGAGTTGGTTTTAAATAACCTTTACTAAACTGGAGCATAGCTATAGAGACTACTCCTGCCCAAATTAGGCAGGAGTTTTGAATTTTAAGTTAACTATGGTGAATTGGGGATTATGATAATTCACCGGAAGGAGAGGTAACCTTAAACCCTGGTGGAGCACAGAACCACAAAGTGAGGGCAGCTAATTGACTTACAACAGGGTTTGAATCCCGTAGCAAGTCGAGCAGAACGGTAATAGACTCGGGGTTATATACTCGACGCAAATAGATGAGGGCACCTTGTTTTTGCTCAGTTGACCCCTTTTCCAAGGCAGCTGAGAGCAATTCTAAGGCAGTTTCAGGGGAAGGGACAGCCAGGTTATGCTGTTCTGAAAATGTATGCAGCCAAGGAGCTGTATGTAACGGGGGATGTGGGACTGGCAGGTAGGGAGACCCTGTCTGAAAGATTTCGAATACATGTTGAGCAAGATCTCTAACAACCCATTCGTCTTCATCAATGCGCATTTTGTCAAGGATTTCAATTGCCCAGGATTCGTTAATCAAACTTAATCCGTGGACTACAGCATATCGGACAAGCAAATCATCCATTGTGACACCTTCTCGCAGAGAAGGATGACCTTCGCTGCGGTTGTGAGCCAAAGATTCTGCAGCTGCTCTGCGTAATAATTCATCTCCACGCAGAAGACCATCAGCAATAGCTTCGAGTGCTTTCGGTGAAGCGATTTTCCCTAAGGCATAACAGGCTGCAGTTGAGGTGGGGAATTGGTCATTTAACTGATTTATAAGAAGTGGTACTGAGCCGAGGTCAAGAATGAAACCCGAGCCAAGTGCTGCAGCCCTCCTGGTATCAGGGTTCTTTGATTGCAGCAAGTGGCGGAATATGGCACCGGTGCTTGGGTTTCCCGATTTAGCTAGCTCAATAACAAGTCTTAATTTTACCAGGTAGATAGGATTGGTATAAATCTCCTGGGTTATAGAGCGAAGAAGGTTCTGTTCATCGGCAAGTGGTGCCTTGATATAAGTCAGCCAGGAGCAAGCTCTTAACAAACCGGTCTTGAGGAGACTAGTATCGGTTAATAACTGATTCATAAATGGCTGAACGGAATTAAAAGCTGAAAAATAGCGCATGGTTTCATGGACCAGCGACCAATCAGGCTGGTTTAAAATGCGCTTAATCACATTGGTGCTGGATCTCCTTAAACCCCTTGCAGCAAGGAATCCAGCGATGGATGGGTGGGAAAAATAAAAACCATCCGGGCCGGTTTTCTGGAGAAGGTTAAAGTCAAGGGCGATTTGAACTGCACGATGTATTGGACTGGTTTTATCATCGGATAACTCGGGAGCAGCGGAATCAGTCAAATTGGAAAGCCAAATGTTGATATCACGCTTCGTGAAGGAACTTTTTTCCTGATCAAGAGCGTGCAGGGCAAGATTTTCAAGCGTCCGAACAGAGTTTTGAGATAGCGAGGAGAGGATTCTTATTAGATAGGAATCGATAGCGTCAACTGCGGTAGAACCAATGAGATCGCCTGCATATGCTGCCCAGGAATTTAGAGTAAATTCCAATGGGGTGAGGTACTGACCACTGATAACAAGAAGAGAATTGCGAATATTCAATCGGTCCTCAGGGTCACCAGAAACATCCGGAAGCGAAGGCAAGGCAGATTTAAATCCAAGTTTCGACCATTTCTCAAGAAAAATATACTTTTCCTTTTGACCCCAGGGGGCGATTGAGACCATTTCAAGCGGCGCTTTGATCAGATTCCCTAGGTAGGATGGTGATGCAGCCACGACAATCTGGAGGGAAGGGATAATTTTACACAACGTTATAATATAATTTGCTATCCGGTTGGTGTCAGTATGGGAAAGGGTGTCCAAACCATCAATAAATAAGATGGCATTGTCCTTGTTGATGGTTGTTGTGAGGTATTTTGGAAAATTTGGAAGAGTCAAAAAAACAGGATTTGCCTGGATTGCTGTCAGGATAATTCCCAGAATATCACTGCCGGGAAATTGCTGCAGGATATGCTGCGCTTCTACATAAAATGGAATCTTGGCTGAAAGTTCCGGGTGTTTGGTTTCACCTTTAACAATAGATGTTATGCAATCCGCAATTGCAACGCTCTTGCCGGTTCCGGGAGAACCAAGAAGGCAGATATTTGCGCCATTTGTTAATGCATCCAGCAGTGTGAAAGTTGGGGCGTAATATTCTACGGAAAATTCTGGAAACGCGGGATCGTACCCCAGAGTCTGCTGGAGCAAACTGGGATCTATCGTTTCATCTCCAGGAATGACAGAGGGGGGCGGCGCGATGCATCGAGGAGGGACGACAATTCTTTCAAGAGGTGAGAAATCCGAAAAAATGTGTTTTCCTTGTACATATTTGTAAAGTATCCGGTTGTAATCGGATTCTGAAGTGACGGATAAGCTGTCTCGGAATGACTTGATGCGTTTGATAATTCTGAAGAAGGAATTTTTAAATCTTAGGCGATATCGGAAGAACAAGATTAAAAAGATTGTTGTTAGGAGAACTCCCGCCCAAAAGGAAGGATAATCTAAAAATACCTTTGGCAAAAAACGAAACATAGTTAGTCTCTTTTACCTAACTTGATCCCGGATAAAGGATACGTTTACAAGCTGGGCAGAATGAGAGTTTTGTTGGTGAGCGGGCTTCTTGTTCTATCGCCGATGGTATATTTGAACCGCATGAAGAACAGCTGCTATTTATCATGAGTGTGACCGCAATACCGCCGGAAGATTTGCGCAATGCCTCGTAAATTGGCAATTCCAGGAGATCTGTGCCAGTTAATAATGTACTGCGATCTTCCTGGAGGGTAGAAATCGTGGATTCGAGGTAGATTATTTCAGTGGAAAGGGTCGCGCTTTCGATTTGTTTTCTCACGGTAATTTCCTCTAAGCGAGCAGAGGATTGGTTAAAGATTTCTAGAGCCTGATCAGATTCGAACATGGCTTCAAGCTGACGTTCTTCCAACACAGAAACGTATTTATGAAGAGATACCGACTCCAGTTGTAGATCCTCTAAATCTTTGGGATTGGTGACAGCTCCGCCATAAAGCTTATTTTGATTTTGGGCAATTTTTCGATTTTGGTCTTCAACATTGTGTTCTGTTGATTTCAGGGCTTTCCGTTTTTCGTCAAGAATATTATTATGTTCTTCCTTATTTTTCAAGGCAATATCAAATTCTTTGGTATCACTCAATATCAACTCAATTGCTTGAATTCGTTTGATAGCTTGATCTATTCCGGAATCGAAAATTTGAAGTTGGTACAACGTCTTTGATCGGCTCATTGCCCGGTAAATCCTCCTGTTTCTAAAGGAACTATGCAGTGATTATAGGTGCGGATTTGTATGAAAGCAAGGGGCAGATTTAAAAGCTGATAAAATAAAACCATGCCTAAAAAGAGAGTGATGCTGATTATCAGCTGCCTTGTTGTTTTATTGATAACGATTCCTTTTATTTACGCTTTCCGAATGGGCACTGCGGAACTTGTTTTTGGGGGATTTTTAATAAATACAACTGATGGGCATTCTTATCTGGCAAAAATGCAGCTGGGATATCAAGGGGACTGGAAATTTGTGCTTCCCTATACCGCGGAACCAGGAGAAGGCGCTTATTTATTCCTCTTATATATTGGGTTAGGGCACCTATCCAGGATTGTCAATCTTCCACTGCTTACGGTATTCCATATCGCCCGCTTGATAAGCGCTGTTTTCCTTCTCTGGGTTTTGAGTGTTTATTTTAAATCAATATTTAGGGAACCAAAAATGCAATCGCTGGGATTTTCCATTGCAGCTATAGGTTCGGGGTTTGGCTGGCTGGCTGTAGTCTTTGGAAGCATCACAAGTGATTTTTGGGTTGCAGAGGCTTATCCTTTTTTGTCTATGTACACAAATCCACATTTTAGCATTGGACTTGGTTTGATGATTTTGGCGATTATACCGGGTTTTGGAGGAAAACCAATTAGTAATTTATTATTGGGATTAGCGCTCGGATTTGTGCAGCCCTTTGCTGTTGTAATTGTAATTTTAGTATTGAGTATAGAGACTGGGATTGAAATTATTAATTCTAGTGGGAGAGCTCTGAATCGAATTAAGGAATCTAAACAGATTATTAAGTTGTTATTATTCGGTATTGGGGGAGGTTTTATCCTTCTCTATCAATATTGGGTAATTTTATCTGATCCTGTTTTATCCATCTGGAACCAGCAAAACATCACTGAATCTCCGGGTTTACTGGATCTGGTCATCTCGTTGTCACCTTGTTTGATTTTGGCAGTACTGGGTACGTTAAAAGGATGGAAAAGCGAGCAAGGCAGAATAATCGTAGTCTGGGCTGCAGTCAGTCTGATTCTGGTTTTTATTCCCTGGAATTTGCAGAGAAGATTTTTATCTGGAATTTATGTTCCTTTGGCCGGATTGAGTGTATTAGGAATTGAAGTAATTGTGAAAAAAACTTCTATAAAATTTCAGACAATTATTATCCTTCTTTTTTGTTTGATTATGCCTACAAATTTCATTGTACTGTTATCTGGAATCCGGGCGGCAGCTGGACAAGATCCTCAAATCTTTATTTCATCTTCAGTAGGAGACGGACTTGATTGGATCACCGATCATACCGAACAGGACGATATCATCCTGGCTAATGAAAAAAATGGATTGTATATTCCCTCTATGACCGGAAGGAGAGTAGTATACGGTCATCAATTTGAAACAATTAACGCAGAAAGCGAAAAAGATTTCGAAGAAAAATTTTTCCTGGGTGAATTGTCAACGGCAACAGCCCAAACTCAACTGGCACAAAAAAGCGTTGATTATATTTTTTATGAAATTAAATTAGAACATGATATAGCGGGTTGGATGAAAGATATGGAATATCCACTGGTATTCAGCAATAACAAGGTGGAAATCTATATGGTGATGAAGCCATGAATCGAACAAAAAAAATATTTAAGCAATCAAAAATATCAGATACGATCAGGGAAAAATCAGGAAAGACTGAGATATTTAAATTTCTTTTAATTTTGCCAGTGATAATGTACCTGCCCGGGATATTGGGTTGGATTCCGTTCCCATCCGAAACAGCTCAATATACGGATTTACTTCTTACGCATTATCCTAATGCGGTTTACTTGCGGAACGCCATCCTGCAAGAACATTCCATTCCCCTGTGGTCAAACCTAATATATTCTGGAGTTCCATTTGCGGCAAATCCTCTTTCTGGCTTATGGTATCTCCCGGGATGGTTTGCGTTGATTTTTCCGCTTCCTGCCGGGATAAGTATTGTCCTTGCACTGCATAGCGTTTTTGGTGCCTGGGGATTTTATAGATTACTGAAGAGTGAGGGAGCGGGGGAAAC
>JAUWEC010000194.1 GCA_030608465.1 Chloroflexota bacterium
GTTTTGATCCAGGTGAGATGTGACCTCTGTCAAGAATTTATTCTCCTGCTGACTGTAATATTTCAAGATCTTCCGGCGTATCGATATCTTTCCGGATCAAGTCATTTTCCCAGAGTACAACCTGGGTAGGAAAGGTGTTAAACAAAACCCTGCCCCCGGTATCTCCCTCTAATGAGCTCAATTCCTGGAAAACTTCTCTGTCAAAAAGAACAGGATTTGCCCGTTCATCATTCACCTGGGGGTGAATAATTGGCGCCCGTTTGACAGCGTGAGTTTTTACTAAACGCCGAATCAACTTAGGAGGAATAAACGGCTGGTCAACCAGTAGGAATATCACAGCGCCCACATTCGGGGGAAGAGCCTCAATCCCGGTTCTCACCGAAGAGCTTTGCCCCTGTTCCCAATCTGGATTGTAGGCGCATTCCACTGGCAGATTTTCTAAAGATCGGGTGACTTTACTCTGATCTGCGCCAGTTACAACCAGAACCGGCGAAAGACCACCCTCCAGGGCGGTTTCCGCCGCATGGTTCACCAGCGGTTTTCCTTTCCAATCCAGCAGCTGTTTTGTGGTCCCAAACCTGGTTGATCCTCCAGCAGCCAGAATCACCCCAGCAATTGGCTCATGAAGTTCCAGGAGCATTTGATCCTCGAGAACTGCAAACCCCACCGCCTGATAATGGCTTAAAAATGACGGCACGTGATCATGGAATGTTCTCCAATTCGGAAAACTATCTAGTTGATTAATCAAGAGCAACTTCCGGGCACTAGCAGGAATATTCTTCAAACCTCCCCGGGAAGATGTCAATGCGGCTGCCAAGAGCTGGCTGTTCACTTCTGATCCCAGAGGAACACCTACCAGATCTGAAAAAATCTCCGGACGGTGCACCCAATTTTCATTCAGCGGCTTACCTAATCCGGAAAGGCCAGCCACGACAATTACCGTATCTACAAATTCCGGGATAGCAGGTTCATGATCCGCTGGAGCTTTGATCGGCAGCTGCCGGGCGCCATCTGCTTCAATCAACAGCGGACATTCCCATCGGTCTGCTAATTCAGCCAATTGAACCAGGATTTCCTGATCAGGACCTTTTACACGGTTGGTTTCAACCTGAGGACCGGTAAACAGCAAAATATCCCCAACCAGATCTTTCTCTTTGGAAGACAAATCTCCCATACTTTCCAATAGTATATGCTGGTCAGCCTGCTGAAGCTGATCCAGAGCCAGGTGTGTTGTAGTGGTCAGAATCACCCTGGACCCAAAATCACGGGCAAGCTGGTACATTGCAGTGGTCTTACCCCCAGAACCCACAAGCGCTGCTTTTGTCTTATTGGTCAACCTCAATGCTTTAACTAAGTCCATAGAACAGACCTCAAATCCGGGCAGGCAAGGATAGCTTCTAACACTCCTCCACCAATTGCTCGTGATTTATCTGATATTAATTTGTACAAATTGGGATCTTCCCGGGGATCCACGTCTCCGATCTTAAAACCAGCTTTTACAGCAGTTCCATCCCGCAAGAGACCTCTCAGAATTCCGTCAAACGGAGCCAACACATCCTCCTTTCTCACCAGGGCAACCAGAGAGCCTTTTTTTAGCCGGTCTCCGATTTCAACCCTTGTCTGAAGCACCCCATCCACCGGCGCTCTTAATACCCGTTCAGAACTGTATCCCTGGACAGATCCTGGAATTCCGGTGTCTTGTTCCGGAACCCCCTGCCAGAGAACTCTACCCAGGTTGTGCCCTCGGTTAGTTTCTATAACTGCGTGGCAGTTTTCGCCAGCAACAAATCCGGGTCCTAGACCTATTACCAGAGATGCCAACTCTTTTCCTTCCCGGGGTGGTTTTTTTTTCATCCGGGCATCCACTACCACATCGGGATTAAGCACTTCCAGGCACTCTAAATCCGGATCAATTAAAACAGGGATAACCCCGGAGAGAAGAATAGACTTAATTTCAGAAGAATCCTCAACAAGCTTTCCGGTAACGCCTTCCACCTGAACCAAACCTTCGTGGATAGCCTCGGCAAGTGACACTTTGCGGCGGACAACCAAAGGCTCAGGCAGTTCTGTGATCACTACCTGGAAGCCTGACCGGTGCAATCTCACCCCCACTCCGCTTGCCAGATCTCCTCCACCCCGGATTAATACTATCATCAAATTACTCCTGAAATTTTATTTATCCAACCTTAATTTTAGCATGAGCTGTAAGAATAACCCGGAAACAAATCAAGGTTGATCCAGCAGATGCAGTTTCTGGATCTTACGAGAACTTGGATCATTGTTGTCATTCAGGCCTGAAGATTTATCTAAAATTCCATTAAGGATTAAACTGATTTTAAACCTGAAGCGGTTACAATGATAGAGAATTCATTCAATAAATAATCTTGTTTTTCTATCTAAATTTTATAGTTACCTGAGGAATCAATGTCCAAATCCAAATTTCTATTAATATTCCTGATTGTTCTTATCATGAGCGGCTGCAGCTCTCAAGAAGAAATGCTGGTTCCCTTCCTGGCGGCGAGGTTATAAGGTACAGAATTAAACCCAATCTAAAAAAAAGTATTTTCTTCATTTGGCAATCGGACAAAAGTCTCAAGTTAAACAATAATCCACCCATTCCGGGTAGATTATTTAGTGGGCGTTGGTGGATTCGAACCGCGATTATTATTGATATAAGGCGCCTTCCTGGTTAGTAAACTGAATTTCTGGTGAAGATAATGTGTAAGGGATATTTCCTATAGATCTACTGATCTGAATTTTCCCCCATGAGTAGACATAAAGGGCATCGGGGTTCACCTTGTTTTTCTTGTTCCTTAATGTTAGTTTGGAATATAATTTATTACATCAGAAAGGTGCTTTCAATGATTCGGAAATTTCTTATCACCTCATTAGTAGGTTTCGTTTTATTCTTAGTGGGATGTACCTCACCTCCAGAGGTTCAAATAGCATCTTTAGATAATTCATCGCGACTGGCTATTATCTCCGCCTACGAACCCGAAATGAAAAATTTACTAAGTGAGGCCCAGATCAGTGACACCTACCTGATCAACGGCCGCAGCTATCACGTTGGGCAATTGGCAAACAACGAAGTCATTCTTTTCACGAGCGGCATCAGTATGGTCAACGCTGCTATGACCACCCAAACGGCCCTGGATTATTTTAATATCAGCGGTATCCTGTTTTCTGGTATCGCTGGTGGCGTGAATCCTGACCTGAACATTGGTGATGTTGTTGTGCCTTCCCAGTGGGGTCAATACCAGGAACAGTTGTTTGCCAGGGAAACGGAAGACGGATGGGATCTGGGATGGCATTCGGTGGAATTCCCCAATTATGGCATGATGTTCCCCCAAAAAGTATCTGTAACGCGCAAAGGCAACAAACCCGACTCAGAAAAAGACCATTTCTGGTTTCAGGTCGATCCTGAGATGTTAGCTGTAGCTCGCCAGGTTGCGGATGATGTTCAGCTTAATAAATGTACTTCGGTTGGCAAATGTTTGCAGGTTGATCCTATAGTAATTCTCGGCGGGAATGGTGTCAGTGGACCAACCTTTGTGGATAATGCAGAGTATCGTGACTGGGTTTGGGATACCTTTCAGGCCGATGCCCTCGACATGGAGACTGCAGCTGTTGCTCATGTAGCTCATGTGAATAACATACCTTTCATTGCTTTCCGTTCATTATCTGACCTTGCAGGTGGGGGCCATGGCGAGAATGAGATTAACACCTTTTTTCAACTCGCTTCTGATAATTCCGCCAAAGTTATTATCGCTTTTTTGCAAGTTTGGGGAGAAAGGTAATCGTGGCAGCGATCGTTACGGCAGCCAAAAGTGGGATTTTGTAACAAACGTAATTTCTGTAATCACGATCCGGAAATAACAGGGAAGACTGCGAGAAAAAAATCCCCTTGCACACAGGGGATCTCTGTCGTTCCATAATAAAAGCGCCGTTCAGTCGGGGGTCTAAGGCTCACCTATGCCCCTCTTAAAGTAACCTCCGGTCCCGGAGTAATCCGTCAAACTGAAGGAACTCTTCCCCGGTGCAGGGAAGATCTTTGTCAGCGTGGATAGCTCATCTTAATATTGAACAACTCTAGCGGATTGTTACAGGTCAATCAAATGGCCATTTTGAATGACCAACACTTCTATGTGATTTATATCCTTGATTTCCTGGATCAAATTTTGCAGAAAATCCGTTGTGGTGACCGCATGGTCTGAACCAGGCGCGCCAATTACAAATGTATCTACCTGATGCTTGCGGATTACTTCGTTCACAGCTTCCAGAAAAACACCTTGCCGGACAACTGCCTCGGCTTTCCAGCCGGCTTTTTCGGCGCGTTCACAAGCCATGGCGAGCAGGAATTCACCCAAGTCTTCCAATTCCTCCTCAACCACCTTTGTGTGACTGACATAACCCAGTTTCTCCAGGAACTGCACATTTGAGACATAAAGGAAAATCAGCTTCGCCTTTCCTTCCCTGGCGAGTTTAATTACACCATCCTGGTTCAGGTAACTTGTCTGACCGCCGCGAGTGGGATATAGAATAGTTTTCATAATTGTCCTCTCAGAAGATCCCAAAACTAATCATCAGCCACAAGTAGCCGATGATTAGCGTTATGTAGGTGATTGGTAAACCGATCTTGAAAAATTCCTTAAACGAAATCGGGGAGCCTGCTTGGGCGGTGATACCTGCAGTGACCAGATTCGCTTCGCCCCCAATAATAAACCCGTTGCCTCCCATGGCGGCTCCCATTGAGAGCGCATAATACAAAACCTTGCTGCTGGCCCCCGGGATAGAGCCGGACAAAAAGTCAACCACGGGCAGCATCGAAGCCGCCAGCGGAATGTTTGCGATAACGGTTGAGAGAGATCCAACTCCAATTACAATCACAAAAATAGCCAACCCTAAATTATCGCCAATGACCCGGCTCATGCCTGCAGCCGCGAGAGCCATCAAGCCGACCTCCTGCACAGCCCCAACGACCATGAACAAGGTCATAAAGAAAACCAGGGTTGTCCAATCAACAGCCTTAATCATTTGATGAATATCAGGCTTGAGCCAAATTA
>JAUWEC010000065.1 GCA_030608465.1 Chloroflexota bacterium
GAATATCCTCATTCAGGTCAGGATTCATATCCCGGGGCAATGGCAGGGGACTGTAAATATGATCATGAATGATAGAAAATGGCGTATCCGCTTGAAAGGGAACCTCCCCTACCAGCAATTCATACATCATCACCCCTAAAGAATAGATATCTGTTCCGTTATCCAGATCTCCCAAGCCCTTTGCCTGTTCGGGAGATATGTAGTGCGGAGTTCCCATCATCATTTGACCGGAAAGAGTTGTCTGACTGGTTTCTGTGATTCTGGCCAATCCAAAATCAGCCAGGTAAATTTGTCCACCTTTTTCCAAAAGTACATTGGATGGTTTTACATCACGATGCAGCACACCTTCCCGGTGAGCAAAGGCCAGGGCAGATGAAATAACCCGAAAAATATGCCGGGACTCTTTATAAGTCAGTTTAGCTTTCTCCAGACGTGCTTTTAAGGTCTCACCCCGGATATATTTCAAAACTAGGTAAGGTCGATCTTCGTGTTCCGAGAAGTCAAAAATGGAAACAATATTCGGATGGTCAAGCTTTGCGACCACTTTGGCTTCCCGCTCGAATCTATCAATAAAGCCGGGATGTTCCATGAATGCGGGATGCAGCGCCTTAATGGCGACATATCGATCAAGGCTGGGATGGTAGGCTTTAAATACCGTTGCCATTCCCCCTTTCCCAAGTTTTTCGATTAATCGATAAGGTCCAACATTCTCACCAATGACAAACGGCATCTTCCGTTCTCCTTAAAATCCTCACTGATTATACCTTATCAAAACCCACATCAAGGACAATGAAATCATTCAGTTTCGATTATAAGCTGTAAAGGAGGATAAATGGATATCTAACAAAATAGTAAAGCAATCTTGTAAAGAAATGAGAAAAACCTCATTTTTACCGCATGAGGTTTTTGTTCCCAACTACTACGTAACATGGCGGGTTTACTCTGTAGAATCTGTCTTCCCAATACCGTATACACCCGATTTTAATACTTTCAATGACAATAGAGCACACTTTAACCGCACCGGTCCCAACTCGATTCCAAGCATATCCAGAATATCTTCTTTTGTCAGTTCCTTAACAACATCAATGGATTTACCGATAATCGATTCCAGCAGCAAGTCGGCAGACGCCAGGGAAATCGCGCAACCTTCACCGCTGAAAACTGCTTCTGTCACAACCTGATTTTCATCTACTCGGACATCAATCCGGATATGGTCTCCGCAGGCCGGATTGTCATCCTCAAAGGTGATATCATTGGGTTCTAATTCTCCTCTAAAGTGAGGAGTTTTATACCTTTCGATAATAAGTTCCCGGTAAAAATCTTCCATAATCTATCCTATATTTTCGCACTACCTGAAGATATCCTTTACTTTCTGGATTCCATCGATTAATCTATCCACTTCGTCTAATGTATTATAGAGATACATGCTTGCTCTGCTCGTGGCAGGAAGGTTATATTTCGTATGGAGAGGCTGCGCACAGTGATGACCAGCCCTGATAGCAACACCAACACTATCCAGAATTTGAGCAACATCATGAGGATGAATATTCTTGAGATAAAAAGCGATTACACCGCCCTTCTTCTCTGCCGGAGGACCCAGAACAGTGAGATCAGGAATCTCCTGTAATTTTTCCATGGCATATTTTGTCAGCAGTCGTTCGTGGTTTTCTATCTTGTCCATCCCTAGGTCCAGGAGATAATCAACCGCTGCGCCAAAGCCTACCGCTTCGGCAATCGCCGGTGTCCCTGCTTCAAATTTATGCGGTAAATCGTTCGCTTTAAACGACCGCAGTTCTACACGCTTGATCATTTCACCTCCACCTAGAAATGGAGGCATCTTTTCCAGTAAATCTTTTCGCCCATAAAGTGCTCCAATGCCAGTTGGTCCGCACATTTTATGAGCTGAAAATGCATAAAAGTCAGCTTCCAGATCCGCCACATTTACAGGTAAATGGGGTACAGATTGCGCTCCATCAACCAAAGTGACCGCGCCAACAGATTTTGCATCTTGGAGGATCTCTTTTAAAGGGTTTATTGTACCCAGAACATTCGACATGTGGGTAAGGGCAAGCAGCTTCGGATTGCAATTTAACAGCTTTTGGTACTCATCAAGTTCCAGAATACCTTCCGGTGTCACGGGAATAAAGTCCAAAACCAGGTCCATCTCCGCAGCCAGCAGCTGCCAGGGGACAAGATTGGAATGGTGTTCCATCTCTGTCAACAGGATATGATCACCAGCAGACAAATTGTGCCTCCCCCAGGAAAATGCGACAAGATTAATTGCTTCAGTTGTATTACGGGTGAAAATCAGCTGCTCAACGGAGGGAGCATGAATGAACCCGACAATCTTTTTACGGGCTGTTTCGTAGACGTGGGTTGCTTCTTCGGCAAGGGTGTGAATGCCCCGATGAATATTTGCGTTATTTTCACGGTAATAAGTGTTCATCGCCTGTAATACGGCTTCAGGTTTCTGGCTCGTTGCAGCTGAATCCAGGTAAATCAGCGGAACTCCAGGTCGGACTTCTCTTGATAAAACAGGGAAATCTTTCCGGACCTGCTGAACATCAAGCCCTGTTGTCGTTTTAGCAGCCATGGAACACTAACTCCCAATCAGTATTCAATTAAATTCTTATCTATGATTTTGACTGGGGTCTCTTTTCTGGTTTTCGGATGTTTTGAGATGTTATTAAACACCATAAAACCCGATCAGGTACCATCCAGCCATCAGTCAGGTATACATTCTTGTGGAATTGTACTGCTACTTTTTTATGCCCTCTCTTTACGACCACACCAGCCAGCCAATCACGGACACGAGCATCCTCATAATCATGATCGCAAAGAACTTCTACGTGATCGCCAATTTCAAAATCATTATTGTTTGCAGGCGGTCTTGAAAATGGAATAGTTGCCAAGGTGTCCTCCATCAAGTTTGTAATAAAACACAATTCTATCAGTCTTCTCTGAAAAGTGAATAATACTGCCAAAAAATCATGGCATTACTTCTTCGTAACCCTGTTCTTAATTTTCATCCAGATCTGTTCACCCACTTCCGGCAGGGGAAATCTGGAAAAGATATCATCAAAAAATCCCTGAATAATCAACAGCTCCGCTTCAAGATGGTGAATCCCCCGGGAGAGGAGATAAAAGAGCTGCTCCTGATCAATTTTTCCTACTGTAGAACCATGGGTACAGCGGACATCATTATTAAGGATTTCTAATCCAGGAATGGAATCAGATCTGGCGCCTGAGTTAAGGATTAGATTGCGGTTTGCCTGGTAGCCATCTATATATTGCGCTCCGGGAGAAGCGTAGATCATCCCCCGCCAGACTGAACGGCTTTTACCACCTAATGCACCTTTAAAAAGCAGGTCGCTGGTAGTCCGGGGAGCAAGATGACGCTGCATTGTATTGTAGGAAAGATGCTGCTTTTGGTCCGCAAAAAACATACCAGACACTCTTCCTTCAGCACCCTGACCAATTAAGTCCACAGTAATGAAGTGTTTGGACAGGTATGAGCCCAGGGCGCCAATTTCCCATTCCAGGTATCCATCCCGATCAACAAGGGCTTTTTTATGACTAAAGCTCCAAACCTGATCGCCGTAAGATTGAATTTCAGCGATTTTCAGGTTGGCATTTTTACCAACGAAGATCTCTACATTTTCTCCAGTAAGAGAGGGTTGAGAACTATTTTCAGGAGAGAGGGATTCATGGATATATGTCAAAGAAGATCCTTCCTCCAGATAAATCAGGCACTGGAAAAAATGTGCTGTTCCTTCCCAGGGGGCAAACACAATACTAAAAAGGGGTTCACTAACCTCAACACCTTTAGGAACATAAATGAACAGTCCATGATTAGCAAAAGCTGCGGTAGCTGCAGCAAATTTTCCATCACGGGGAGATACGACCTTACCCAGCACCTTTTTCACTAAATCGGGATGTTTTTTTGCTGCTTCAGTGAGGTTTGAGAAGATAACACCTTGTTTTATTGATTGTGCTGTTTGATTAATCTTCACCCCTGCCGGACTGAGCAGAGCGATCGATTTTTTCGCCAGGATACCATCCGTGAGAATGCTGCCAGTGATCTTCTCGGGAACTTCTTTGCCATTTGGCAGTTGAATCTTTCTAAAATCAAATCCTGAAAGGGATGTCCTGCGCCAAGCTTCATCCTTCATCGTTGGAAATGGCAGCTCCTGATAAGCCTGCCAGGCATCGGAACGTAATTCCCGTAAGAGGGCAGGAACCTTATCAGAATCCGGGATCATATCGCGGGAAAAATTGAATTCCTTTTCAGGTTGTTTTCTTGCCATAATATTCCTTCATCAGCCGATTGATCCTTCCATTTGAAGCTGTATCAAGCGGTTCATTTCTATCGCGTATTCCATCGGGAGTTCTTTTACCAGAGGTTCAATAAACCCGGAAACAACCATTCCGGTTGCTTCTTCTACAGTTAAACCTCTACTCATCAGATAAAATAGCTGCTCTTCTTCCACTTTTGATACAGAAGCTTCATGGCCTATGTTGACATCTTGTTCATCAACTTCAATATAGGGATAAGTATCAGAGCGCGAAGTCTCATCAAGGAGAAGCGCGTCACAGACAACATTGGATTTGACATTAGTATTGCCTTTATTTACCCGCAATAATCCCCGGTAAGAAGCTCTCCCGCCATCTTTACTGATAGACTTTGAAATAATCTTACTGGTTGTATCCGGTGCCAGGTGAATGATTTTGCCGCCGGTGTCATGATGCTGGCCTTTGCCTGAAAAAGCAATCGAAAGAATTTCCCCATGAGCCCCCTTTCCCATCAGCATACAGGAGGGATACTTCATGGTTACTTTTGATCCCAAGTTGGCGTCTACCCATTCCATGGTCCCCTTTTCTTCCACACGAGACCGCTGAGTCACCAAGTTATATACGTTATTAGACCAGTTCTGAATAGTTGTATATCGGACCCGGGCACCTTTTTTCACAACAATTTCAATCACGCCGCTGTGTAGAGAGTTGGTTGTATACGTGGGCGCTGTGCAGCCTTCCACATAATGAACCTGGGATCCTTCATCAGCAATGATTAAGGATCTTTCAAATTGCCCAATATTGGCAACATTCATCCTGAAATAAGCCTGGAGCGGCAAATCCACCTTAAGTCCCGGTGGTATATAAACAAATGAGCCCCCCGACCAGACAGCACTGTTTAGGGCAGCATATTTATTATCAGTAAAGGGGATAACTTTGCCAAAATATTCCCGGAATAGTTCGGGGTGTTCCCGGAGGCCATTTTCGATACTTTTAAAAATAACACCCTGCTCTGCCAACTGTTCATGGATACTGTGATAAATCATCTCTGATTCATATTGGGCACCCACCCCAGCTAGAAATTTTTGCTCTGCTTCTGGAATTCCCAGCCGATCAAAAGTGTTCTTAATGGATTCAGGTATATCATCCCAGGATGTTTCTTCTTTCTCGGTTGGTTTTACATAATAATAGATATCATCCAAATCCAAATCCGAAAGATCAGGACCCCAGGTTGGCGTTGGGCGCTTTTTGAAGTGCTCAAATGCTTTTAACCGGTACTCGAGCATCCACTCTGGTTCACCTTTAATTTGGGAGATCTCTTCTACCACGCCCCGATCCAATCCCTTCTTACTCTTAAACACATGGACTTCAGGATCACTGAATCCATACTTATAATCACCAATACTATCGATTAATTTCTCGTCACTCGGCATGAGAAATACTCCAAAATTTCAAAGAAGGAAAACGCCTTCTTAAAAACGATTTAAACAGCGTGTTTCTCCCGCAGCCACTCATACCCCTCTTCTTCCAAATGAAGAGCCAGCTCGGGACCGCCTGATTCCACGATTCTGCCATTCAACATCACATGTACAAAATCCGGTGTGATGTAATTTAAAATTCTTTGATAATGTGTAATTACTAAAATGCCCTGGTCTTTATTGCTGATTGTGTTGATCCCATGCGCCACGATCTTTAAGGCATCAATATCCAATCCGGAATCAGTCTCATCCAAAATTGAAAATTTGGGTTCCAGAGTAGCCATTTGTAAAATCTCAACCCTCTTTTTCTCTCCACCGGAAAAACCATCATTGAGATACCTTCCGGCGAAAGATTCATCCATGTCAAGAAGGGCCATTTTTTCTTTTAGCTTTTTCCTGAAATCAGGAATTGAGATGCCTTTATCTTCAGGATCCTGTGCTTTCCGATGGGCATTTATGGCTGTCCGTAAAAAGTTGGCAACCGATACTCCCGGGATGGCAATTGGATACTGAAAAGCGAGGAATAATCCTAACTTGGAGCGCTCATTTGGATCCAACTCCAGCAAATCCTTCCCGTCCAGAGTTGCATCTCCTTTTGTGACTTTGTATTTTGGATGACCCATTAATGCATATGCCAGGGTTGATTTTCCTGTCCCATTCGGACCCATTACTGCATGAACTTCATTTGTTTTAATTGTGAGATTCACGCCTTTTAATATTTCAGTTTCTTCAACATTTACATGTAAATTATTTATAACCAGCTCAGACATATATAACCGCTCCAATCACTGATCTTAAGGTATTTTGAGCATTTTTTTGACAGGAAAAATTGTAGCATAGTTCCCTTGATAAGTCAATATTTAGGATAATTATCATATAAATTATTGACATTTATTTCTTTCGATGTTAGACTTTTTGTGAAAGGAAACAAAACCTGTGAAAACACTATGAACAATAACACTCG
Source organism: Chloroflexota bacterium (assembly GCA_030608465.1). Classification (GTDB taxonomy): domain Bacteria; phylum Chloroflexota; class Anaerolineae; order Anaerolineales; family UBA11858; genus B10-G9. The sequence continues at coordinate 6,736 of JAUWEC010000065.1, forward strand.
AAATAGAGTTCTTCGAACCCTTCTCCATAATCAGCGGAGAACTGTGAATGATTTAGCTGAAGCTGTGGATATTAATCCCATTTCAGTCCGTCACCATGTCACTAAACTGGAAGCGGAAGGTTTAATTCAGTCAAAAGAAGAACGACACGGAGTCGGAAGACCTCGTTTGGTATACAGCTTAACCAACAAGGGCATGGAGCAGTTCCCTCAACGGTACCTCCAATTATCTCTTCGTTTGCTGCAGCAGTTAAAAGCTAACCTCTCTGAGAAGGTACTCGGTGATTTATTCCAAGATCTTGCCTTAGAAATTGCCAGAGAACTGACCCAGGACGTGGATTTGAAAGATCTAACTCTGGAAGAACGACTTCAGCTTCTTCAGGAAGTGTTAACTGCAGAAGGGTATATGATCAATTTGCAGGAAGAAGAAGACAATTATTATATTGTGGAAGCAAGCTGTCCCTACCATCACATTGGTGAAGACCATCCAGAGATTTGTATAATTGACCAAGAATTAATCGCCCATTTTATCTCCACAACACCGGAGCGGGTTGAGTGCATACTCGATGGCGACAAACAATGTAAGTACCGGATTAAGAAAACCAAAGAAGAAGAATAAAAATGGCATTAGAAAATTGGCAGTTAATGAGTGATGATGCGGAACTGGCAGATACACTTCACAAAGGATTGGAGAGTGTAATGGATCCAGAACTGGGAATGAACATCATTCAATTAGGACTGGTCAGAGATGTGCAAATCCAGGATGATAAAGCCCTCGTTACCATGATTCTCACCACTCCATTTTGTCCTTACGCCCCACAGTTGATGGAAGCTTGCCGCAGCAAAACGGAAGAAGTTCTGGGAATACCAACATCAATTGAAATGGGTCGGGAATTCTGGGACCGCTCCTTTATGGAAGATGGTGCTGTGGATTGGGGGCTGTACTAAACCAGAAGATCCATTGTTCACCTATCAGAAAACCACGAACTCGTTAATTTGTGTTGTAAACAATAGTGTATAAATCACCCCGGTTGGACATCCAGGCTGGGGTTTTCTATAATAGCGGGAGTAACTCAGAGGAGGCCAGCACTCAATCTTCTCCCAAGTGATACAGTTCAAAAAATCATCGCTGAGGGATTTCCCCTACTGGAAAATCCCGGAATTTAATTGCACAATCAGGATGCTATGGAATTGCTCCTGGCAGCTGGAGCTGAAGCTGATCTGGACAGTCAAATTATCAGAATTCCTGAAATAATCGCCCGGGATGCATTTAATCCTGCCCACAGATTTTCTCCAGGAATGCAGATCTCGGGGCAGGTTATACCAATCTTCCCGCTCCCAGAAACAACCCCAAATGCAGTATTTATCTGCTGGATTTCAATCCCTCTGTTCACCCTTCCCAAATACTTCCATCTATGCTAAACTCTCCCTCGGTCACTCAACCAATTTACTTTCCGTTTCCGGCGTGCTGACCACACTGTCTGGAGACAAGCCCGAGGAAAGGAGGATATGATGCGAGATTACGAACTCGTCATTATCGTTACCCCGGAATTTGAAGAAGAAGCAACTGCGGACATTGTAGATAAAGTGAAAAGTTGGATAACTGACGCAGGGGGATCCATTGAAACTTTTGAAGAGTGGGGAAGACAAAAATTCGCCTACTTGATCCGCAAACATATAGAAGGCCAATATTTCCTTTTCAATCTAAAATTGGAGCCATCTGCCGTTGTCACTCTTGAACGCAATTTCCACCTTCAAGAATCCATATTGCGCTTCCTGATTATCAATCGGGATGACTAATTTACCAGGAGCAGGTTTTCTCTGCTCCGGTTTTTGGATTAAAAAAAACAGCTGGTTAGATTTTTCCTCGTAAAGGAGCCTTTCCATGACCAGAGGTCTGAATAAAGTAATGCTCATTGGAAGATTGGGCCAAGAACCTGAGATGCGCTATACACCATCAGGTCGTCCATTAACCAAATTTCAACTGGCGACAAACCGCAGCTGGAAGTCAGCCGATGGCGAGAAAAAAACAGAAACCGAATGGTTTAATGTGGTCGCCTGGGGAAAGCTGGCAGAGATTTGCAATCAATACCTTTCCAAAGGTCAGCAGGTGTACATCGAAGGACGTCTACATACCCGGCAATGGCAAGACGAGGAAGGTAGCAATCATTCATCTGTGGAAGTGATCGCCCAAGAAATGCTCATGCTGAACAGCAAATCCGAAGAACAGGATTCGGAGTCAAAAGAAGGTATCCTTTCAGGGGATGAATATCCCTTCTAATTTGATTTAAATACGAACTATTTTTAAGGAGTTTATGATGGCAGAGAGAAAACAGTACGACAGAGAGAGATATCATCGAGAAAGGGAATGCAGGTTTTGTACTAATCCAAAAATGACTATTGATTATAAAGATATAGAGACACTGGGTCGGTTTGTGAGCGATCACGGAAAAATCCGGGCTCGGCGGCAAACAGGCACCTGCGCGAAACATCAGCGGGAGTTAGCCCGGGCAATCAAACGATCACGCCATCTGGCTCTTCTTCCCTTTACAGGAGAATCCCTCCGCTAGGATAGCCCTCAGTTATTAATAAATCTCTAGACAGAAAAACGGAAATTATTATGCCGCAAAACAAAAAATTTCTTGCACAGAAAGAAAGAGAAGACCGTCAAAAACGGATTATCATCCTATCCACAATAGCTATCCTGGTTGTTGTCTTCGGTTTGATTGGATATGGTGTTCTGGACAGATATGTCTTGAAACCTAAAACGCCTGTCATTCAACTGGACTCCATGACCATCAATGCTGTTGAATTTGAACAGAGAGTCCGGTATCAAAGGGTTCAGGTTATCAATCAAACCTATCAGTTAATTGAATTTGTCCAGAGTTTAGGCGGAACACCGGATATATTCGCCTATTTCGAACAACAGTTAATACTTGCTACCACACAGCTCTCTCAGCCGCTTTTAATCTGACAAGAAGTGCTTCAAACACTGTCCGATGATCTCATTATCCAGGCGGAAGCTGAAAAGATGGGGATCGAAGTAGATGAGACTCAAATTGATCAAGAAATCCGGACGGTTTTCGGCTATTTCCCAGAAGGGACCCCAACAGTTTCACCCGCTGGAAATCAGGAAGAGGATCAAGACACCTCGCCAACAAATACTCCCCAGATTGAGGAAACGTCAGAAGGCGAACCAGATCCTACCGCAACACCGCTGCTAAGGCCCACAGAATACACCCTGGACCTCTTTGAAGAAAATTATCAGAATTACATGGATGTACTAAACAATAACGGGATCAAAGAAAAGACTTTCCAGGACATGGTGAGAATGTATCTCCTCAGGGAAGAAATAATTAATGTCCTCTCAGCGGATCTTCCTCTTACCCAGGAGCAGGTTTGGGTTCGACATATTCTTGTTGAAGATGAATTAACTGCCATAGAGGTCACTGATAAATTGGCTGATGGGCAGGATTTTTCCGTCTTGGCAGCAGAATACTCCTCAGACGATTCCAACAAAGATAACGGAGGAGATTTGGGTTGGTTTGCCCGCGGTGTGATGGTTCTGCCTTTTGATGAAGCTGCTTTTGCGCTTGAAGTGGGTGAAATCAGTGATCCAATTCAAACCGATTTCGGCTGGCACATTCTTCAAAACCTCGGCAAAGAGCTGTTACCAATTGATGAGGCAGCATTCGAAGAGATTCGAAACGAAGTTTTTTCTGAATGGCTGGTCGAAAGAAGACTTGAGTACCAACCTGAAGTAAATGAGGATTGGATCTCCTTTGTTCCGAGCGAACCAGTCCTGCCACAGGAAGTTATTGATTATATTCAATTCCAAACATCGCAACAACCTTCACTACCACCCGAGGTTCCTCAGCAGTAAATGATCTGTCCGCTAGTAAAACTCCCCGCAGCCGGAAACGGATTGCGGGGTTTTTTTATATTAAGTTGGAAATATACCTGGAGATCAATTGCTGAATACCCGATTCAGCATATTCAAGCATCGTATCAAGAGTGTCCCGTGAAAATGTGGACCCTTCCGCGGTACCCTGAATTTCTATAAATTCCCCCTCCTGATTCATCACAACGTTGAGATCTGCTTCAGCCTGGGAGTCCTCAGCATAATTTAGATCCAAGACAGGAGTCCCGGAAAGGATGCCAACACTGATTGCTGCCACGGGAGATAAAAACACTTCCGGTGAAATTGATCCCCCTTCCACTAAGTCCTTCAAAGCCAGGCGGAGCGCAGCATACCCGCCAGTAATAGACGCGGTCCGGGTTCCACCATCCGCCTGCAGAACATCACAATCAACGATAAAGGTCCTATTTCCCAGCAAGCTAAGATCAAATCCTGCCCGCAGAGATCTTCCGATCAACCGCTTGATTTCCTGGGTTCGGCCGCTAAGACCCTGGGTTTCCCTTTTCACCCGGGTTGTGGTTGACCGCGGAAGCAGCGCGTATTCAGCTGTAATCCAGCCACCAGGTAGATCATTTTTCTCCATCCATGCCGGCACTTGGTCCTCAACACTGACATTACACAGGACCCGTGTTTTCCCGACAGAAATTAGAACTGATCCTTCCGGATAATCGACAAAATTTAATACAAATTCCACGGGACGAATTTGCTTGTTACTTCGTCCATCATATCTAGCCATGATCAGATCCTTACTTGTTTATCAGGGAAAAAGTTGGTACAACAGGGCAATCAGACCAACATTTATATCTAATAACCTAATGTTCCAAAATCTGACTTAAGAACAATTTTGTCCGGTCTTTCTGGGGATTATTAAACAAACCATCTGGTGTGGTATGTTCCACAATCTTACCAAAGTCCATGAAAATCACTTCATCCGCTGCCGATCGCACAAATCCCATTTCGTGGGATACACAGACCATGGTCATCCCTTCCTGGGCTAAATCCAGCATGACGTCCAGCACTTCTTTGATCATCTCTGGATCCAGCGCGCTGGTCGGCTCATCAAAAAGCATGATCTTTGGATCCATCGCCAATGCCCGGGCAATGGCAACACGCTGCTGCTGTCCTCCTGACAAATTGGTAGGATAAACATCGGCTTTTTCTGGAATCCCCACCCGCTGAAGTTTCTCCATGGCAATCTGTTTAGCTTCTTCCTTAGATCGACCCCGGACAACCTTTTGAGCCAGGGTAACATTTTCCATAGCAGTTAAATGCGGAAAGAGATTAAACAACTGGAATACCATTCCAATTTCCGCCCGGATTTCATTGATTTGTTTTGCTGCATGTGTTATTTTTTCACCATCGATCCAGACCTCTCCACTGGTGGGTTCTTCCAGGTGATTGATACAGCGCAGCAAGGTAGATTTTCCGGAGCCACTGGGGCCAATTACAACCACAACTTTACTCCGTTCGATGTTAATGTTTACACCATCAACAGCTTTAATACTGCCAAAATATTTATGAAGGTCCTTGATTTCGATTATGTAATCTGAATTACTCATGGGTTTTTAACCGCCTTTCCACAAGCTGAACCAGCAAAGATAGCACTACAGTTATAGTGAGATACATAACTGCCAGAACAATATAAGATTCGCGGAACCGGAATGTGCTTCCCGCGTATAACCGGGATACTTGCGTGATATCACGGACAGCGAGGACCGACACCAGGGAGGAGTCCTTCACCATGGCTACAAAATCATTTCCAAGTGCCGGCAAAACGTTTCTGATCGCCTGGGGGAGGATGACATAGCGCATCGCCTGACCATAGCTCATTCCTAAAGACCGGGCAGCTTCCGTCTGTCCTTTGACAATGGACTGGATTCCAGCTCGGAATATTTCCGCCAGATAGGCGCCGTAGGTAACTGCCAGAGCGATAATAGCTCTCGAATTCATGGAAATATCTTTATTGGTTACCGCGGTAAATACTTTTCCTAAAAACCCTACGCCATTGTCCGCTAACCAATAACCGAAAGTATTTAACCCATCAACAAGAACCGGCACACCCACCAGAGCGATGAAAAATATTAAGACCAGAATAGGGATACCCCGAATGATTTCTACATAAAAGCGGGCTATATTGTTAATGACAACATTTTTTGAAATGCGTCCTAATCCTGCTAGCAGCCCAAAGATTAACGCTATCAAAAATGACTTTAGGGTGGTCGTAACAGTAATGTATAAACCAGCTTTGATGAAAACAAATGCCTTGTTATAGTTTTCATTCGAAGAAATAATGAAAACAACATAAACCGCAATCAGGAGTATCGCAAATAACCACCAGGGGAGGTCACGTAAGCGTCTCTTGGAAGATAAGTCATCGACTGTAATGATTGGCTCCAGCGTTTGAAGTTGTTCTGACAATGTTTACTCCTTGAGGGTATTAGAAACGGTGTGCGGGGTAAATTCCCGCACACCGTTTACTACTTTTTCATCAACTACTGCCTAGCTTTCAGAAAGGGATTAATCTTCCGGGAAGAGATCATCGTAGGTGATGTCGAAATCAGGACTAAAGTAGAGTTCATTGACTTCGGCCATGAATCCATTCGCCCACAATTCAGTAATTGCCTGGTCGACAGGTCCAACCAATTCACTTCCAAGGGGGTAGATGAACCCGAGCAAGTCACTGGACATAGAAGGGCCTACAACCATCACTTTATCAGAATTTTCACCCATATAGCCTAAACCTGCGGTCTCATCCATGATCACGGCATCGATATCACCCGCGATCAGGGCCTGTACTGCAAATGGGAATTGTTCAAAAGCCTGAATTCGCTCTGCTGGCAAGTATGTTAATGCAGTCTCATAGTTGGTTGTTCCGGTTTGGGTACCAAGTTTGAGGGTTTCATCAGCTGCGATATCTTCGATGGATTCAAACCGGGCTTCGTCCACACGAACCAGTAGACGCTGTTCAATGGCCATGTATCCCATTGAAAAGTCCACTATTTCGGCACGTGTTTCTGTGATGGTGATCCCATCACCAGCGGCATCAAACTGGCCATCGGCAACGGCCTGGATCATGCCTTCCCAGGCTGCTTCCACATACGTCGGGGTGCAGTTG
>JAUWEC010000238.1 GCA_030608465.1 Chloroflexota bacterium
AAACACAAAAGCAGTTGAAAAAACAGGGATCTCTCAAGACCCTTGGTTTCCTTGCGGGAGCTTTGATTCTGGTTTCCCTGCTGGGATATTATGGCTGGAATTATTTTGGAAAAGGGCAACTTGGGATGACCCCTGAAATTACACCGACCACACCTGTAGAGTCGACACCAACTGCATCCTTGCCAGAAACAACCGAGACGGAAGAGACCAGCGTGGTAGTGTCCCCAGAAGTGCCTTCTTATACTGCGGTTCTGCATGGTTCAATTACAGAACAGGGGTTTTCGCTTGATCCTCAGAAGAACATTTCAGGTGATTTGCCGCAAAGTTTGTTTCTCACTTTGACAGAATTTGATTTTGAAAACGCGGTCATTGTTCCGCGAGCAGCTGAAAGCTGGACAGTCAGTCCGGATGGACGCATTTATACTTTTAGGTTGCACTCAGATATCCCCTGGGTAACTCATACACTGGGTGGAGATACAGTTCAAGTTACCGATGAAGATGGTGAGCCTCGTTATCTAACTGCTGCTGATTTCGAATATGCCTATAAACGGTTGTGTGACCCCGGTATCGATGATTTATTCCTCCTTCCCACGAACATTCAGGGGTGTCGTGATGTTTTGGAATATACAGATCCTGATAATATTCCCCCGGAATTATTTGATGAGATTAGAGTGGAGGCTGTATCAGATACAGAATTGATTTTTTATCTTGAAGAACCATCCGGTTATTTCCTGACCACAACATCTCACTTGTCTTTCTCAGCGGTACCTGCCTGGGCAATGGAAAAATATGGTGAAGCCTGGACAAATCCGGGGTTGATGCCCACCAATGGAGTTTTTGTGATTGATCAATGGATTCCCGGGGAAAGGATCCGCCTGGTTCGCAACAAGCTCTTACCAGCCGATGTACATAGAGAGGGGAATATCAAGACGGTAGAGCTGGTGATGGTAGAGGATAACAGCGAAGCTTATGAATTGTGGAGAACTGGCCAGATTGATTACGCATATATCCCTGAAGATGTCCTTGTTAACCATCTTGATCAATACTCAGATCAAACCAATCAAGTATTGGAACAAGTCGTTTATTATATGATATTCAATTTAGATAAATCACCCTTTGATAACCTTCACCTCCGACGGGCATTCTCTGCGGCATTAAATAGAACTTATTTTGTCAACGACATCCTCCAGGATGGAGGAACACCAATGATACACTTGGCGCCGCTGGGTGTGTTCGGCGCCCCACCAGTGGACGAAGTGGGCGTTGGAGATGACCTGGACTATGCTCGTTCTGAGTTAGAACTTGCCGGGTACCCACAATGCCAGGGTTTGCCAATAATTGATTTCGCCACTATTTCCACCCGCATACATAAACACGCTGATGACATCGTACGTTCTTGGGAAGAAGGGTTGGATTGTCCTGAGGGAACTATTAATTATCAAGGAAATATCTTGGGTGATAATGGCTATCAGGGTGAGTGGGCTATATTAGCGTCAGGATGGGGAAGTGATTACCCTGATGAAGAAAACTGGGTAGGAACCGTTCTATACTGCGGCAGAAACTTTATTGAACGAAGCTGCAATGAAATTGATGAACTCATCGTTCAGGCCAGAGAGGAAATCAGCCCTACTGACCGTATTGAACTCTACCGTCAAATTGAAGAATCTTTCTTTGGTTATGAAGGCGCCTTTCCGATCGCCCCCTTTTATTCACCGTTTTATTATATTGCCAGTTCCGATTGGGTTGAATATGTCCAAGCTGGTTTTTGGAATTTTGAAGATTATTCAAAATATTGGATTGATATGGATGCCAAAGAGGCTGCGCGGGGGGAGTAAGTAAGATCAGAAAGATTTGCATTTCAGGATGCTAATGATTGGTTAATTTATTCTGATGGGTGGTCTCTTGGTCTTGCAGTATTTTCTGAGGATAATTGGAAATCCAATTTACTTTTTTCTCTTAGCAAATTCCCAGGCCAGCTGATAAGCCGCATTCTGTCTGGTGAAAGTTCCGGTTTACACCCCGGAGGGCTTCCTCCCTTCCTATCACTGAGGTGATTATCTGTCTGGGGCGCGCTTCTCAGCGCGCCTCGGTGCAGCCTACCTGGAATTCAAGGGAAACGAGCAGCTTCCCCTCCCTGAGGAGTTCATCCCTGTTTGGCCTTGCTCCCGATGGGGGTTGCCCGGCCGCGGACATTACTGTCCGCGCCGGTGGTCTCTTACACCACCATTTCACCCTTACTCCCGAAGGAGCGGTATGTTTCTGTGGCCCGATCCGGCAGATCTCTCCGCCCCGGACGTTATCCGGCATCGTGCTTTGTGGAGTGCGGACTTTCCTCGCCCTGTGAACAGGGCGCAACCACCTGGCTGGCCTGGGGCTTTCATCATAACATGTTTGGGGGCTTTCTTAAAGGGGTTGAGTATAACCGATAGAATTGATATTGTGAGCCAGCTACGATACCTGAGATGAAATTGCTTGATGGTATTTTTGTAAGACCGAGAAAATTTTGTCCTCAATCCAGCTATCAGGGTGATCGTTCAATTCCCCATCTTTGATTTTTAGATACCGCGCTGGCAGAAATTGGCTAATAAGAGTCTGCGGTATGGAAAAATCGTTCAGATTAGAGAATAATCTCTTTAATGCTTGTTGAACACTAGGCTGATTCCAATAATACCGAACACGATCAATATAACTATATTTTCGAGAGAATGCTAATTTCTCTTTACTTCCTGAATAATAAGCATCCCAGTATCCCGAGTGACTGACCATTTCCTTATCAATGATATTGCTAATATTGGAGGGTTTCAATTGGGATTCATATTTGGCGATTTGTAATTCAATTTGTTCCAAGGAAAAGATAATTTCACGGTAGGCGAAAGTCAGCTCTGGCCCGACTTTTAATATCGCAAAATGGTCTTTGACTAATTGCTGGAGGGAACCCGGTGTTTGATAATCAGTTGAATGGGCTTCGTAAATTAACCGCGGATAGCCCTCAATAAATATTGACAGATCCGCTGCATTATTAGGATTGTAATCGTGTACGGATTGATCATAAAACTCAACCCCAGGTTGAACCACAACTGCAATAACTCTCTCCCAGGCCGAGTGCAATCCTATTTTTTGGAATTCTTGTTTTGTTACTTGTATTGTTTCGGATACCTTTTCTGGAGAGGTAATCTGGAGTTCGTGAACGCCTGCTTGATCTCCACCGGGTGGTGGTACTTCGGAGCCGATGATATACAGACAATCAGTTTTCCCATCTGGTAAAGCAATTTCCGCTGCCTGGCAAAGCTGGGCTGTTCGCCGGGCAGAGACTCGAGTATCCAGTGGTTGACTTTGGTCATCATCTCCACAGTGCATGCTGGC
>JAUWEC010000165.1 GCA_030608465.1 Chloroflexota bacterium
TTTCCAGATCAAGTCGCTCATCCGGTAAGAAAAGAACGAAGTGCCCGGATCCGGGACCTGCTTAAAACGGGAGCGGTTAAATATCGTCAGCAATTTGTGGGGACAGAACTGATTACCCTCTGGGAGCAGGTGGCGATGTTAAAGGATAACACTCATCAAGCCATAGGTTTAACAGACAACTATCTCCGAGTTGAAGCGCCTGCCTCCCCGGAAGTTTGGAATTCATTTTCTTCTGTTAGGATAACTGGAATTAGTCCCAAAGGGGTTCGAGGGGAGATCGTAGACCAATCATAAAACCATCAATGCTGGTAACCAGCAGGATGAAAAATGGAGGTTCAGAATGAAGGATTGCCTGTTTTGTAAAATTAGTAATAAAGAAATCCCCAGCGAAATTGTCTACCAGGATGAAGTTGTTACTGTGTTTAAGGATATCAACCCGGTTGCTCCGATCCACCTGTTGATTATTCCCAACAGACACATTGTTTCGGTACAGGAAATGGAATCGGGAGATGAAGAAATTCTGGGGAAACTCTTTTCTGCAGCAAAGAATGCTGCCGAAGCATCTGGAATTAGTGACTCGGGATATCGTTTAATTATCAATAATGGACCGGATGCGAACCAGGAAATCTTTCACATTCATATGCATTTACTGGGTGGGGGAAGAATGAAGCATCCCATGGGGTAGGAGGCTGAAAAGGGTATAATGAGTAGCATGACATTAAAAATACAACTGCGGGACGCCGTGACATTAGCACTGAAATCCGGTGATGCCCAACGAAAGATGACGCTCCGTATGGCACTTGCTTCTATTAAAAATGCCGAAGTTGAAGCCCGGGGAGAGTTGGACGATGCAAAAATATTGAGCCTGCTGCAAAAAGAAGTGAAATTTCGCCAGGAAACCATTGAGGGAGCAAAACAAGCCAATCGTCCAGACTTAATCACCAAAGCGGAGACTGAAATCGGAATTTTGAGTGAATTCCTTCCCCAGCCTATCACGGAAGAAGAATTGCGAGTGCTGGTTAAGGAAGCTATCCAGGAATCGGGCGCTGGTTCTATAGCTGATATAGGACAGGTGATGGGTGTCTTGATGCCCAATATCCGTGGTAAAGCGGATGGAAAAGAAGCCAATCAGATAGTCCGAGAACTGCTTCAGTCCGATTAAAAAAGGCAGAATATCGTTTCAATATTCAGTTTGGATCTGGTGTTTAGATCACTGGTGGATTATCTTCCCTGAATAGTTGTTTCCGGGCTATAAACCCTTCACCCTGATGAAGGAAAGACTAAATATGGATGATCAAAGAACTAAACCTTCCCTGATCAGAATAATCATCTTAATCCTGGTTCTGCTTGTTTCTATGGCCGGGATTTGGTGGCTGATCAATTGGTCTCTGACTGGCGCATTGTCAACCGTTTCTGTTGTGGAAGGCAATGTAGCTTCCCAGGATATCATGTCGCCCTATGCGGTTAGCTATCAAAGTGAAGTCCTGACAGCCCAAAATCAACAGGAAGCCGCCCAGCAGATAGATCCGATTTACACCCGGCCGGATTCGGCTATCGCCCGCAACCAGTTAAACCATCTCAAAAACGCGTTGAACTTTATTGATTCGGTCAGAAATGATCAGTTTGCCTCTCAGGAACAAAAATATACTGACCTGGCGGCATTGGAGGGGATATACATATCCCAGGATACAGCAGAGCAAATCCTGGGTTTAAGTGATGTGCGGTGGCAAACTGTCCGGCAGGAATCCGTGGTTATCCTTGAGCAGGTGATGCGGAATACTATCCAGGAGGTTGATTTAGAAAATGCCCGTCAGCAGCTGCCGTCCCTGGTCAGTTTATCGCTTTCAGAAGATCAGGTGAATCTGGTCGTTGAAATTGCCTCAGCATTTGTGGCGCCAAATAGTGTATACAGTGAGGAAGAAACCCAGGCCGCCCGGGATGAAGCGATGGAAAGTGTTCCGGCGGTCACTCGGTCAATTATTGCCGGGGAAACCATTATCCGGCGCGGTGAGATCGTTCAAGCCGAAGATATTGAAGCATTAAAGGAAGTGGGTTTGCTTACTACATTTTCCGGCTGGCAAAATCAAGCAGGAACACTTGCCGTTGTTTCTTTGTCAGCAGTTTTGATCGTTCTTTACTTCCTGGCCTATCCTGATTTATTAAAAAATACCAAGCAACTAACTTTATTTATTGTTTTATTCCTCGTGTTCCTGGGTGTATCCCGTTATGTCACACCAGGACATTTGGTGATTCCGTATTTATTCCCCATGGCCGCCTATTCATTAATCGTCGCGGCGTTGATTGACCGCAGAACAGCTCTTTTCACTACCATTCCACTGGCAATTCTCGCGGCCTATGGCATGCCCTATGCCCTGGACTTAACCCTTTATTACAGCCTGGGGGGTATGATGGGTTTGCTGATTCTTCGCCGCCCTCAGCGTTTATCAGCATATGCTCCTGTTGCGGGAATTATTGCTGTTTCCGGAGCAGCAATTCTGGTTGCTTACCGAATCATTGATCCAGCAACTGATTTAACAGGGCTGGCAACTTTAATCGGTGCTTCCGCCTTTAACGGCATTGCTTCTGCCGGTTTGACAATACTGCTGGAATATACTCTTGCGCCGTTATTGGATCTGACCACAACTCTACAGTTGGTGGAATTGTCCCGGCCGGATCATCCTCTTTTGCAGCGTTTACTGCGGGAAGTCCCGGGGACATATCAGCATACTTTGCAGGTAGCAAACCTAGCCGAACAGGCTGCAGAACGGATTCGGGCCAACAGCATGCTGGCTCATGTGGGAGCGCTCTACCATGATATTGGAAAGATGCATGATCCCCAATTCTTTATAGAAAATCAGGGGACAAATCAAATTAATACGCATGATGATATGGATCCGGAAGAGAGCGCAGCCATTATCATTGACCATGTTCAAAATGGGCTGGAACTGGCAAAAAAGTATCGAATTCCACGGCGGATTCGCAATTTTATCCCTGAACATCACGGAACGCTGATGACGCGGTATCAATACGGTAAGGCGCTGGAGGCAGCAGGCAATGACGATACCAAAGTGGATAAAACCAAATTCCGATACCCGGGCCCCCGCCCGCAATCAGTAGAGACTGCTCTGGTGATGCTGGCAGATGGCTGTGAGGCATACGTTCGATCTCAGAATCCCGAAACGGATGCAGAGCTGAGAACTTTAATCAAAGATATGGTTGACCGCAGGGTGAATGCTGGACAACTGATTAATACTGAGCTGACCTTAAAGGATCTTAAAGTGATCATAGATTCCTTTTCAGCAACCCTGAAAGGTACCTATCATGCCAGGGTAGATTATCCCGAGAATAATGATCAGGAGGAAAACCGGACCGCAACCGATAACGGGGATATCACGGTTGTTGAAAAGCGGGAGTGAAATAGAAGATCAAGTGATAGCGATTCTTGTTTTAGAACAATTCCAAAACAAAATTTCTGACCAAATACTGCTTTCCAGCGGAGAGACAACTCTGCTGCTGGATGGTGTGCCTGACTCGCCCTCTCTGACTCTTAAGATCACCGATGATGAGGAGATGACAGAATTGAATCAGCGCTACCGGGGAATAAATAGAACCACTGATGTTTTGGCATTCGGGGCGGATTTTACGGACCCGGATCTCGAATCCCGCTATCTGGGTGACGTCATCATATCCTTTCCTCAAGCAGAGAAGCAAGCCCTCGAAAGAGGGCATGCTGTTGAGGAGGAACTGCAGCTGTTGGTTGTGCACGGGGTACTGCACTTATTGGGATATGACCACGATACTCAATCTGGAAAAGAGGCGATGTGGGAAATTCAATCCCAAGTTCTAACCGAACTGGGATTATCCATAAAAGTTGAGGAAACGTAGTCACATTAAGTGATAAGAGATAACTAAAAAACTGTCCGCGAAAAATTCTATACTCCCTGGGTGGGATTAAATACCTCCTGGTGACTCAACAAAATGCCAGGATCCAGGAAATTTTTACCCTGGTTGTCTTTATAATCGGATTCCTTTTTGGGATCAGCAAAGCGGAATGGATTACACTGCTGATCTGTCGGTCTGGTCTGGGCAGCCTAATTGTTTAATACGGCTGTCGAGGGGAAGGTAGATTTGATCAGCCTGAGCAGCACATTGCGGCAATAATATACAAGGATGTCAGCGCCGGAAGTGTATGAGTGACCGGCTTCATATCTATTCTGGTTGGACTGTTGATTTTTGGACCACCGCTTTGGAATTTGGTTATCGGAATTTTTTAACAATAGTTTATTTGTCAGTGGAGGAAGGAAAAATGAGTCAGTTGTCATTTCGATTTGGTACCGTTGGCACACCGAAAAATAAACCCAAAAATCCCGGCGGCAGTGTCGGCGGTATCCATTATTTGCACGACTTAGGTCTGCGTGCGATGGAGTTGGGGTGGGTGCGGTCAGTTCGGGTTTCGGATACAACAGCTGAGAAAATCAAAGAGGCTGGGATCGAAAAGGATGTGGCGTTAAGTGTTCATGCGCCATATTACATTAATTTAAATGCTGATGAAGATGAATGGCCGAAATCACGCAAACGGTTGATGGATGCCTCCCGCGCGGGGTACATATCGGGCGCGACGGATATAGTTTTTCACCCTGGCTCGTATTTTAAACAGCCGCCAGCAGGCGTATTAAAAACTATTATGCCTCGTCTGGAAGACTGTGTCCGCGAACTCAGGGTAGAGGAAAATTCGGTAATGTTGCGACCGGAGACAATGGGAAAAGGAGCTATGCTCGGATCCTTGGAAGATACTCTGGAGATGAGTAAGATTGATGGCGTTGAACCCTGTTTGGATTTTGCCCATCTTCACGCCCGTCCGGGAGACGGCTCCATGAATTCAACCCGGGAGTGGATAGAAGTACTGGAAACTTATCTGAAAGCCCTGGGAGAGGACAGCATAAAACGACTGCATTGTCATATTTCAGGGATTGAATACACGGAAAAAGGGGAACAAAACCACCTGATTATCAGCGAGTCCGATTTTAATCTGGAGGCTCTTTTCCAGGCGCTGCTGGAAGTAAAGTCAGGAGGAAGGATTCTCTGTGAAAGTCCTACATTGGAGGAAGATGCCCTGTTTGTTCAACAGGCCTGGCAGGAATTCAGCGGTGAAGAGTCCTAATGGATTTCACTAAATATCTTGAGGATTATAGATGAATAAACACCCTAACCAATCGCTTTCTAAGCTGCAGGAGAGGATGAAACAATGTCGTCTCTGTTTGGAGGAGGGGTTTGAGATTTATCCCCCAGCTGTTTTTTCCGGTCTTGTTTCGGCGGAGTTTATGACTATTGGTCAGGCGCCAGGAATCACTGAACAGGAAGCAGAGCGGCCGTTTAATGCTGGCAGCGGGACCCGATTATTTGGCTGGCTGGAAAGAGCGGGAATTGGGGAAGAGTGGTTCCGGTCTACACAATACATGTCATCGGTTACGAAATGTTACCCGGGTAGGCAGTCATCAGGCAGTGGGGATCGGGTACCATCCAAAAGAGAGCAGGAAATCTGCCGCCCCTATCTGGATCAGGAAATTGAGTTTGTAAATCCCCAGGTCATCATCCCCATTGGAAGATTGGCAATTAATCTTTTTTATCCTAAAAAATTAAAACTGCAGGAGATTATCGGTACTCAAAAAGAAGTCGAAGGTCGCTGGATCATTCCCTTACCGCATTCCTCCGGAGCCAGCCGGTGGCACCAGATTGAAGAGAATCGCCAGTTAATTACCGATGCTATCAAATTGATAAGTAATCACCGGGTACGGATATTTTCAGATTAAAACAAAAGCTCCGGGAGTTTCTAGTAACTCCCGGAGCTTCTTTTATCTTTTGTTATTACTCTACCGGATTCTGCTCAAAATTAATTTTTACCAGATTTGAATCACAGCTGTCATAGGTTTGAATATACACTTTTTCTGATAGGGGGAGGTTTGCCTGGTCCAGCAGTTGGATCCAGACATCCCCGTCAGAGGAAACCGGTGAATCACTGAGGACAATTTCATATCCGCCTTCCCCATAATTTACTGCCGTCCCAGTTAACGTTAAAACTGTAATTTCAGTTTCTCCCAGAAAACCACCTGCTTCAACCAGGATTCCGCTCACGGCAGTTCCTTCACTGTCAAATACCTGTCCAGCAATACCTAACCAGTTGCAGCCGTCTTCCGGGTGGAAGGAATTTTCAGCATAACTGGGTGATCCTCCCTGGATAGAGAAGGATGCCCCGCTCTCCAGATTGGCGGTTGGAATGGGTGTTTCTTCCGGTGTTG
>JAUWEC010000168.1 GCA_030608465.1 Chloroflexota bacterium
GGATTAGTTAATTAATCATCTTGGAATTTATTGTCACAGACTAGTAATAGGCCTGGTCAGACGAAGAGCGACATTTATAATTCCAGCAAAGATCTTATCTGAGAATTTTTCATCAAACACAGAAGCTAGCATATAATTAACATTTAACAATAGCCATTCTCTTCCAGATAATAATGCGGGAGGTTTCGATGAGTTATAAGTTCACCTATTACGGTCACGGCACATTCGGGTTGGATATTCAGGGACACAAATTACTGATAGATCCATTTTTCTCTGATAATCCGGCAACAAAAACCAAACCGGCAGAGCTTGATCCGGACTACCTGCTGATTACTCACGGACATGGAGACCATGTCGGAGACGCAGTGGAAATTATTCAGCGTACCGGAGCAAAAGTGATCGCCAATTTTGAGGTTGCCAACTGGTTGGGCGCAAGGGGAGCAGAAATCTACCCTCAGCATATTGGCGGAGGACATGATTATCCCTTTGGTTATGTTAAGTTGACCCAGGCAATTCATGGATCCTCTATGCCGGACGGCTCTTACGGGGGGATGCCGGGAGGATTTCTAATCACTACCCCTGATGATAAAAAAATCTACCTGGCAGGTGATACTGGACTCTTTGCAGGCATGTCCTTGATTGGAGAAGAAGGAATCCACCTGGCGCTGCTTCCAATTGGTGATAACTTCACCATGGGCCCGGATGATGCCCTTCGGGCTGTTAGGCTAATTAAACCAAAATATGCCATCCCTGCCCATTACAACACCTGGGATTTAATCGCTCAGGATCCAGATGCCTGGAAAAAACGCGTGGAAGCGGAAACCGATACTATTGTCCACATTCTGCAGCCTGATACCAGCATCGATTTTTAATAAGGAAAACCTATAGCCACAAACCTCCCGGAGCTTTTAAAGCACCGGGAGGTTTATTAATCTAGATTGATAACAGTTATTATTTACGGGAGGCTGCAGGAAGTCCAGCGATTTTTTCTGCGCTCCGGACAGCGCGCAGGATTGCCTCCTGATAGGCAATTGCCGCATAAGCTCCTACAATATTAAGATCCATCTCTACTTCCCCGGCAGATAAGGCAAATACCGTATCCCCATCAAACATGGAAAAGGCCGGCCGGATCGTCCGGGCTAAACCATTGTGAGCCATTTGGGCAACCTTAGTAATCTGTTCCTTATTCAACTTTACATTGGTCGCAACAACACCAATCACCGTATTTTCCGCCGCAGAGGCAAAACTCATCACTTTCCGGCCCACAAATGATTTCATTACTTTTAATGTGTCGGCAAAACCTTTCAATCCCCGTGCACCTGCAATGATTTCTGAAGTTTCCGGGTCAATTACATCCCCAAAGGCATTCACAGCCACGATCGCAGCCACTTTTCCTCCCCCACCGATATCAACACTGGAGGTGCCGATGCCAGATTTCATGGCCATCTTCAAACTGAGGATTTTTCCTACAACTGCCCCGGTTCCTGCACCCACGTTACCTTCCTCCGGTTGATCCTCAGAAGCATTTAGACAGGCTTGATAGCCCATTTCACCATCCGGACGCACTTTCGGATCGCCAATATACAGATCAAACAGATTCGCTGCTGGGACAATAGGAACCCGGCTTGGTCCAAAGGTAAAACCCATCCCGTTTTCCTCGCAATAGCGCATTACACCTGCTGCTGCATCCAGCCCAAAAGCGGAACCGCCTGTTAATAGGACCGCGTTAACTTGATTTACCAGATGGACGGGATGAAGCAGATCTGTTTCCCGCGTTCCAGGGGCTCCTCCACGCTGATCAATTCCGCCTACGGTACCAGGGGGACAGAGAATAACTGTGCAGCCGGTTAACGCATCGAAATCTTGAGCATGGCCAACTTTAAATCCTGGAATACTTGTAAGCCCACCCATTTTGACCTCCTAATTAGGGTAACAATTCTATCCTACCATCCACTAGCTCTAAATACCGTACGCAGCAGGTCTTCTCTTTCACTGGCAGTCATCGGCCGGGCCCTGGCATAATCAATAAACTTAATCGTCAGCAGCTCGGTGCTGATGTGCTGTCCATTATAAAAAATATGACGGTCAATAAAAGCCGTTGCCGTATTGGGAGGAATTTCATATATCTGGTCAAAAAACAGGTTCCCCAAACCGTGATGTACAAATGCATCTGCTTTGATTTCAAACCCCTGAGGTTGATGTGCCTGACTGCCGCTTACAATGACTGCTCCGGCCTGGGTGAGTTTCTTCGCATCCCGAATTTGGTCCGGTTGGGCAACATAGGTATAGTATTCAAAATGCTGGAAGGTAGCAATCGGAAGATATCCTTCTTCTCTCAAAGATTTTATTTGCTCAGTCATCTTGTTAAAATCGCAGGCTACAGCTCCCGGGTATTGCGGGCCGGCAGTTGCATAACCACCGCCCTTTGCATTACAACCCAAAAAAGCGATTTTATTTCCATTATGCTCCAGCAGTACCGGCTCCTGCGCATCCTGACGGTTGGCTCCTCCACCATAATAAGGCCAACCCCGCTCCTGGTACAACTCCAGGGTATAGAGCATTGCCTCAGGTCCGTAATCGCCAAAATGGTCTCCAGTCAGTTCCACCACATCGGTTCCAATAATTTCCATCAGCTGGATATAGCGGGGATCACTGCAAAACTTCAATCCTTTTTGGCTGGGATTAGGATAGGGGCACCAGTTGGCAAACGGAACCTCGTTGCTGATATGAGTAATATCCGCATCCTTTAACCAGCCCTTAATGTCTTGAGCCGGGTAGTTGATACCCTCAGCCTCCATGGTCCAGGCTGTGGCTCTAACCAGGGCTGTCACCCCGGTCATAACTACAGTGGTCAGCTTTTGAGGATCCCTGTTACTCGTAATCTCCTGCAGATCATCCAGGACAGATCCGCTATGGGATATGGGAACTGCCAGCACATAATCCTCCGGGATGAAATCCTTCTGCAGGGGAGAAATCCCATCCAGTTTTATTACCTTCCAATCCGGAGATAATATTTCAAACGGCAGAATCGCCAATGAAGGCCGGCTTTGCCAGGCTTTTTCACTGATCTGATCCCCGGGGAGCACTTCAACGGCACCCGCTGAGGGTTCACCCCAATAGGCTGACAAGACTCCCAATACCTCCTCGGTCATCAGCAGGGGCTGCCTGCCTGAAATGGGATTATTATCACCTTGCCATGTCGCCCTTAGTTCTGAGGAAGAAATTCCATCCGTCACGGTTGGAAAAGGAGCACTCAGAACATAAATCCAGTGGGTGATGGGATCCTCGTTGCCAATAAAGATCGCAGCAGTGGCCTGGTCCAGCTGTTTTGTTGTTTCCAGTGAAACCGGCAGGTTCAACTGCGACCGGAGAAGCTCTGGCAGAGCCGGATCTATCCAAAACAAATCGGGTTCTACTGTGGCTGTTGCCGGAGAGGGAGAAAAATAAGTTGCCGTTGGACGCTGTTCACCAGGAGGAGGAACGTACGGGGTTACGGTCTTGTATGCGGGAGACCAGGGCAATAAAAACCGGTTCAGGTATATCGTTACCAGAAATCCCGCCAATAAAACCACAACAATCAATATTATCCAGATCAGGGATTTTTTCATTTTACAAGAGTAAATATCCGGGTATACATGAAAACAGAGCAATCATCAATCAGGGTGCTCATCTCATTGGTTAATAAGGAAAATTCATCAGTCCTTTATAACGAGGAAGGGTTTAGAACAATTTCCCCCTTTTTGTCACAACTTCTTTTAATTTATTTATCGTTTCCAGCGCGCTGCCTTCTATTTGCTTCAATTCCAAGAGCAGTACTTTACCTTTTTTCTTATCTTCCAGGGAGCCCAGGTTAATTCTGACATTATAACCAGCGCTGGTAACTGCAGCATATGCCAGGTTTGCGCCAGCCCCAGCATCTGTGATGGCATTTTTGTTTCCCAATTCAGCGGTTTTCAGGGCAAGTTCAGAAACCCGAAGAGCTTTCCTGGCGACAGCAAGCGGCACCTCAGTCGCTTTCAGTGTTGCGTCCTGGATTTTCTCCTCGCGATCTTGATCAGATTTTGGTTTTTTATAGGCCGCGATTACCTGGATAAATGCCTCTGAATCCTCCTTAACTGCCAGAGTCAACTCTTCTCTGAGTGCCTCTGACTCGCTGAGAATATTTTCCATTTCCTTTTCGACATCAACGTATCCTTTTTTTCCAACGGTCAATCGAGCAACCATGGATACCAATCCCGCTGCCATCGCGCCTGAATATGCAGCTGCTGATCCACCGCCAGGAGCAGCCGTTCCCGCTGCCAGGGAATCCAGGAAATCAAATTGCTCTTCCTTTTTTACAGCGGAGAGCATTTTTTGCTCAAGAATCTGATTAGGGGAAAATAAATCCATCTGGGTATACCAGATGGCGGTATCAATCATTGCTTCCTGAGGAATTAAACCAACCAGTTCGCTGTTGTGGATCCCCACCCCATAACGTTCCGCCTTTCTTCGGATGGCTTCAACAACTCGAGGCAAGGGAGTTTTTCGGAAATTGGTCAGGTTCATTGAAACTTGAGCCCGACCATCGACTGTCATTCCTAACGCTTTTACAAACCGGAGTCCCCCTGAAGAATGCCTCACTGCCCGGGCAATTTTGCTGGCAATGTCTTCATCATCCGTTGTTAGATTCACGTTATAGGCGATAAGGAATTCGCGGGCACCGATCACTGTGGCTCCAGCTGAACCCAGGTCCTGCGGACCATAATCAGGATGTCGGGCAGGGTTGCTTTTGATTTCCACCTTCAACCCTTCATATTCCCCCTTGCGAACAACCTCCAATCGTCTCCGCTCAGGGATTAGGGCAGCTTCTTCGTAAAAGAATATCGGAATCTCCAGTTCATTCCCCACCCGTTCACCAACCCGGTGGGCCATTTCCACGCATTCTTTCATGGTTATATTGGAAATCGGCACAAAGGGCACAACATCTGTTGCTCCAATTCTGGGATGTTCGCCTGTGTGTTTTTCCAGATCAATTAATTGGGAAGCCTTTTTTATCATTCTAAAAGCCGCTTCTTCTACAGCCCGAGGATGCCCCACAAATGTGATCACAGTGCGGTTGTGATCAGCATCCATATGAGTGTCCAATATAAAAGCTCCCTCTACAGCAGAGATCACCGTTTTAATTTCATCAATTACGTTCTGTCTGCGGCCTTCAGAAAAATTCGGCACACATTCAACAAGGGGAGAAGTCATAAGATTTACCTTATTCATCATATTAAGTTTCATAATATCATCTTGACCGAATTATACCGAAAAAACAATTTTCTAAACTGGATTAAGGTCACTCTCAAGGTCGAGCCCAAAGGTTTATTTGATAAGAAGCAATTATCTAGAATTAAATCAGGGATTCAAATATAAAGAAAAAATCCTCACAATCTAACATCCTGTCCATGTTTTCCATAAAACTAAAGCAAACCGCTTGGTACAATTTGTCATAATATGAACCTAATCAATCTCCGCGATAAAAAGCTATTAGCCCGCTATTTCCGAAAGCATCCCTTCCTACATCTTTACAGCCTGGGAGATCTGGATGATTTTTTCTGGTCAAAAACCACCTGTTATGGAATCACCACGGGTAAATCCGTGGACAAGGTAGTCCTGGTATACCGCGGTGGATCGCTGCCTGTCCTGCTGGCGTTGTCACAACCTGGCCAACTGGATAAGGAATATATTAACCAGCTCATTCAACTACTGCCTGACCAATTTTATGCTCATCTCAGCCCCGGTGTAGAAGAGTCGTTTTCAAGCATATTTACGATCTCTGATCATGGTGATCACTACAAGATGGGACTCCAGGATCCATCCCGGATCGAAAAGGTTAATACTGAAAACACCTTTTCGCTCACAGAAATTGACCTGGAAGAAATCCAATCTCTTTATCAATCAAGTTACCCTGGCAACGCATTTGATCCGCGGATGTTGTTAACCCGGCAATATTTCGGTTACCGAATAGACGGAAAGCTGCTTAGCATCGGTGGTGTTCACGTCTATTCCCCTACCTTCCGGGTAGCTGCCTTGGGAAATATAACAACCCATCCCGAATTCAGAAACCAGGGACTGGGAAAGGCGGTAACAGCAAAACTTTGTTTATCTCTCCGGGAGAATATCGACATTATCGGACTTAATGTCAAACAGGACAATTTGCCT
>JAUWEC010000024.1 GCA_030608465.1 Chloroflexota bacterium
AAGACCCACGGCAGCCAAATCACAATCAACTGGTCAGCAAAGGAACTCGGTTCGTAGGTCATCCCGGAAACCCTGGCTGGATTCAATTTTTGGATGGTAACAAACCGCTGCAGCTTTGCCATCACATCATACCAACCAGGGATCAAATCGGTGACATAAAGAGCTTGAAGGGATCCCCAAATCAAAACCAATCCCAAGCCGACATAAACCCACTTCAAAGAGAATCGCAATTCAGCAATGGTTTGAGGAAATAAGCTGACTGTGAAATATACAGCCAAACCTAATAACAAGGTGATAATTGTTCTGATTTCACGCGGCAGCAAAGATATTTCCCGCCAGGGAGACTCAACTCCCCGAAGCAGAGGAACAATAGATACAACCAATCCCCAAATAAAAAAGAGCGTTAAAATAACTATCGGGCGAGGTATGGTTCTAAAAATTAATCTTGGTAGGGTCATCAAGACCACCAATCCCAGCAACGGATAAACGAGCAGAGGTCTGACATAAGCGCTGCTTCCCCCAATACTGGCTGGGAAAAAAGGGAAGTTCGTAACAGGCAGCGATAGAAACAATCCCGCCATCAAGATATAAGTGAGAAACTTAAGGGATTTTTGCATCAGGTATTTTCCCTTTGGCGTTCAGAAAACATTACCCAAATGATGATGTATATTAACAGACCGACCAAACTGCCTAATAGCGCAATCTGGGTGTCTGGATAGGTCTCAATGATTTTGGGTTGAGTTGTCTCTTCCCTGATATATAAACTGGCTGATAGACCGTGGGCTTCTTTGATTTCCCGCAGGTAATCTTCAGTAAGCAATTCATGATCACTAACAAGTGCTTCGATAATTGCCTGGTGACTCTCAAGATCGCTCTCTACAGCAGCCAGAACTTGATCCAACCAATGAATGTACAAAAGACGAGGTTGATCCCTCTCCGGGATCTCATCCAGAATCTGCTCCCATAAGGCGTCCTCTTCTGCGGCTCCCGCAATTAATAACCACAAATCCTCTCTCGTAGAGTCATCCATTCCCTGTTGGGGATCCGCACTTTCGAGTTCTACTCGAATAGCAGCAATCTCTGCGGTAAGGAGCTCCATTTCTGTCACCCGTGTTTCGAGTTGAGATATTGATGTATTTGAAGCCCGCATCCTGCTTTCCAATTCCAGCACATCTTCACTCTCCCGGATTAAGCGGGATAAATCCTGCAGAAGGATTTCGCGCCAAGCTTGAACACCCTGGAGAGCATATTCGTTTTCTGGGGCCTGGATTTGAAGCCGCCACATTCCAACATCATACCAAAACAGTTCTTGCATATCTTGAAATTCTTCTGTGGAGACATCCTCCCAATAAGGATCCAGATTTCGCAGTGTTGCCAAAGTTAGGTCTGCTATTGATTCAGAAGTGGCGATTCCTTGCACTTGAGAAAGCTGCCAATTTTTATAATCATCTACATTAAAAGGTTCCGCTTTGGCATAGGTTGCCAGGGAGGAAACATCATATACCCTGGTGATGTCGATGCCGATGAACAAATCGGCAGTGGCTCGTTGGAGGGGTGGAAAGAGATGAACAGCACCCCAAGCTATCAATCCTGATAATAAAAATACTGCGATCAGGATTGGCCAGGTTTTAATAAACTGGACAAGCTTCTCCCGCAGTTTCCACTCGTTCATCAGTTTAAACTCCCTTATTAAAACATGAAATGATAATATTTCCGATATTTGTACCATCGCCATAAAGAGCCAATCATCTTTCTGATCCAGTACTTAGCAACCAGTGTGGAAAACCAACTTCCCCCGTCTCGGCGATGAATCTGGAGCATTTCCGACCAGCACTGATCATCAGCGGTAATCGTTTTTGACCGATCGTGAATCCGGAAATCCGCCCAGATATGGCCTGCATAATAATGGGTCGGCGAAATTTTAGCCAATCGGACCCATAAATCATAATCCATAGCGAAAAACATCGCAGGATCCAAGGGCCCTACTTCTTTCCACAAGTCTGCCCGCCAGAATGCTGCCGGCTGCGGGATATGCACTTGGCCCCGCCGTAATTTCTGGTAATTAGTTTCCCGGGCATTAAACTGTCCCACCTCATTACCTTTGTGATTAATAAAGTTTAAATCTCCATAGACCAGCCCGATTTCGGGATTCTCAATGAAGAATTGGACCGCTTCAGAAACCGCCTGGGGATGGTATCTATCATCTGAGTTCAGCCAGGCATATATCTCTCCGGTAGCGTGCTGGAATCCTTTATTGATAGCATCAGTCTGACCCTGGTCTTTTTCTGAAACCCACCAGGCGATCCGGTCCTGAAATTGTTTGATAATTTCAACACTCCCATCGGCAGAGTCTCCATCCACAATAATATATTCGATCCGGGGATAACTCTGGTTCAGGACCGAAGTAATCGTCTCCGTCAGGAACTCGGCCTGGTTGTACGAAGGTGTCACGATGGACACCAGAGGTTCAGTCACCAAGATTTCCACTCTCCCAGTTCATAAAATTCTTTCACGACATCCCGGGTATCGGTCACGATTCGATCAATTTCGAGATCAGTGAGACGTTTCTTCCAGTTCCTCAAATTTGCCAGGCTGTTTAACCGCACGGCATGTTCATTATACACAGCGACTTCGTTGGGATTACTGGTTTGGGTTGACATGATGATTTTTTCCTCAATCCTATGCGAAAAAGATATCCCTAACTGTTGATAGAGCTCTTCAAAAATTAAAAGGGGTCTTTGAGATAAATCCTCATGCCGAATAAGCTGTATATCAAATCCTTGATTCTTATATTCGTGGACAAGGGTATAGATCATCCTCCATAATAGAATACCCTGCCCCACGATGTCATGTTCATCCTGTTTGCTGTGGATCATTTCAGAACGAAATGATTCAAAATGATCACGCATCAACAGCGGTTGGTTGAGAAGATGATTAAAATTAAAATTCCACCCCAGCCGTTTTAAGCTGCTTACAAACGGTATTGGATGTCTTACCATGATCACGACTTGAGCGTCAAACGTAGATATAAACCAGGGCACTGAAAGAACAGCAAAGGGATCTTTCAGCAATGCCCGGCGTTTTAACAATCGGCTGGCGAGAAAGATTGGGAGATCCCTGACGATCTTGCCAGCTGCCCTCCAATTCCGCAAGTGCTGGATTGCCATCCAGAGCTGGTACTTAAACTGAATGGTATTATGAAAAGCACTTTTAAATTGAGCGCCGTTATCATCGCAAATATAACAATACCAGGTCTCAACAGGCTGCGTTAAAACACCACGAGAATGATCCAAATGAAGTGGTTCACTTAGATAGGTTATACCGGGATCCAGAGAAAGTATTTTCCCCGCCCATGTTGTACCTGTTCTATGAGCTCCAGTTAATAAGATTGGTTTCATGTCATCATTAATATTCTTTAATCGGAAATCCATTTCCCGGGAAGTTCAGTCCGGGCCAATCTCTCAGAATTTGCTTGTCTGATAAATGGGGGACTCCTGTTCGTCTCTGAAAGCTACTGATCCTGATCCCTGTGGCTATACTTACCAGGGCAAAGATCATCCGCCGCCAATGGTTTAGGGCATAAGACGGCCAAAACCTGATCGCCTGGCTATACTGTTTTAATGCCTTGGCAGGGAAATCACCATCCAATAAATAGCGGGCGCTTAATCGATACGCTCCGCCCTTTATGCGGTTTTGATCTTCTTCAAATAAGGCTGCCAGGTTTGTATCGGTCTCGATCCAGGTCAATAACTGCAGAATTTCATCAGAAAAATCTGCCGCAAAAGCAACATTTTTTGCCTGCCCATGAGATCTAGATGCCGCCCAAAATGAGGGGATATGTTTTACCCGAAACCGGGAGGCGATTTTAATCCAGAGCTGATGGTCCAGCATATAGTGCAAGTCTGAGCTTAATCCCTGCACATCATCCCAAACCGCACGTTTCATAAACACCGCCGGCTGACAGATAACTCGAAAACGCAGCAGGTCCGGCAGGTCCCAATCACTGAACATGAGCTCATTCAGCGGATATCCTGCTTCATCAATGGTAACGGCATCTCCAAATACTAGATCAACATCTTCTTCTTCTATTGCCTTGACCGCTTGCGTGATGGCGTTTGGCAGGTAAATATCATCAGAATTGATC
The DNA here is from genome assembly GCA_030608465.1 of Chloroflexota bacterium. Classification (GTDB taxonomy): domain Bacteria; phylum Chloroflexota; class Anaerolineae; order Anaerolineales; family UBA11858; genus B10-G9. Next base: position 4,145 of record JAUWEC010000024.1, read on the forward strand.
CAGGCAATGATCTTACCCCTGGTTCTTGCTATACCCTTATTGATCGCCTGCGCTTGCCCCTGGTCCGGCTCTGAAATCCACCAGCTCAAATGGGGATCATATTTTTTTAGGATATCCAGACTTCCGTCTGTGGAAACACCATCCACGATGCCATATTCCAAGTTTAAATAATCCTGTTTCAATACCGATTGGATGGTTTTTTCCAGGAAATCAACCTGATTATATGAGGGCGTAATTATTGAGACGAGCGGGATCGAATTCATGAATCAAGCTCTTTGTTCAAATCAAAAATAATGTAACCGCCGCCTTCCTCAAGAATATCGAATTTCTCATTAAGGAAGTTGTCTAATTGTTCTTGTCGACGAAATTCACTAATACGGGTAATGAGAAAATAATCATATCCTGCAGTGTACTCTCGAAAATACTCCTCAAACTGATCTATCTCGCTATCGAGGATAGGGGCTTGATCGATGTTTTCTCCACTTTTCCAGGGTTTTGGTTTGATCCAACCAAAATATGCAATTCGATTTCCATAGTCCTGGCTTAAGGCAACGACCTTTGATTCGTGCCCCACAAAATCTGCGACTTTTTTGTAAAAATGGGCTTCATTGCGGTAATCATCGTTTTGCAACATGTAATAACCACCCCCCATCCCGACCAGCAGGATGACCCCTAACCCAATTCGGGTCAGAGGTATTACAGCTCTGCTCTTGAGGTATTTAATCAGAATCTCAAAAAGCCCGGCTAGCAGCACAGCTGTCAGTGGTATTAAAGGCAGGTGGTAATAATAATGAGTTGTGATATGGTACGTAAAAAACAAGCAGTACAGTATATACCCAATCCAGATCCCTAATAAAAATCCCAGCTCTTTTTTCCGGACAAAATACAGCAATCCCAGAATGGCAGCGACAAAGATAAGTTCGTGTCCGGTCACAGCCCCGACAGCATTTTTCCACCGTAAATAGTATTTCAGCTCTCTTAACATCTCAGGAAAGAATCGTCCTTGGAACTGCTGACTTAAAGAACCAACCACAAACACACCATAGAGATGGTAAACAAGCACAGGGATGCTGGAGAGGAACACAATCACCCAAACTTGGGTGTCCTTAATCAATTTACCAATTTTCTCTTTGCTGAGAACCAGCACGGCAAACCCGATCAATAAGAAGAAAACGGCAGTAGATTTGACCATCATCGCTGCGCCAGTTGAGACACCAGCCAGTAAAGCCCATTTCCAGGTTGAGGTGCGATACCAGCGATAAAATGTCCACCAAGAAAGGACAATCAAAGCCGTCATTAAGGGATCAGGCTGAAAACTGCGGCTGGCGACAATGCCAAACGGCACAAATAAATAATATGTCAGCGCAATATAAGCTCCATCAGAGGAGACCATATCCTTAACCAAGAAAAACAAAGCGATTCCCCCCAGAACCCAGAAAAAGGAGGAATAAATCCGTGCAATCCAGACATATTCTCCACCTGCAATCCTGTAAGTGACAGCAACAATAGTTTCCAGAATAGTGGGCTCGATCATGCTGTGCTTACCCTGTTTTTCCGCCATCTCGCGCTGCCACTCCTCCGCATTCTCAGCTTGAGGATAATATAATCCCCGGGCTATCAGAGCCGACCGCAGCTGCCGGGTGGCTGCGAAATCAAGAGGTGGATCGGTGAGGTCAAAGAGCCGAACACCCATTCCGCAAATCAGAATGACCAGGAAAACTATCATCCCCATTTTTTTTGAGGGTGCAAATATAGTTGTGGACATGGTTGGTTTATTCATAATAAATAAAAAATTAACAAATTGCTTTCTAATTTAGAACAGGGAAATCAAATCCACTTTTGGAAAAACAGTCAGCCGCCCTCCAACTGTAGCATCCACAATCTCTCGTCCGGCATTATTAAAAGCTTCTTTGGCCAATTTATAGGATCGCTCCGAGGTCTCCAAATCTGGCAGCTGCCAACGGAAACCTTTTCCAAAATATTCTTTATTAAAATGGTTAAGATCATCTCCCTGGGATACAACGGTTTGATTGGCGCGGCCCTGGGTGGTAAAGTTATGATCTACACCAACTAATATTACTTCCTTAAATCCCATATGAAAAGCCAGCTGTAAACAAACATAAGTCACCGTCGCACCTTCCCACAACCTTCTGGACACGTCCCTGGCAAACTTTGGACCGGTGTAGGTAGTAAACAGAAAGTGGGTTTTTCTATCCGGTGTTCCCTGTGGATACAGCAGATGGTGAGCTCGCCAGGAAAAAAACTTGGGGATGTCTAGCCTTTGAAAATCCTGATAACATTGTTCAATGACCAGGTCATTAACAGAGACCAGGAAACTGGTCTGGAAACCCCACTCTTGAAAAGCCAAGTACACCCGGTTCATGCCGAAAGTGTATTCCCCTTTTAACAGGGAGATATCTGTCTGCTGCAGACTGGGGCCATTGCCAATCACAAAACAGCGTTTTCCAGCATACCGATTATGATCTCCTTTTAACTTTTGAATGGATTCTCGCCTCCAGGGATGTAGATATGCTGCAGGCCATTGGATAGCCCTCTGGTAACAATTCCTTCTCGACCGCAAAAAGTGGAGAGCAGATGTGGGTAAGAAACGGTTAGCGTTTTTTTTGAGTGCCTTCATAGCGTTATTCCGTGCTTAGTCGGGCGGTTGCTCCACCATCAATAACCAGTGACTGGCCGGTAATAAAGGAAGATTCATCATTATCAGCTAAAAAATAAATTGCCCGTGCGATTTCCTCCGGTTTTCCAATTTTCCCAATGACTGTTTTACTGGCGAGTATTTCCATTCGATCATCAATCGTTCCGCCGCCTGCATGCTCTCGATTTAAACCTGCCCTCAGCATTTCGGTATCCACCGCACCCGGCAGCACAGTGTTTACCCGAATATTATCTCCAGCCAATTCAATAGCCAATGCCCGGGTTAATGCCAGCATTCCACCTTTACTGGCTGCGTAGGCGGCAATATCCTTTGAGGTCGCTACAGCATGGACTGAGGAGACATTAACAATTGCTCCCCCATTGCCAGCCTTTAACAACGGGTGCAGCATTTTTACGCTGAGGAATACAGACCGCAGGTTAGCGTTTATCACCTGATCCCATTCCTCAACTGTCATGTCAACAACAGGCTTCGTGATTTGAATAGCCGCATTATTGACTACTGCATCCAATTGATCCGTGATGTTGGATGTTTCTTGTTTAATCTTCTGCCAATCTTTCTCAAAAGAAACATCTGCTTGGATGAAATGTCCCAATTTAGGGATATCTCCTAGCATTGGGGAACGGCCGATACCGATTACAAACCAATTGTTCTTTGTAAAAATATCCCATGTTGCTCTGCCAATACCTTTGCTAGCACCCGTAATCACAACATGCCGTTTTTTCATATTATTTCACCTCTCTCGCTGGTGTCATAGGCTATTCCCAAACCATCCAGTAGATTGCGGATTGTATTCCAATGCACATTCTCCCAGGCCGCAGGACTTGAGTTAGCATTATGAGGAGCCAGGAGCACATTTCCAAAACTGCGCAGCGGACTCTCCTGGGGTAATGGTTCAGTCTCATATACATCCAGTGCTGCACCGCCAATATTTCTTTTTTCCAAGGCTTCCGCGAGAGCGCTTTCATCAACGATAGGTCCCCGTGCAGTGTTAATCAGAATTGCATCCGACTTCATTATTGATAAAGCATCAGCGTTTATAAGGTGACGGCTGGTGGGATTAAGATCACAATTCACACTCACAAAATCAGACCTGGAAAGCAGCTCCTCCAGCGGGACCATTTCAACACCGGTCTCCTTAATAAAATCCGCTTCAATTTCAAGAATATCATTGCCCAACAAGGTCATCTGGAAGGGTTTTGCCCTCTGCAGCACAGCTTTGCCGATATTTCCAACGCCAATCACACCGAGGATACATTCACTCAAAGACCGTCCAGGAATTTTTTCCCAAACACCTTTTTTCATGGCTTGATCCATCCAGAGATGTTTTCGAGCAAAAATAAGCATATATCCAAGAACAGAATCGGCTACCGCTAAGGTAAAAGCATTGGGGGTGTTTCCCACCATAACCCCGAATTCATCACAGGCAGCCCGGTCGATGGAATCAATCCCTGTACCCCATTTTGAAATCACTTTCAAACGGGGCAGACAGGATTTTATCACTCGTCTCGAGAATGGGTCATCCCCGCAGATTACACCGTCAAATTGTCCCGCAAATGTGAGCAGTTCCTCTTCTTCAAGGCGTTCTTCCACGTGGGGGACAATCAGCTCAATGCCAAATTTATCAAATACAGGACGAAACCTGTCCAGAATCGGAATCATGTAAGGCGCTGAAAAAAGAACAGTTGGCATAGGTCACTCACCAGTATTATTTATCAAGTAGTCCACAATTTTAAAATCCAGGTTTGTATCAATATCCCAGGCTTCATCCGGATCAATTTCGAACAAGTAGGGAGAACTGCCAATCCGATGTCCACATTTTTCTAGGCTTTGTTTCGTAAACAGGTATAAACAGGAGTTTTCCTCAAATAGCGGGGGCAAATCCTGGGTCTGTATTAATTCTGCCGGGTTGTGATTAACAGCCTTGCCGTCAATATCATACAAGCGGGTTTGAAGACGTGTTACCGAAAACATGGAATCATAATATTTTATATTTTCCAGGAAGGTATTTATGGCATTTGAAATCGTTTCAGCCTTTAACAGTGGATTTGTAGTATGAGTTTGAAGATAATAATCTGCTTCCACAACTGAAAGATCATGAGCAATAATCTGGTTCATGGATATTTCATCTCCGCAAAGATGTTCCGGCCGGTCCAGAATTCGCACATCCGGGAATGAATCCTCAAGGCTGGATTTAATGAGGGAACTATCTGTATCCACACAAACCTCATTAATCTCAGGGACATCCAGCAAAGTAGTCAGGATATGGTGAAAAAGAGGTTTCCCGGCCAGGATACGATAATTTTTCCCGGGTACCCGCTGGGAATGGTGCCTCATGGGAACCAGCGCTGCTATCCTCGTCATTTGTTTTCAGTGCTCCTTATCAACTTCAATCCGGTAGTTGATCGGCTCAACAGCACGTTCTTCAGGAAATTTATCAGATAACAACTGTGGTGGGTAATAAAACTGTTGATGAAGCTGGAGATCAATTTTGCCAGAATAGCGATACCCCTGCCAAGTGCCAAGGTATTGAAATACCCGGAATCTGAGGATATTCGGAATTTCTTTTAAAAGCACTCTGTCTCTGCGAGCCTGTGAGATATCCTTTACCGACTTCCTAATAATCATACTGATCATATTCCGGATGGAGAATTGACTCGCGGGAAGAATTTGTTTCATGGCAATTGCTTCACGTCGGTAGCGGTTATGGACCTGCTTCATTGTCTCCAAGTGAATATGAATTATCTCCGCATCAGCTGCATAAGCTATGGAATAACCTTGTTCCTTCGCCCAACTGCTCCAGGCCAGATCCTCCAATCCAGTTAGCTGTTCATCATAGGGATGCCCCTCCCAAAGTGATTTTCGAATTGCCGCATTGGCATTATGGGTATAAGGTTGACCCTGATTCAGTTGACTGATATCTGGAAAATAATTCCTGAAAAATTGATGTTCAGAATAATGATTAGTTTCAGCGCCGCGTTGTTTTCCATAACATACTGCAACCCGCGAATCTTCAAAAGGCTTAAGAAGCTGTTCCAGCCAATCCGGATAAACCGGGTAACAGTGAGCACTGATGATAACAACAAACTCTCCTGCGGCGGCCGCAACGCCTCTGTTCAGAGAACGTCCGAAGGTAAACTCCGCAGGATTGATTTGCACAATTTTAACCGGGAAATTAGACGCAATTTCTAGAGTTGCATCAGTGGAACCGGAATCCACCAGGATTATCTCTCGATCCTGAATGGTCTGCTGCATAATACCGGTTAATAATCTCCCGAGATGTTCCTCTTCATTAAAAGCCCGGATAACAATAGAACAGCGGGGCTTCCTAGTTTTGTTATTAGTCACGGTAATATCCCCTTACCACTTCAGATCATTTTCCTCGTAACCTAATTTTGTGAGTAAATCTCCCGCCACGTTCTTAAACCGGATTTTATTCTCGGGAGTAAAGTGTTCCCGCCAATTTCCTGGTTGTCCTTTCCGGTAAGTCCCGGATTTTTTTGGTTGGATTGTTTTTCTGAAGGCATCAACCGCTTCCAGACGGGAACAGAAGAATTTTACGCCAAAACTTTCAATGTAATCCAAGATTTTCTCTAGAGTTGCTTCTCTATTTAAGATCAAATCTTCAAAGCGAATACTGAGAACCTGGGGAGTTTCCAACCATTTCATTTGAGGTAAATATCTATCCCGGACATTAGCCAGCTCAAAACCTTTTAAACTGCTGCCTTCAATCGCCACATTTAAACGCGCTTCCATCGAATTAAGCTGTTGATAATATTCGTGCATGCCATGATCCGGATACATATCTGTCGCATAAAAAACTTGCGAAACGACTAAATCCCGGGGATCACGATAGATAAAAACTGTCGCCCTGTCTGGTTTTGTAAGAGACGAGAGGAATGGCTCCACACAGGGGATATAACCATACCTGATTTCCCCTGGGGCCATTTTGTCAATTTCAATTAGGATTTCTTTTTTTGAAAGTGGGCTGTTATCTTCAAACCTGTTAACTGGCGGAAAACCCGGTTTAATGAAAGGCCCGATTTCCGCTAATCCGGATAGGGTTTGGTGAATAAAATGCGATCCCCCTTTTGGCAAGGCAATACCAATAACTTTAGGCGCTTGCTGCAAGGCTGCTTTTCCCCAGCGCCGAACTGCTAACCATCTCCTATATTGCAATCGACCCTTTTTCAGGAGTCTTTTGACTCGATAATAAGTTCTCATCATATACTCTCTTTGATAATGTCACCATCCAGCTTGAATGTCAAATCAGCTATCCGTAACATTCAAAACATCATGAAATGTGTCTAATATCGGGGAAAACTTAATATTGAGATACTCTATAGTCTCAGGCTGCAGTTTGTCCAAATAATCACCGGGTTTTCCTTTCCGGATGTGTTTATAAATATCCTCTTCTTTAGGCTGTAACTGTTTATTACCTTCAACAAGTTTTAGGAAATTTTGGCTATTAATTTCCAGCTCACAAGCGTCTAATATACCCTTTAACCAGCCTTCAAAGTTCGAAGTCATCTTCTCGTATGAAGTGAGATAAACATGTGGATATTGATCTAAAAGTTCAGTTTGATAACGATCTAAAATATTAAATACACGATCGCTTTCGGAAATCACATGATCGTCAATCTTGATCTCTTGGGCATTCTTCCTCTTCCTGATATATTCTTCATGCCTGTTGCTGGTCACGGGTGGAATGGAATGGCTGAAGGCAATTGAGTAGTACCAGGAAACCAGGATATCTCTTGGATCTCTTACCATGAGAATCACTTTATATTTTTCCAATTCAGAAATTCCCTTAACGAAACCACCAAAAGCACTGTAAAAATATCCGTGAGGCTTGAAAATATGGCTGAAGTTCACTTTTTTGTCAGCCCTTAAACCGGTTAGATAAGGAAACTTCGTATAAAACGCATACTCATTGATATGAACGGGAACCATTCCATTTTCAATCACGGTCTCACGAAGAATTTTCTTTGTATACTGGGTAGCCGCTTTATTGAGAGAAAAATGAATGATACTTGGATGAGGGTTATCGTTTCTATGTTTACCTGCAATTAACTTCAATTCAACATTAAACCGTCTCCTCAAGAATAAATGGATGAGAATAGGGCTTTTTAAGACAAGTCGTTTTGCGGTATTTTTAATTTTCGAGAACATGATAATTACTTTGATCGCCAAAAAATATTAACTGATAAGGATAGTTTTTAAATGGCCAGCTCGCCACAAATGTTGCCCATAGGAAATTTTATTTCAAATCATTAATCGGAAATAAATCTGCAATATATACTGGGAGTTTATCGCGACTTAACCTGTGTCCTCTGCGTATCCCTTATATTTCAAACCTGTCCTTCATGACAAATTCTTTTTCATGAAGTATACCATTCATGATTGTCTGGATAGTTGCAGAACCTTCTGGATAAAGTTCCCTCCAGGGAAATCGTTTCAGGTTCACATAACCTGAATTTTGGTAACCATTGATAAATTTTCCGAACGGGATAGAAACTTTAAATAATTGATAATATAAAAATCGGCGAGCATTTCTCAAGAATTGGGGAGGCACCTCGATTAAATCCGCTTTGATCATATCTTCTGCTTTTTCTAAAAATTTATGGCGAGAATCTGGGAAAAATACCATTGGATACTGAGTATATCTAGCTCTTCCCCCACATAAAACCGGAACCCCTAATAAACTTGCTTCCAATCCAATAGAAGAATTGTAAACCATGACAAATTTCGATTTTCTGATCAGCTCGTAGGATGATAATGGCTCATCAGGACCGATAAACAGGACATTCTCCATCTGATCGATCTGATAATTTTTCACCCACTCTTCAACACTCTCTCTGCTTTCCTTCCCCTGTCTCATTTCATCCGGATGAGCCCGAACGATAAAAAGTGTGTTCGGAAATCTCTGAGTTGTTCGTAATACCTGATCCAGCCAGTCAAACATATCCGAAAACACTGTGTTTGCGGCTGTCTGGCTGGTATCAAAAATGACGTTCGTAAAAACAGCAACTATCTGGTCATAGTCCTGGATCTGTTCTAATAAGGTTTGGTCCAGTTCTTTCATCTCCTGCCAAAAACGGATTCCCGCCATCGTGAAATCACCATGGAATCGTTTCTCGAGATAGGAATCAAAAATTTGATTTTTGGCCTGAGATAATTCAAACCCGGGTGGAATCTCAATCGGATAAGCAGGCGCGAGTCCAGATGTGAAGAAAGCCGAATAAGGCAGGAAACCTACTTCGTGAGTAATGACCCTGATACCTTGCTGTTGAGCGATAAATCGGACAGCGGCTTCAGGATAAAGCAATCCATTATAAAGAACCACCGCAGCTGGGCAGGTTTCTTCCAGGAAATTTTGAAATCCCACCATCACCGAGTTGGCTGAAATGATGAATTCCCTGAATAAATAGATAGTCAAAGGATCATCCATTAAATTATGTCTGCGCAGTACCCACCTCAGGCTGGGCAGAACAAGTGCCCCAAGAGGTTTTTCTTGATGCGTAAAGCGCTTCAAATCCGAGACCCTCAATCCTTCTAGCTGTTCCAGTAAATCAGGATCCTGTTGAGAATCAAACCAATAAGTTGGGGCTGCTTTGGAAAAGCGGCGTGTATCCGCTTGACACTTCTTACAGGGCGGTGGATCTGTTAAGTTTCCCCGGGTTGTTCCCAGAACGCAATGGCTCATCCCGGCTCTACAGGCAAAATGGAACACAGGAACCCCTGCCAGCTGCAATGCCCAGGAGCTGATCATAGAAAAGGCTGCATTCTGACTCAAACCTGTTAATCGCGTTGACGCATTAAAAAACACAACCGGGTTCTGATTTTCCCTGGGTCTGGCATGCGCGGCGATTTTACGTGAAATCTGAAAAATCGCCCAATTGAGTTTCGATCGTAGAATAAAATTTCTCGTTTTTTTTACCACAGGAAAGTGGACCAGCTTCATTGAACCCATTAACTTCCCACAGCCTGGAAATAGGCCTCCGAAAGACGGTTAATAGCAATAACAAATCCTTCTCCTCCCTGTTGATGACCTCTCCATATTTCCGGGATCATGGTTCCATGATAGGTGCTGGCAACTTTGAAAAATTTTACCCAATCGATGGTTCCCTCACCGATCTGCAGCCCTTCCCCATCCAAACCTGCGGCATCCGATAGATGTAAATGGTGAATAAAGGGCAGTAATACTTCCACCTGCTCATAGAAATCGGCTTGAGCCCAATTGCAGTACAGTTTATGGTGCGATGTGTCATAACACATAGAGAGGCCCATTGAAATCAAGAAGTCTCGAATTTCATAGGCGTCCATAAAAGCGTTTGTCAACCACTGCCCTCCGAAGTACCAGGGATGGGGAGGTAAATTTTCTAAGAGCAGTTCGACTCCTGTATAATCCAAACTCTCCACCGAGCGTTTCAGGTTTTCATAGAGACCTACTCGATCCTCTAGCGGATTATCCAGACTCGCGGCACCTGGATGAACAATGATTTTCGGTTCTCCAGAAAAATATGGGGCTATTTCACGAGTCACATTAATGGCTTTTTGGATCAAGGAGATCGATTCTTTTCTTAGTTTTTCATCATGGGTACAGAGGTCAACCAAATGATTGGTCCAAAATTCGGGTGCGTGTACAATTAGTTGAAAATCAAAACTCTCTTGAGAATATGGGATATCCAAGTCTTTATCTGTGAAATGGAATTCCAGCAGTTTGGGTTTGAACTTAAGAATCTCGTGGAAATCATTGTAGCGGACCACAAAACCCCATTCCATGGGAATGGTATGGTCTACATCCAGGATCACTTTCTCTCCCAAATCTTTGCGCTGGAAGGGCTCGTCCTTATCAATAACTCGGTCAATAGTATGACCAATCAGCTCAGTATAGCGCTGGGGAGATAATCCTTGTCCAGGTCCCTTCACATCGATCATCTCAGGGGTAACTTTTTCCCCAGGCTCAATTTTCCGGCTCGCGACCAAACTCTTGGCGAGAACTTCCCGGTTAAGAATTTCACCCCGGGAGAAAAATTTTTCCTTGCCAGTACCCATAGCCTGAGCGGTTTGACGGATATCTCGAACCATTTTTTGGAAACCATGGGGCTCTAAACTAGCAGCATGGTCCGGACCATCCATGGTCCGATCCAGGGTGATATGCCTTTCAATGATAGCCGCACCTAACGCAGCAGCAACTATCGATACAGCAATGCCTCTTTCATGTCCCGAATACCCAACCGGAACGCCAAATTTGCGGAGACGGTCCATAAAACGCAAATTAATATCCTCAAAACCTGCTGGATATGTGCTGTTACAATGCAACAGGGCAAATTCTACATGGCGGTCTTTAAGGAACTGAACCGTTGTTTCCACTTCTTCCATGCGGGACATCCCGGTTGAGACAATTAGCGGTTTTCCTTTTTGGGAGAGATAATCCAATAACGGCAAGTTTATCATATCGGCCGAAGCCACTTTATAAGCAGGGACACCTAACTGGTCAATAAAATCAGCGCTGTTCTTATCAAACGCGGAACACATGAATGTGACGCCCTTTTCCTCACAATATTCATAAAGCCTGTAATAATCCTGATCAGTCAGTTCTACGCGCTGTAAGATAGGTAGGAGGTAATTAAGATTCTTTTCGCCAATATTGGAATCAGCCAGGTATTTCAGCGGATAAAGTTCTTTCAAATCCCTTTTTTGAAACTTGACCGCGTCGACCCCAGCCTCTACTGCTGAATCAATCAGCTCCAAGGCAAGCTGCAATATCCCATTGTGGTTAACGCCGATCTCGGCAATGATATATACCGGATGCCCATCTCCAATCCACTGGTCTCCAATTTTCATTTCTGCCATTTTCATTCATCCTTTTAATTTCTGAGCAGTTTCAATCTTAAAGCCCAAATTGCTCCAAGGTATCTCACCTGTCTCAATGAGCTGTTCTGCACGGGTCCAATCCGCACGTGTATCTATATCAATCCAATCTTCTGGATCAATAACCAATGGTAAGATGATCTCTCCAGTCATGGAATTCTTGGTCTGAATCGTATTCGTTCTGGCAGCGTCCACATAACCGGTCTGCCAGAAAACTGTGGGCAACTCTTGGCGCAGCATATTGTAAGGCTCGTTGAAATTAGTATCTAAAAGGGGTTTCAAGACGCCGGCTGGAGTAATTTGCCACATTTTATAAGGGTTCTGAAAGGGTTCACAAACAGTCCTAACTGCATCAGCCTCAGGATGTTTTAACAAACTGGCTACCGCCTGATCGATGTGCTTAACTTTCCTTAAGGGAGAAGTTGGCCTCAGTTGAACAACAATTTGAGGACAATATCCTTCATTATCTTCCAGCCATTGCAAAGCATGTTGAAAAACCGGCAAATCTGGGGTTTGATCTTGGGAATATTCTTCCGGTCTCAGGAATGGCACTTCAGCACCATACTCGTGGGCTATGGACGCAATTTCAGGATCATCCGTAGAAACAATCACCCGGGTAATTGATGAGGCTGTCAATCCGGCAGATATGCTGTAGGCGATTAGGGGATAACCACCAAACGAGAGGATATTTTTCCTGGGAATAGATTTTGAACCACCCCTGGCGGGAATCAGAGCCAAGATATCTACCATGCAGTCCATCCTCCATCAACAACCAGGTTTGTTCCTGTCATATAGCTGGAAGCTTCAGAAGCCAAAAATACCACTGCCCCTTTCATCTCATGAGGATGCGCCATCCGTCCCATTACTGTTCTACTCGCATAAGCATCCTTAAAAGCCTGGGAGTGATCGCGTTCCACACCACCGGGCGTGAGAGCATTGCAGCGTATCTCTGTACCTTCATAATAAGTGGCAATATACTTTGATAAACCCAGCACACCAGCTTTACTAACTGTGTAATATACCGGTTTATACTGCCGGGGTTCACCCAATGATTCATATAAACGCTGGTCCGGACCAGATATCCCGTATATGGAACAAATATTAATCAGGGATCCTTTTCCAACTTTTTTCATCTCCCTGGCAGCATATTGGCAAGTCAGAAACATGCCAGTCAGGTTGACATCCAGGGCTTCCTTCCAAGCCTGGAGCGGAAAATCCTCAAAAGAAGTCACATGATGGGATTGATTCTGGCTGTCAAACTTCGGATCCAACGCTGCTGAATTGACCAGGATGTCCAACTGTCCAAATTTTTCCAGCGTCACGTCCATCAAGTTCTGAACTGAGGAAGTGTCAGTCACGTCCAAGCTTATTCCCAGAGCGGAATTGTGTTTTTTACTAAGCTCCTCCGCGTAATCAACGGCGGCAGCCTGATCGATATCAGCCACAACCACGTTCGCACCAGCCTCAGACAGAGCTTCTGAAAATTGCTGCCCCAGGAAACCAGCCCCTCCTGTGACAATAGCAACCCGGTTTGTAAGGTCAAATAATTTTTGGACCTCGTTCATGGTCATCTCCATTATTTCTACAGCTGCAACCACTCTTCCACCGCCAACTGAACCAGGAAGGGTTGAGGAACCCTTCCCTTTCTTTTAGTTGGAGTTGGATTTAAAACCATCAGGTTTTAAGAATCCCTTGTCTTCCAGATAGTCAATGATCTCCTGAGCGCACTGCTTGGGTGTCTTCTTCTCCGTTGTGACGTTAATTTCCGGATTAACAGGTTCCTCATAAGGGTCGTCAATCCCGGTAAATCCTTTAATCTCGCCGCTGCGTGCTTTTGCATAAAGACCCTTTACATCTCTTTCTTCACAAACTTCCAGAGGTGTGTTGACAAATACCTCGATGAACTTGTCCTCACCGACCATTTTTCTGGCCTCATTACGCGTTTTGCTGTAGGGACTGATTGCAGCACAAATCACTGTTCCGGTATGACGGGCAATCTCTCCTGCCACAAATCCGATACGGAGAATATTGGTATCCCGGTCTTCCTTGCTGAAGCCCAGTCCTTTTGACAAATTGGTGCGGACTACATCTCCATCCAGGGTTGTTGCCGCTCTACCGCGTTCAAGCAACATCGGAGTAAGAGCGTTGGCGACTGTGGATTTTCCAGACCCGCTTAAACCCGTAAACCAGATGCATAATCCCTGTTTATGGAGAGGAGGATAGGAATCCCTGAGGATATCAGCAGTTTCTTTGCGGGTGAACCAGCCGGGTAGTTCTTTACCTTTGTTGAGATATTCCTCTCGGACCTTGGTCCCGGAAATAAACAATGACTTAGCATCCTCCGGCGCCTCTTCCTTGGCAACATATTTATCATCTTTTTCAATATAAACCAGCTCATTAAATAATACTGGCGTTACACCAGTTTCATCCTTATATTGCTCAATCATTTCTTGAGCTTCGTAAGGACCGTAGAAAGGTTTACCATTGCTGTCCTTTCCTGGACCTGCATGGTCTCTACCAACGATGAAGTGGTTGGCTCCATAATTTCGGCGGATGATTGCATGCCAGACCGCTTCACGGGGACCGGCCATTCGCATGGCTAGCGGCAGCAAGCTCAACACTGTGTTTTTATCGTAATAATTTTCAACCAGCGTTTTGTAAACCCGAACCCGGGTATAGTGATCGACATCACCGGGTTTTGTCATCCCGACAACAGGATGGATGAGCAAACTTCCCCCGACTCTTTCTATTGCCCGTTTGGTCAAGTCTTCATGCACCCTGTGCATGGGATTGCGGGTTTGGAAGGCTGTAACATCTTCATTTCCAATCTTTTTAAGGATTTCTCGCACTTCAACCGGGGTCATTCGGATATCGGTAAAATCATAATACATTGGTAAATTGATAACCGTTAATTCTCCCGAGATGCATAAATCACCCCATTGTTCCATTTCAGATACGAGCGGGTGACGGTGATCAGTCGAACCCAATACTAACCGGGCTTCCCTGGTCGGATCCCAACGGTATACTTCCTCGATCCGCATCACAGCGATGATATAGTTCCTGGAGTCTCTCAGGGTGATCCATTCTTCTCGGGCAGGAAGCTCTTCTTTCTCAATCTTCAGTGTAATCGGAATGGGAAATAGTACTCCATTCGCCAATCTCATTTCGGTTAATACGCGGTGATAATCATCCTCACCCATAAAGGAATTGAGGGGAGAAAATCCTCCGACAGCAAGGAGCTCCAAATCATGCAGGGAGCGGTCTGACAGCTGGTGGGAGGGATATTGATTGGCTTTATCCAGCCAGGCTTCTTTTTCTTTATCCTGGACGACAAGATTGACCAGCTCTTCACCGTAGGGTTTAATAATTCCATTCGTATTCATATTGTTAAACTTCTCCTAATTTTCTCAATTTCTATTTTCTCCCCTGCGGAAGAATTAGTTTTTTTCCAAAATCGACTGCCTATGATACCACATCAAAATACCTGTCAATTTCCAGTAAATTTCAGGCTAACACTCTGGTCCCAATGACCAGGACGGGCAGTTCTACATTGTTGATGATCTTAATCGTGAGATTGCCCATAATCATTTCTTTAAGACCCTCATGCACCTTTGAAGATCCAATTATTACTAAATCATAATTTTCCTGTTGAGTCTCCCGGATAATTTCTTCAATGGGAATTCCCCGGCGAATTTTCACTTCAGAGTCAATTTCCATTTCTTCCAGGATTTCCACCGCATGCCTGAGATGCTGCGCGAAGGGCGTCTCAGTTTGCAGGATTTCTTCCACTGTTTCATCTATCTGATCCAACCCTGTGTACATGGTCGGCACAGCGCCAGGAAAAACATGGAGCAGGGTGACCGAAGCACCCAGGTCATTGGCAAATCCCGCTCCCTGGGTGATTAACGAAAAATCATCCTCTTTACATCCGGAACATAACAGGATCTTATCTAATTTTGGTTTTGTATTCTGGGTTAGTAAAAGGGAGATGATGGACTGTTTGATTAACATCGGATCTACATCAATCGATTTTTTAAAGCGGCTTATCCGATCGGCATTTGTAATCAACAGCTGATAATCCTTTTGCAGCAATTCTTCTTTAATTATGTCACCAGGACTACCCTGTTTAATGGATACACGGGGAGATAGTCCATCCAGGTCGATTTTTACCTGGTCGGCTACAGCCTCTCCATTTTCCGGGTGCCCGTCTTTTGGAATAACCACCAGCACATCCAGCTTGGCTTTGGTTGCCCGGGCAATGATTTTTCCCATCATCACTGGCGGATGATTATACCTTTCACTATCCAGGTAAATCAATATTTTCATAATATCTTATATCCTCCTTAATGCATCATTCCACTGCCCAAGAGTCGGATAACTACCAGGGCAGCCCCTATTAAAGGCAGAACAGAAAATGCTAATCGAATCCGGGGACCAGCGAAAAACCGGGTTGCTGTTGCGCCTATCTGGGCCCCTATTGCCGCACCCGTATGCATAACTAATGCCATTAATATGTCAACATTTCCTTTTATGGCATGGGTAATTGTTCC
>JAUWEC010000029.1 GCA_030608465.1 Chloroflexota bacterium
CCAGCAGGAGATTGAAAGAGGTGAACGAGATTGCTTCTGAGGGCAATCGTCTGTCTTACCCAGGCTTATGCAGCGAGGGGAAGAGCAGCATATTCAGTGCGGTTGGCACTTAAAGTTTTGCGCTGATTTAACGAGAACGGCGCCTCTCGGCTCGCAATCCGGGGCCAATCTCTTCCGTCGATACCTTTCATCCCCGTTGAAATCATTATATCATAGCGGGGTGGAGTATCGGGAGAGGCGTAGTAGAAGGATATAAGAATCTTGCTGTGTAATCAATCCCAAACCAATTGAAACTCTACTCCTGTAAAGGTGTGGGTTCGATACAGTCATCGTGAAGACCGCAGTTTATTCTCCAGTGATGGCCGTCCTTCGAAAGAAGATCTTCTGCTTCCACTGGTCCCCAGGAACCGGGATCATAAACAGCTAGATCATCAGTGGATTGATCTTCCCAGGATTGGATCAAAGGATCGATGATCTGCCAGGCTGTTTCTATTCCGTCACTTCTGGTAAACAGGGATGGATCGCCTGCGATGGCTTCACTAAGCAGCCTCTCGTAGGCGCCAGGCAGTTTTACGCCATCAAAGAACTTCTGATAGTGAAATTCCATGTCCACAGCGCGCATATTCTGTTCTGAATCGGGTTCTTTTGCCTGAAATTTTAAATGGATCCCTTCATCAGGTTGAATACACATGGAAAGTATGTTTGGCGTTAACTCATCAGGATTAGAAAGACCAAACATCAAGTGGGGAGGTTTTTGGAATTCTATTGTGATTTCTGTTGCTTTTCGTTTGAGTGACTTACCAGAACGCAGATAAAATGGAACTCCTTTCCACCGCCAATTATCGATGTAGAGCTTTAAGGCAGCATAGGTGGGGGTCCGGGAATTCTGGGCAACACCATCAGCATCGCAGTATCCCAGGTATTGTCCGGCAACAGAATCTTCCCGGCTTAATGGGTGAATGGACCGCAGTAGTTTGACCCGTTCATTCCGGATTGCATCAGCATTAAACGAAGCCGGTGCTTCCATCGCCACCAAGGAGAGAAGCTGGAAGAGATGATTTTGAAACATATCTCTCAGGATGCCAGCCTTATCATAATATCCGGCTCGGTGTCCAACATCTACGCTCTCTGCAACGGTGATCTGAATGTTATCAACATATCGTCTATTCCAAACCGGTTCAAAAATAGTATTGGCAAAACGGAAGAACAAAATATTTTGGGCAGTTTCTTTTCCCAGGTAATGATCTATCCGGTAAACCTGGTCTTCAGAAAAAACCTGGTGGATAGTTTTGTTCAATTCCCGGGCGGTTTGAAGGTCCTTTCCATATGGTTTTTCGACTATCACGTGTTTCCAGGGGGCGGATTTGGATCCTTCCTGGTTGGCAAGCCCGGCTTTCCCAAGATTTTTTATGGTTTGATGGTAAAAATCGGGTGAAATTGCCAGGTAATATAATCTGTTTGAGGGCTTATCTTCAAGTTCATTTAAGGTATCTGCTAATTTGAGGTAGTCTCTTGCATCCGCAAGATCACCCGGTTGATAGTAGATGTTTTCTGAAAAGTTATCCCAATTTTCCTGATGAAAAGAATCCGGACTGAATTTATTGATTCCCTCCCGCAAGTGCTGTCTGAATTGATCATGAGAAAACTTTGATCTTGAGGTTCCGATTATCCGGGTTTCCGGCAACCGTTCTTTTTGGTAAAGATTGAATAACGCAGGGATTAATTTTCTTTGAGTAAGATCGCCGGATGCGCCGAAAATTACTATGGTAATTGGATGATTATTCATCTGGAATTATGCTCCGTATACCGGGATGGCTGCTCCATTTATATCTCTGGCATCGTCGGAAGTTAAAAATAGGATTATCCCTGCCAGAGAATCAGGGGAAACCCATTTGGAGGTATCAGCATCCGGCATAGCTTTTCTATTTTCCGGTGTGTCAATGGTGCCGGGCAGGACACAGTTGACATTAATGCCTTGGGATTTTAATTCCGCTGCCATGCTTTCTGTTAAGCGGAGCACAGCTGATTTTGATGCGCTGTAAGACCCCATCCTGGCTTTCCCGGAGAGGGCATTTCTGGCTCCGATACTGATAATCTTTCCCGATTTCTTCTCTAGCATATAGGGGACGACAGCTTTTGAGATATTAAGAAATGTGCGAACATTTAAGTCCATCATCACATCCCAGGTTTTGTCTGTTGTTTTGTGGACTTTTTCTCCCATTCTGAACCCGCCTGCAGTATGAACCAGGATATCGATGCGGCCGAAATGATCCACTGCTTTGGATACAGCAGAAGAAACCTTTAAAGCATCTGTCAAATCAATTGATGAAATCAATAGGTGGTCTGGAGAGTTCTCAAGCTGGGTGTAAAGATTATTTAATCGATCTTCATGATGATCGAGAAGGACTAAAGAAGATCCCTCGGCCGTAAATCGTTTTACTACAGCTGACCCTAAATTACCGGCAGGGCCGGTGATCAAAACAACTTTATCTTTAAAACTGCTAACCAAAATATCCTCCTTAATCGCACCAAGAAACTATTCTTTCTTAATTACGTGGCCCCCAAACTGATTGCATATGGCAGCCAATATTTTGCGCCCATTTTCCCAAGACCAATCACAGCGCCTTTCATTAGTTTCCTCCCATTCAGATGAGATTGGGTTGGAATATCGTCCAGCTCAATATATGTTTGACAATGTATATGATGAATGATTACACTCATCCCTCCAAAGGAGAATACCTTCTATAGATTGTTCAACAAGTATTCGGTTTACTGATGTTTGGATGAACTGGAAGAGGGATTTCTTACCATAATTATTCCAGCATTCTTGTCTATTCCCATTCTATAGTTCCCGGCGGTTTGCTTGTTATATCATAAACTACTCTATTTACCCCAGGAACTTCATTTACAATCCGGTTTGAAATCCTCGCCAATAGTTCTGAAGGCAGCCGTGACCAATCTGCTGTCATAAAGTCATCTGTGGTTACAGCCCTCAATGCGATAACATCCTCATAAGTACGCTGATCACCCATGACGCCCACTGTTTTCACTGGAAGAAGAACAGCAAAACACTGGGATGTTCCCTGGGTTGATGATTTTTTTGATCTCCGCAGGAGGTCGGCTTTTTCCAATTCAGTGATAAAGATATGATCAGCTGCCCGCAATCGTTCAACTCTCTCCTGGGTGACTTCCCCAAGGCAGCGAATTGCTAAACCAGGACCTGGAAAAGGTTGGCGCCAGATCAAAGAATCAGGAAGCCCGAGAGCTTTACCTATTTTTCTTACTTCGTCCTTAAATAGGTATCTAAGTGGTTCTACCAGTTTGAACTCCATTTTTTCCGGTAAGCCCCCGACGTTGTGGTGTGTTTTGATGATTTCCGTATGAGCCCTATCTGCGGAATAAGATTCAACTACGTCCGGGTAGATAGTACCTTGAACCAAAAATTCGGGATGATTTAGAGCCCGGGCTTGATTTTCAAAAACCCGGATGAATCGATTTCCGATTCTGGAACGCTTTTCTTCCGGGTTGGTAATGTCTTTCAGGTCATGAAAAAAGAGATCTGCTGCCTGGACAGTATGCAGCTGCATACCAAACGATTCCTGAAAAGAAAGGATTACCTGCTCCTGCTCATTTTTCCTCAGCAGTCCTGTATCCACAAAAACAGCATCCAGCTGAGTGCCGATCGCTTTAAATACGAGAGCTGTTGCGACGCTGGAGTCTACGCCTCCACTTGCCGCTGAAAGAGCTCGGGAAGAGCCTACTTGATTTCTGATATGATCAATACTCTGATCGATAATTGACTCAGGAGTCCATCCGGGATTAACCCGGCAGATATCAAATAAAAATTTTCGAATTATTTCTTCACCAATTGGAGTATTTTTTACTTCGGGATGAAATTGAACACCATAAACTTGTCGGATTGGCTCTCCCATGGCAGCCACTGGGGAGTTCTCAGTTTTTGCCAGAGTCACGAAACCAGGTGGAAGTTTTTTTATCCGATCTCCATGGGACATCCACACCATGTGAGAGCCTTCGGGCAGCAGCAGATTATCCATGCTGACTTCCAGGACAGATTGACCATATTCTTTATCTGAGGCTGGAATTACTTCACCACCCAGAGCATGGGTAAGTGCCTGCATCCCATAGCAAATTCCCAACAGAGGAATTCCTAATGTCAGCAGGTAGGAGGGAAGCTTTGGAGCATCTGGTGAATAAATGGATGCTGGGCCTCCTGATAATATAATCCCTTTGGGATTGAGATCTTCCACTGTACTCTGATTTGCATTCCAGGGAAGCTGTTCACAGAATACAGATTGATCTCGCACAAGTCGCGTGATCAGCTGTGTATATTGTGATCCGTAATCCAGGATAACCAGTGTGTCATGAGCCATCGTTAATATAATACGATCGTATCATCCTCCATGGATTTAATCCGGGCGAGTGAATGAATAGGTATTTCTAATTTTTCAAATCGTTCCCGGCCTAATTCGAATGTTTTTTCTATCAATGCACCAACACCAACAATGGTGGAGCCGGCTATCTCAGCCAGGCGGATTAGGCCTAATATTGTCATACCGGTCGCGAGAAAATCATCGATAATCAACACCCGTTCTCCATGTCCAAGGTACTCCGGAGATACAATCAACTCCACAGTCCTGCCTTTGGTATGAGAGGGTGATAGAGTGAGTAAAACTTGATCAGGCATGGTAATTGGTTTATGTTTACGCGCGAACACAACTGGGATATTGAGGTGGAGACCCGTTGAAACGGCTGGTGCAATACCGGAAATTTCAGCGGTAAGGATTTTTGTTGGGGAGACATTTTTAAATAGCCGGGCAAACTCTTTCCCAGCTTCATTCATTAACACAGGATCAACTTGATGATTGATAAAGCCGTCAACTTTGAGAATGCCATTACCGATGTGTTTACCTTCTTTCAGGATGCGTTCCTTGAGCTGTTCCATTCATCCTCCCTTGATTATCCATTTTGGTTTTCTTAGGTAGAATTATAATGTAAGCTGATTTCCTTGTTCAGACAACTTTGCCTTGATTCAAAAAAACTTCACTGCCATACTTGACAGTGAATTTTTTATAAGCTTCCTGAAAGTATATCAACTTTTGGCTGGCATGTAACGAGCCAACTTTCTAGCCAGGTTGGATAGCGGAAGACTTTGAAGCCAAATTTTCCCTGGTCCTGTCAGTGTAGCCAGGAATAATCCTTCACCGGAGAAGAGAACATTCTTCAATCCTTTAACCCTGGCGATATCGTACTCAACTGAAGGATCAAACATAGCAATGTGTCCTGGATCAACCATTATCCGTTCCCCGGCGCCTAATTCTATTTCCCGTACCTCGCCAGGGATTTCTACAAAGGCGGTGCCGGGACCTGTTATCTTCTGCAGGATAAAACCCTCTCCTCCAAACAAACCAGCGCCGAGCTTTTTCCGGAAATGCATCTCTAACTTTACTGTTTGCTCAGCACACATGAAGGCATCTTTTTGACAAATCATGCTTTGACCTGCCTCCAGCTTGATGGGGATAACTTTTCCGGGTACTTCCGGTGTGAAGGTTATCAAACCATCTGTGGATTTACAGATATAGGTTGTCAGGAAAAGGGATTCCCCTGCCAACACTCGACCGATACCGGTTCCAAGGCCGCCCCTGGTACTGGTATCCATATCAAAAGATCCTCTCATCCAGGCCATCCCACCTGATTCTGTGTAAACAGATTCTCCCTGTTTGAGGTGGATATCCACTGATTCCATGAACGATCCACTGATTTTGTACTGCATGTTTGTTCTCCTTTTACGATTAATGTGGCTTGTAATTGAGCAAATCGGATTCCTGAATAACATAGTGGTATTTCAGGTTTAATCAGTATCCGGTACAATAAAAGCTTGTTCTAATTATACGGGAATGTGAGGAGAATGTTGTATCTGGGAGAAATTGCGGCAATTATCACCTCGTTCACCTTTGCAATAAACTCGGCGCTTTTTACTCTGGCGGGCAGAGAAGTCGGCTCAGTAGTAGTAAATCGCCTGCGACTAGTTATAGCGAGTTTATTGCTGATGGCAGCTCAGTGGATATTCCTGGGAACACCATGGCCGGTAGGGGTGGAATTGGATCGATGGATCTGGTTAGGACTATCCGGTATTGTGGGATTGGTGCTGGGTGATGCTTTCCTGTTTCAGGCTTTTGTGTTGGTCGGACCCCGAATCTCCATGTTAATGATGAGCCTGGCTCCTATCCTGGCAGCTTTCATAGCTTGGATCTTTCTGGGGGAAGCCTTAACGTTGTGGCAGATAATGGGTATTATCTTAACGCTTATTGGCGTAATGTGGGTAGTTCTGGAAAAAAATAACAAACAAGGTCCACAAAAAGAAAATTATCTGCGAGGTGTTTTATTTGGTCTGGGAGGCGCTACCGGGCAAGCGCTGGGGCTGGTTTTAGCAAAAAATGGTTTGGGCGGTTCTTTTTCCCCCATATCAGGAAATTTTATTCGAATGTTCACGGCTATGATCGTGATTTGGCTGATTACTATTATCCAGAAGGAGTTCCGAACGACCATACAGCAAGCCACAGATTTTCCCAGTGCGATGGGGAAGATATTAGGGGGTGCATTTTTAGGTCCTTTTCTGGGTGTGTCCTTGTCATTATTTGCTCTTCAGCACACCAGTGTAGGTGTTGCAAGCACCTTGATGGCTCTTCCCCCTATATTTATTCTCCCAATCGAGTATCTTTATTTCAGGGAAAGATTGGGATGGGGGTCGATTGCAGGGACCGTGATCGCAATGTTAGGGGTTGCGGTTCTTTTCCTGATTTGATTCTGGTGTCCTTCCAGAGGATAAACGGCGTGCTATAATGCAGGGCATAAAAAAAGTAAAACGTTTTCGGTTGGAAATTTATTGGAGGATTAATGTATAAAACGCATACCTGTGGGGAGTTGGGAGTAAAGGATATAGGGAAGGAAGTATCTTTAGCTGGCTGGGTTGACCGCCTTCGGGATCTCGGAGGTGTAACCTTTCTGGACTTGCGTGATCGGTTTGGCATTGTCCAGTTGGTTTCCAATCCGGAAATATCTCCCGAGGTTCATCAGGTGTTGATTCCTGTTCGGATGGAATGGGTTATTCAGGCTGTTGGTATTGTCAGGAAACGACCTGAGGGTATGGAAAATTCGGAACTGGTGACTGGCACAATAGAAGTGGAGCTAACCCGGGTGGAAATATTAAATCCTGCAAAAACTCCGCCGTTCCTGATCAATCAGGAAGAGGATGTGGAAGAACAGATCCGGTTAAAGTACAGATATCTGGACCTGCGCCATCCTCGGATGCGAGATAATATTATCCTGCGCCACCGTGTGAACATGTTTATCCGTAACTATCTGGATGAGAAGTCATTTTTGGAAATAGAAACGCCAATATTATTTAAAACCACACCTGAAGGCGCCCGGGACTATATTGTTCCATCAAGGGTTCATCCGGGGGAGTTTTACGCTCTCCCCCAGTCCCCGCAGCAGCTGAAGCAAATGCTTATGGTTGCTGGATTTGAGCGGTACTTCCAGATCGCGCGCTGTTTCCGGGATGAGGATCAACGTGGAGACCGGCAGCCAGAGTTTACACAGTTGGATATTGAGATGTCCTTTGTTGAACGAGAAGACGTGATGGATTTACTCGAGGGATTATATACCGCTCTGGTGAAAGAAGTTACTCCACATAAAAAACTTCTGGAAACCCCCTGGCCCCAGTTTACATACAAAGAGGCTCTGGAAAGATTTGGTAAAGATAACCCGGATATCCGCTTTGGATTGGAGCTCAAAGATATCTCAGAGATTGCCCCTGAATCGGGTTTTCGTGTGTTCTCGGATACGATTGAAAAAGGCGGAACAGTCCGTGGAATTAATGCTAAAGGGTTAGGTGACTACAGCCGAAAACAAATAGATGAATTAACGGAATATGTTAAAGTATCTGGAGCAGGCGGATTGGCATATCTGGCTTTAACACCGGAAGGGGAGGAACGATCTTCATTTGTTAAATTCCTTACTGAAGAAGCAAAAAACCAGATCCTGACAATGATGAACACTGAGCCTGGGGATTTGCTCCTGGTTGTTGCTGATAAACCGGAGGTTGTTTTTGAGAGCCTGGGCAGATTACGGGAAAAACTTCGTGATCGGTTGGCACTGGTTGATAACGATACGCTGGGTTTTTGCTGGGTAATAGACTTCCCCCTAGTAAACTATAACAAGGATGAAGAGCGCTGGGATCCAAGTCATCATTTATTTACTTCACCCATGATGGAAGATATTGAGGCGTTAGACGAGGATCCCTCCCAGGTCCGGGGACAACAGTATGATCTTGTCCTCAACGGTTACGAAATTGGAGGGGGTTCCATCAGGATCCATAATGCAGATTTACAGGAAAAAATATTTGCATTGATTGGTTTGGATAAGGAAGTTGCCCGGGAACGGTTTGGGCATATGCTGGAGGCCTTTTCTTATGGAACACCGCCCCATGGAGGGATTGCATCAGGTATTGACAGGTTGTGCATGCTGCTGGCGAATGAGCCCAATATCCGGGAGGTGATTGCCTTCCCGAAGAATCAATCTGCCAGGGACCTGATGGGGAATGCTCCTTCTGCTGTAGAACCTGAACAATTGGAGGAATTGCACATCAAACTGGCATTAGATTGAGCTAATTAAAATAAATTCACATTTCCCCTATTCACCCAGCGAGACGTATGGTAAAGTGTATTCCACCCTACTGTGTGCGTGATGTGACAGATGTGTTTTGAGCCAACACTAACTTTTAGGGTTCCTATATTCCGGATGTAACGCGATAGGCTTGAGCCAAGGCGGAGCTTCTGATGCGGAACCCAATCTGCGAAAGCAGGTTCAAGACTAAGTCACACACGGCATGGTGGGGTGTTCTTATTTAATGGGGGAAACGGGATACATTTTATTGAATACCTCAGCATTTTATCCATATCCGTACTGGCCAAATAGAGTAATTTCTTCAATTAGATTTGACCTCCAGAACAAAATTATATATACTTATCTTATTGATATCTGATAAATAGCCGATTGAATATGAATTTGGCATAATTTGTCACCATGGAGGAGGATAGATGAAACAACCCCCCTTTTATCTGAATCAAAAGACCTTATATATCTTGTTAGTTGCGTGTGTTTTAATCATTTCCGGACTTGCCTGCAATGTGCCTATTCAATCATTGAGCTCAGTGGATCTCAGTGATAATCAAAATTCAACAAACCAGGTTGAGACAGCAATTGTGAAGACTTTGACCGCAAGAGCTCCTGAAATAAAGGATGAGATGGATTCTAACGGTGCGGAATCAAGTGAGGGTGAATCGGAAGGATTATCTGCTGCTGTTACACCCAGTATCACACCGACGCCAACAGTTACTTTGACGCCTACTCCAGAACGTCCCCTGGTTTATATATCAGGAAATACCAACTGCCGGTTCGGACCTGGAGAAGTGTATGACTTAATCCACACTTACCTGGCGGGAGAAAGTGCTTATCTTGTAGGAAAAAACCTGTCTGAGACTTTCTGGTTTACCCAGGATCAGGAGGGGGGGAGTATCACCTGCTGGCTGTGGGGTAAATATGCCACTCCGGAAGGAAATACTGCAGACCTGCCGGTGTTTACTCCACCGCCTACACCTACTCCTGCGGTAGATTTTACGATCACTTATAAAAATACATTCTGCGGTGGAAAAGAAATCATAGTGAAAATAAAAAATACCGGAGAACTAACCCTAGAGTCATTTACTGCTACTTTTAAAGACACGGTGACATCCGAAACAACAACTAAATCCAGCAGCCAGTTTAATGGATCTGTGGCGAAGATACTGGTTGGTAAAACAGCTGAATTAACCGGTACTACCTTCAGCGTCAGTACCATAGGTCATAAAGTCACGGCTGTCATTAAAATCTGCACAAAAGACGGTCAACAAGGGCTATGTGTCACTAGAACAGCTCAATTTGAATCACAATAGGCTTAGAGATTGAAACGGAAATAATCTGTGTTTTGGGCTAATTGAGCAGATTGAGAAATAAACTGCACCCTGGCATCAAAAATCACCATACAGGTTCATTTTTTCGACAGTGATATGGATTATCAGATCATGATCAAAAGCCAGAACAGGGAGATCTGAGAGGTAAAACCAACCCACTTCAGCTGCATCACTGCCTGCCCGAGGCTGGATTTGATCATCTTCTCCGATCAGTGCACCAAATGCAGTTGAGATAACATGTCCTCGGGGATCCCTGTTTGGTTCACTAAAAGTTTGGATTTGGATAAGTTGAATATTCTGAAGGCCGGTTTCCTCCCTTAACTCTCTTTCAGCTGCTTGTTCCTGGGATTCCTTCATTTCGACAAATCCCCCGGGTAGGGCATAACTGCCCAGAAAGGGATCCTGGGCTCGTTTAATAAGCAACACCTGGTATTCCTCATTTTTTTTCCGAAACAATACTATATCTACAGATACGGCTGGTCTGGGATGTTGGTATGTATACAAAGTTGTTTGCTCCCGGAAAATCAGTAATATTCCCTAAAATTAGATTATAATTCTAATGTATGTTGAATAACGGAAGAAAAAACCTCAATTAGGAGGAAAAATGACCATGGATAAAATCAAATTCCGTCATTTTATCGTTGCGGTATCAATACTTTTTGGTCTGACAGCCTGCACTTTGCCCGGGTTTTCAACTCCCACACCTTTCTCTTTTCCTACTCCGGACAAAACAATGACTGCATTGTTTGAACCAACCCAAGCTGAGCTTGCGACATCAGCTGCAAGTGAATCAGAAGAAGATATACAAAAAACCAATACAGCTGCGGTTCCCTCCGATACACCCCAACCGAGCGCAACGGAGGAACCTCCCACTGCAACTGATGAACCCATCGATACCGTTGAGCCAACGGTTGGGTATAGTGGGCCAGCGGTTCGGAGTGGTCCTTCCATTGTTGCAGATTATATGGATCAGAAGCCAAATATTGATGGTGGTTTGTACGATTGGAAACCAAAGATTCAGAAAGTGATCACCCACGTTGTATATGGTGCAGGAAACCATGATGGTAAACTTGATTCTTCTGGTACAGTAGTAGCTGGCTGGGATGAGGATTATCTGTTTCTGGGCTTTCGAGTAAAGGATGATAAATACGTCCAGGTAGCCACAGAAGAAAAAATATACCTCGGGGACGGTATTGAAATCCTTTTTGACCGTTATGTGAGCTATGATTATTACCTGCAGGCGATGACTGCAGATGATTACCAGATTGGCATCTCACCAGGAAAAGGCGGAATAGTATGTTATATCAGTGGCGGGAAAGTTGCCTCAATGAGTTTTACCGTTCCTACATCTACTCCCTGTGCTCCAATTCCCTGTTCTCCAAACCCTCCTGAAGCGTACATCTGGTTCCCCAAAACGGAGGCGGGTGAGACGACTAAAATCAAAATTGGCGCTCTAGAAACTGGAGAAGGATATCAAATTGAATTGAAGATCCCCTGGAGTCTGCTGGGAGTAACAAATCCATCCGTAGGAGACCATTTTGGGTTTGCTCTTTCTATTAATGATAATGACAAAGCTGGAACAAAAGAGCAGCAAACCGTGGTGAGCAATGTCCCAACAAGGTTCTATGCTGATCCTACTACTTGGGGAGACCTTTACCTGAGGTAGGAATTCTTGGAAAATAAAAAAAAAGCGGAACAGAATTCTGTTCCGCTTTTTTGTTTTCCGTCCGGTTGAAATTAATCCAGATATGCCTGCAATTTTTCCTGGATACGGGGGTTCCTCAGTCTGCGCAAAGCCTGGGCTTCGATCTGGCGGATTCTCTCCCTGGTTACTCCCATCTTTTTTCCAACCTCGTTTAATGTCAGGGTTCTACCGTCAACGAGGCCGTACCTCATTTCCAGGATTCTGGTTTCCCGAGGAGGAAGTTCTGCTAACGCTTCCTGGAGATGTTCCCGTAAAAGGATTCCAGTTGCTTCTTCATCCGGTGGCATTACATCTGCATCGGCGATGAAATCGCCCAGCTGCGCGTCATCTTCTTTTCCGGTGGGCATTTCCAGCGAGAGGGGACGACGAGCATGTTTCATCATATCCTGGATATCATTTGGTGTGACATTAAGGGCTTCTGCTAATTCATCTTGATTTGGATCCCTGTTTAAATCCTGTTTAAGCTGATGCTGCATTCGGATCATTTTGTTGATCTTATCGCCCATATGTACTGGAACACGTATTGTACGTCCCTGGTCAGCTATCGCCCTGGTGATTGCCTGGCGGATCCACCAGGTTGCATAAGTGCTGAATTTATAGCCCCGGGCACGCTCAAATTTCAGGGCTGCCCGCATCATACCGATATTGCCTTCTTGAATTAGATCTAAAAACGAGACCCCCCGGCCCACGTATTTTTTTGCGATACTGATGACCAGCCGGGAGTTGGCTTGGATGAGATGTTCAAATGCATCCCATCCCTCATCTACAATTTCGCTTAATGCTTCCCGCTCATCTAAGGTTAATTCTTCTTCTGCCAGTCTCTTCTGAGCTATTCTCCCCTTGTCAATTACCTGGGTAATATTTTGCTCTTCTTCCCGGGTTAAAAGCGGAACTTTTCCGGCTTGCTTGATGTACAGACCAACAGTATCGCTGGTACTTATATTTTCCAATGGATCATCTTCATCGAAGAGAATATTTCCAACGGTGTCCATATCCTCGCCGTCATCTTGAAATAATTCTTCCGCTTCATCTTCGCTTTCTACATAGGGAATATCTGCGGTAAGAAGGGCAGAAAATGCTTCTTCCAGCTGATCCACATTGTTTTCTGCTTTTGGATAAATCTCAGAAATATCATCCAGTGTTACATAACCCTTATCGCTGCCGATCTGGAGCAGGTGGGCAAGTGGATTTTCATATTCAATAGTTGTTTCTTTTATATTCTTATTGCTCATGCTTTCTACTGTAGTACATATTTGTTATAACAGACTATTAAAACCCATCCACAACCTTCAATGGATGGGTTTTGTTTTTGCTTGGAATTTCATTATAGCATAGTGTCCAGCCTTGCAAGGAGTTTTTTACCTTTCAAATATTTTATTAATATTTCCTTAACAGGAAGCATTTATCCGAGAGAAACAGCTTTCCCTGATACTTACTGATTATCGGATAAAAAAAAACCGCCTGTACAAGGTAAAACAAGCGGTTGAAAAAGATTTGTTTGGAAAGGATATTATTATTCCAGGAACTCAGAAAACCAATGCTGTAAGATCTCTTCAGCTGGTTTTCCGTGGATAGATATTGATTTGTCATGCAGAACAACCGGGGCATAATACCCCCAAGAGATGACACCGGAAATCCAGTTTATTTTGTTTATAGCAGATAGGAGGGCAGTATAAGCTTTTGCTTGTTCATCCAGGTCGGTCTCCAGGTTTGGTAAATAGGGCGCCGGATTGGTGAATTCGTAAATATCATAGCAAGTTTCTTCCTCACTAGCGTCGCAATCGGAATTCCAGCCAGAGACCGACGGATATGCGATTCGCAGGATTAATAATTTGTCTTCTGGTTTTAACCAAGCGGACCAGAACTCGTTGATCTCGCCTTCAAGTGATTGTTCGGCTAGTGCAGTAAAGTAATCTTGAGCTGAAGATTGGTCTGACTGCAGAGAGGGAGACCAATTTAGATGGATCTGGTCGATGTATTGGAAATAACCTGGTATTTCCCCGCTTGGAGGAAGAGCCATCGACCAGGCTATAGTGCCGGAAAAATGGGATTCGACCTCTGCCAGGATTTCTTGCCAACGGAGTTCAGAATCTGCGGGAACACCAGAGGGATTTCCATTAGCGAGTTTTCCTCCCGGAAGGGCAGGGGAAAGCCATTCTCCTCCTAAAACAAGCATATCGATCCCTTGTTTTTCAGCCAAGTCAGCGAAATGAACTGCGAAGTTTGTGTATTGATCAAACCAGCTGTTCCACCAGCTGAAATCAAGAGGCGCAGAATCCCACCAACTTTCAGGAGTGTCCGGGAAATGAGGTTGGGGATGCAGTGCAACCTGAAGGTCTTGCTGGTAAGCAAGCTCAGACATTTGAGAGAGGTCCAACCAGAGTGGGTCCTGATTAGGATTGGGTTCGATCACAGGTGGGTTTTGATGAGTAAAAGACCAGGTAGGAGTTAACACAATCCATTTGGCGTTCATGCTGGAGATTGCAAGTATGGCTGAAGAGAAATGGACAGTACTCGCTGCTTTATTGCCTGGCATGAATTCAATCCCGGTGATGAATTGCTCTCCTCTGGGTTGAACTATAGGCTGAGTGGTGTTTATGGCTGGTGATTCAGCCGCTTCCAGCCATGCCCAGTTTTCCACCGTATCCGCTATGTATTGTGGTTCAAGGCTGGGACTAACCGAACGCCCTTTTGCCGATTCTCCCATGGTGGCCTTGTCATCCGCTATGCCGCATTCTCCTTCTCTGCAGTATCTGTAAGTCAGGTCAGAAATAATATCAAAAGGTGAGAACAGGATAAAGACCCAGTGATTCGGGGCAAGTTCGATCATAGGTAGCGGTGTGGTCCATCCATAAGGGTTAAACTGGATGAAGATCTCTTCACCGGTAGGGGTATTGTCCGGCGTCCACAAATCAAAAGTGATTGAATCCTTGTTGCCGGCCTTCCAGGTGATTACCTCATCCGTCAATTGTGTTGGATGATCTGGAACAATAAACCTCCGTAGAGAAAACCTGCCATTATCAGTATGTTCAGCGTTCCAGAATCCATCCCCGAGAGTGTATTTATATCGAATTTCCGCGCCCACCGGGAGGGAAAGAATAATGCCGTATTGATTATCTCCTACAAATGTGAGTTTGGGCATCCTGTATGGGGTCGTGTTCATCCCACCTGGCAGGTTTCCAAAGGTGTTTCCCAGTTGATATAAATTGCCAACCAGGCGAACGCTGTTTTCTGGAGTTCCGATCGGTACAGATACCAGAAAAGTCACATCAACAAAATCCCGTGGAGTGATCGAAAGATTCGCTTCTGTATTTGCCTGGGAAGCAACTTCTGCCCCCTGCTGGATGACCTGATAACTTCCGTCTGGGGCATATACTACAAGATTGTGTACTCCGGGAGGTAACCCTTGAATCATATACGCCCCGGAAGCTGTTGTGAAGGTTTGGACTCCGCCACTTGTGACAAGCATACCGGGAACAGGTTCCCCGCTATTCAGATCAAGAATTACTCCGGAAATTCTTCCCGGTTCAGGCCAGTAATAGGCGGTATCAGACCATTTACTCACTACGTCCCGAATTTCCAGAGGATTGTCTGCCTGTGCAATCCTGTACCGGACTTGTTCATCTGATTGGGTATGTTCAATTACAGCGTATTGGTTCTGCCGGGTAAAACGATATTTAATGATGGTATGCTGTGGAATTGTCAGGGTAGTTTTATATATCAAACCTTGGTCAAGATTAGTTTCTCCGAATGCGGGCTCCATTGGGTGAGCCTCAGCGTTTACGCCCAATCCAGTTACTTCATCCAGTGTACTCAGATAAATCACTTCTCCTTCAGGAGTGTTCAGTGGGACCTGGACATAAAAAGTGACTTCAACCATGACGATGGATGGTTCGCTCGAACCGATATTTGGCAGAAAACGATCCAATGATATACCACTGCAGCTGCTGAGAACCACAGAGGTGAGCAATATCAGGCTGAGAATGATCCGTTTCTTTAGATGAACGGACATATCAGATCTCCGTTTTAATGAGGTGAATGAGGATTTCAATATTCTGAATTTTTCGTATGGGAATTTCAATTTGTTTCTTGGCGGACAGTTTGACAATAAATATTCCCTTTTGAACTGTTATACCGTCAATGTATTCCCAGGGGATTTCCTTTTTTGGGAGCGATAATTTTTGTTTTGAGATGGTAACTTCTCCAAAGGGTATGATTTCACCCCGTTGAAAAGCTTGGAGGAGTCTGGGTCTCAACCGGGGATATACCTGTTTTTTAATGGTCTTTTTTAGTCCTTCGCGGTCGTGGAGGTCTGGATGACTTTGAAGGGGGGGATACCTTCGGGAGTGAAGTATCAAGTAGTGCCGGGTTTTGTTGATAACCCGTAAAAAAGACTTGTTTACTGAATAACTTGTGATCCCTTGAATATCTTCCCAGTTCAGCAATCTTTTCCGGCCGGGAGGGTAATGTAAAAATAGACCCCAGGAGTAAACGTCAATCCAGGTGTGGGCTTTTTTAAGCCTGCTTAATGTGTAGAAAAGCAGGGGGATAACTAGGAAAGCGCCAATCAGAAACCAGGTTCTGCCCCAGGCGGAAGCAGCTGCTGGACCAAAACTTGAATAACCATACAAGGTGCGCCATAAACCATAACCTACAGGAGCCAATACAAACAGAATTAAGGGGAAAAAAACCGTAAATAAATCCCGCCAGTGGATTTCCTGAAGGTGATATCTTGCAATTGGAGTTCCTAAATCAGAACGTTTCGATTTGGACACAAACTAACCCTTCAACGTATTGGTTGGGAATTGATTGCCTAGATTATAGACCACATTGGTTAGTTTGCACATGAATTAGGAACCACAATCCTAATGGAATACGGTTCCTAATTCTTATTTCAAGCAGGTATAAAATACACGTCTGTGGGTTTGATTTTACTATTCCTGAGGAACTGCGGTTTTAACTCCATTCCGATCCAGTCCAGGGTTGCCTGTTCTGGGTCTATTCCCATCAGTCTGCTGAGAAGTAAGGTATTTACTCCTTCAAATTTGACTAAAACTAAGACATAAGGCGTCTCTTCTAAAAAAGCTTCTGATCCAAAGTGGCAGACTGTAAAAGCGTGCACAGCGGCTTTTCTTTCGGTGATATCGATCCAGTCTGTTTCATCACCGGTATACATATCATGACCCCGGGGTGTCGCATAGGTGTAACCGGTTTCAGGGTCTTTGTTAGCGAGGATTTTTTTATTTGATAATCCTGCAAACCAGGGACTATCCTGGGCATACGAGTGCAGGTACACGATACTGTAAGGTTGTTCAATCTGGATTGGAGCCATTTTTTTCAGCCAGACCAGAGCTTCCGGAGAAGTATCCAGGGGAAACGGCAGATTGTGAACAATGGTTCCACCCAGTGTTTCAAGTTGTTTTTTTGGTATTTTCGCCATGATTTTTCCCTATTCCTTTTCCAGAATGCTGACTGTTACATAGGTTCCCGTGCCTGCATGGGAATGGATAGCACCTTTCCGGGCATCTTTTACCTGCAGGGTTTTATCTTTAAAATGTTTGTGGATGGATCCCTGCAGCTGCCAGATCGCGAATACTGCTTGCATTAATCCTGTTGCGCCGACAGGATGTCCGCAGGCGATTAGCCCGCCGGAAGGATTTACCGGACAAACTGGCTCATCTGCCAGATCCAACCCATACTCAATGTTGGGAAGGAATGCTTTCCCCGAAGCGGCAAATGGACCTCCCTCACCATAGCGGCACAATCCAAGATCCTCGTAAGTCTGGATTTCACTGGAAGTATATGCGTCATGGAGCTCAATAAAATCTAGTTCAGTCAGTGGGTCGTGGATAGCAGCATGTTTGTAAGCCATATTCCCTGCTGTCCGCCCTGCTCTGAAGGAATGGACTCCTGGATAACGGGTGCCGTGATTCCAGAGATCCTGATAATACTTCATCGTTTCCTGAGAATCTTTTTCCTGCTGGGTTGCATAGTTCTGAATAAAATCGTCAAAGTCAACATGCGGACGGTCTGACATCCGCATGGCATCAGTTCCCCTTCCAATCCCGGTTACTTTTACCAGGGGGAGGGGGATCTTGGCTCCCGCTTTTTCCAGCTTCTTTATTCCTTCTTCTGAAGCCAGAACCGTTGCTGCTGCTCCATCAGACATGACACAAATATCCAACCTGGTCAACGGCCAAGCGACCATTGTGGCATCGCGTACATCTTGAATGGTATAGCGGTTCCTCTTTTGAGCATAGGGATTGTGGAAGGCATTCAGGTGGTTTTTTACACTGACATGAGCCATTTGCTCTACGGTAGTGCCAAATTCCTTCATGTGGCGGGTGACCATCATGGCATAATAACCGGAATAAAATCCTCCCACTGGGTAATCAAAGGAGACGTCGGAGGCGAGTGCAATAAACTCGTTACCTTTCCAGGTTTCAACATGGCTCATGGTTTCAAACCCATAAGCAACAACGACATCCATATGCCCGCTGGCGATGGATTTCCAGGCTTCTTGAAAACACAAACCGCCAGTAGCTCCTCCTCCTTCTACCCTATGGCTGGGTTTTGGACATAATCCCAGATAATCCTGGGCCAAAATTGCTGCCATCAGCTGTCGGCTGAAGTGATCGGAAAAATAGGATGCGACAGAACCATCCACATTGTCTGTGAAGACCGGAAAACTTAATCCCAGATCATCAATGGCGTAATCATAAGCTTCCTTGACCAACGCTTGAAAGCTCTTGTCTGGACGGGATTTGGCAAACTTGGATACCCCTCCAGATATTGCATAGACAGGTCTCATAGATCCACACTCCTTTCGTCTTGGTTGATGGGTAGAAGGTATTATTACAAGAGCAATTAATTTCGGCTGTTTCCGTTAATCGTTGTACGAATTTGTGTTAATTTAATGAAAACCGATAACTGTGGAACTGAGTAGTTAAGGGTAAAAACCCTGATCGTTTTCCCCTAAAATTGCAGATAAAACCCCATGACCTTCTGCTAAAAGTGTTTTCGGTAAGAAATATTGAAATGATCAACCACTAATTTATTAATAACTATTCTATGTTCTTTTCCAAATCCGAATCGTTTCCTGGATCTGGTTCCAATTCTTTTTCCTGAGCTGGTGGGGGAGAGGCATTCCCAACCCAGGAGGATATATTAATTAAATCCTTATTTCCGATACTCGGCAAGCTGTCTTTTGTCAGTTT
>JAUWEC010000096.1 GCA_030608465.1 Chloroflexota bacterium
GGATATGAAAAAAGCCGGGTTGGTAATTAAAGAGGAACCCTACATCCACCAGGTTCCACGGGCACAGAGGGGAGGCGAAATCATTGAACCTATGATCTCCACCCAGTGGTTTGTGGATGTCGCTCCGCTGGCAAAAAAAGCCCTTGAAGTTGTCAATGACGGCCAAATTGAGATCATACCGGAACGGTTTAAAAAGGTCTATAACAACTGGATAGAGAATATCCACGACTGGTGCATCAGCCGGCAATTATGGTGGGGGCACCGGATTCCAGTCTGGTACTGCGATGACTGTAGTGAAATCACTGTTGCTCGTGAGGATCCCACAAGTTGTGAACACTGCGGAAGCAAACTAATCCATCAGGATCCAGATGTACTTGATACCTGGTTCTCCTCTGGATTATGGCCATTTTCCACCCTCGGCTGGCCGGAAAGAACCCCCGATTTGGATTATTTTTACCCGACGACCATGATGGAAACAGGTACTGATATTCTTTTTTTCTGGGTAGCCCGGATGATTATGTTGGGACTGGAATTAACCGGAAAAATACCCTTCTCTATAGTCTATCTGCATGGATTGGTCATGGACGAAGAAGGTCAGAAAATGAGCAGAACCAAGGGAAAAACCAAGGGAAAGGTCATTGACCCGATAGAAATTATGGATGAGATGGGAACTGATGCTCTCCGATTTACGATGCTGGTAGGATCAACCCCGGGGAACAAAACTAACCTCAGTTTACAGAAGGTGGAGGCTAATCGAAATTTTGCCAACAAAGTATGGAATGCTGGAAGATTTGTTTTTGGCACGCTGGAACATGCTCCCAAGCAGCCTGAAGGAGATCCGGAATGGACTCTGGCGGATTCCTGGATCTGGGCTAAACTGCAGGTTCTGATCCGCAATGTAGACAGGCTTTTCAACAATCACCAGTACGGAGAAGCAGGACGTTATATTTATGAATTTTTCTGGGGTGATTATGCGGATTGGTATCTGGAAATTGCCAAAGAACAGATTTCCCAGGGAGGCGATCGGGCCTATTACACCATCGAAACTTTGATCAAGGTGTTAGATATGACTATGCGAATGCTGCATCCTTTCACGCCGTATATCACTGAAGAACTCTGGCAGCATCTGAAAGATGAGGTTTTAAGCTCCCCATATGAAGACCGCTTAGGAGAATGGCCCGATGCATTAATGATCGCTCCCTGGCCAGAACCCCGCCCTATCGAAGACTGGGAAGCGCTTCGTGTGCGGGATTTTGAGCTCATTCAGGACATTGTTAAAACCATCCGCAACTTACGGGCAGAAAAGGGTGTGAAACCTGGAAAATTAATCCCTGCCATGTTTGTAGCCGGGGATCAGACCCCAACTCTAAGATCAGCAATTGGCAGTTTGTCAACTCTGGCAAATCTGGATCAAGAACAAATTACCATACTTGAAACCCAGGATAAAAAACCCCAGGGGCAAATTGCTCTGGTCGCAGGACCTGTTGAAATCTATCTTCCCCTCAGCGGGATGGTTGATCTTAAAGAAGAAGAAAAGCGGTTATCGGCTGAGTTAGCAGAGACGGAAAAACAGATTAACCGTCTGGAGGAGCTGCTCTCGGGAGCTTTCACCCAAAAGGCTCCGGAAAAAGTGGTTAATAATGAAAAAGAAAAACTTGCTGGATATAGAGATACGGCTACAACGTTGAAAAGTCAACTGGATAGCCTGAAAGATCTGCCCTGAGCCCTTTAACCACTCCCCGCTGCAAGACCCAATGAGGAACGGTTAAAGCTGTAATCAATAACCAATCGGTGGGATTAACCATGTTACATCATCTTTCAATCTGGGTTCAACAGAAATCAAGCGGATGGATGGTGATTGGATCCCTGGTGATTATGTTGATATTCACCATACTGGTACTCCCTACTCAAAAAAGGGTTTCTTTAGAAAATACAGGGAGTTCAAAATCTCCTGACATGTCCCTGCTGTATACCCCTGCTGAAATTTATCAAATGGCAGAAAATTATGGACCAGATGGACGACAGGCATATATCCATACCCGTTGGACTTTTGACCTGGTTTTTCCTTTAGTTTATGTAGGTTTTCTCATTTCCGGTATTAGCTGGTTTACAAAACAACTATACAGGACTAAAAAGGTATGGCAGTTTGCCAATCTTTTCCCCATTATCGCTGGTCTTTTCGATTACCTGGAAAATTCTGCCACGTCCATGGTGATGTACCTCTATCCTGCTCAATGGGCAGAAATTGCTCTTCTAGCAGCGACATTTACCGTAATAAAATGGGGATTTATCCTGTTGAGTTTTATCGGGTATTTCTTTTATGGGGCAGCTGCCTTTATTTTCTGGATGAAAAGAAAACAATAAGGGTTAGATAAATTTATCTAAAATATATTAGTTAATCTGATTATTTAATATAATGTGACCTTGATGAAATAGTGATACACAAAAGATAAACCCCTGGAGAGTTTCTCATTACCAGGGGTTTTAACTGTTAATGATGAAGAAGTAGTTAAGCCATCTTAACCTGCAAAGGTGTCAGAAGCTGGGATTTATGGTGATTAAAATGCTCTTGAGCCCGTTTGACAATTTCCCTGGATATTTTTTTGAGGTCTTTATGATTACCCAGATCATCCAGGGTAAGAGTTGGAGCAAATGACAAGTTGGGTGAGACCATTAGTTTTCCAGGAACCAACAACTGGTTCATCACCTGGAAAAACTCTGACAGCCTTTGTTTATTCACCCGTCCTTTGCGGAATATTGTCGCAGGATGATTGATGTATTCATAGGCTAAGACTCCACTGACAAGAGTGATTGCCAATTTGGCTTGAGGAACTTTTCTTAAGAAGAGTCCCAAACTGGATGTCCAATTGGTAAGTTCCTTTTCTGATCCAGGCATGAAAGCAGGATCAGGATCAATGGAACCCCGGGCAAAGACCAGCAAGGCTCCTCCATCTTTCAGGTGTCTAATTGCTTGCCGGACAACACCCATTCGAATATGGACATCCGGGGCGGAAAAGATCATATGGTTGCTGGCAACCGGAAGTTTTTTCAGAAAAGGTATATTCGAGGAAATTATTTTTAAATCATCTCGGGGCAGATTAGCCGCGATGACCAGTGAATCGTAGGCACCGGGATGGTTGGAAGCAATAACCAGGGGCCCTTCTGAAGGCAGATTTTCCGTCCCGATTGTTATAACCCGGTCGACAAAATGAGAGATAAACCAGACAGACGCCTTCTGAAAACCTTCGTTAACAATCCTGTAATCGAACTTTGTTGCTAATTCTGAAAAACGTACCATCGGCTTCCAGACCAGTGGTTTTAAGAACGGTCGTATTAATCCGTCTTGCCTAAATCCAAGAGATTTGTTTAATTCATCTACCAGGTCATTGGCGAGGGTGTTTACTTCCTTTTCCAGATTTTCCATGCCGGTCCATCCGTTTATAACATGTGGGATAATTCTATTATATAGGCTTTTCGCCTGGATAAACAGGTTTTGATTGTTCAATCAGCAGAAATAAAATAGAAAATCACTCCCTGTATTCTAAAACCAATAATTCACCTCAAGTTACGAAAATATTGGCACGGGTGTACGATGTTATTTTTATAGATATTTTTATCTTCTAAGGCAGGAAAATGGGGAAAAAATAGTCACGGCTCATAAAATAAAATTGCCGTGATAGCCCACGATAACAAAAAAGACGTTTTGCTGGTCTGGACGAAATTCAATCAAGACAAGTTATTCCAAGAATTTACACCATACATATTCCAGATTCGATTGAAAACTCATCCCACTCAGATTAACAGTGACAACTCAATGTTAGCCTGCTCTAAAAAATTCCTGGCCCGATCATCTGGATATTCCTTATCATATACAATCCGGATTAATCCGGCGTTAATGACCATTTTTGCGCATAAAAAGCAAGGCTGATGAGTGACATATATGGTCGCTCCAGCAGTGATCACCCCATGCAAGGCTGCCTGGATAATCGCGTTCTGTTCTGCGTGCAAGGTTCTTACACAATGTCCGTTGTCCATCAAACAACCCGCCTCAGAACAGTGCGGCAATCCCCGGGGACTGCCGTTATATCCTGTGGTAAGAATCCGTTTCTCTTTCACAATAACCGCACCAACCTGAGCTCTTTCACACGTGCTCCGTTTGGCCACTTCATGAGCGATATTCATGAAATAATTATCCCAACTGGGCCTCTGGTTTTCAGCCTCCATTCCAAATCTCCCTTAATTTGATCTGTTTTCTTCTACAATAGATGATGTATCTATCAAAGTTAACTTATCTTAATAAAAACCCGGACTTGATAATCGATTCCCGTAGATGCGGTCGGGAAGGTTTACGAGATCGCCTGGC
The DNA here is from genome assembly GCA_030608465.1 of Chloroflexota bacterium. Taxonomy (GTDB): domain Bacteria; phylum Chloroflexota; class Anaerolineae; order Anaerolineales; family UBA11858; genus B10-G9. The sequence continues at coordinate 4,364 of JAUWEC010000096.1, forward strand.
AGAATGTTCCATCCATCCGTATAGTTTCGGTTCCTGATCATTTTTTTCGACTTGTCTTCCCAGGTAAATTCCAGTATCGATCATTGCCTGGTCATACTCTTCCAGAAAATGTTTATCCTCTTGTTGATAGGACTCCCAATGAAGCACAGCGCCGATTGGCAGTCGGGGACGGATGGTTGGGGAATCAATCGGCCAACCCAGGGTCATCCCCGCAACAGGAAAAACCAATTTTGGCAGCTGAAACAAGTCAATTACCTCATCCGGGGCATTGCGGATCGAACCGATAAAACAGAATCCCAGACCCAGTGATTCTGCCGCTAACGCAGCATTCTGCATGGCAATTGCAGCATCCACTGTTCCAACCATAAAGTTTTCCACGTAGCCGGCTTCCAGGTCATATCCTTGATTTTCACAGACACGTTTTAAGCGACTGAAATCCGCGCACCAGGTTAAGAATACAGGCGCCTGGGAGATATGCTCCTGACCCCCGCTAATTTCCTGAAGTTTTTGCCTCTTATCCAGGTCAGTGGTTACCACTACGCTATATGTCTGTAAATTTGACGAAGTGGAAGCCCTCTGCCCAGCAGAAACGATTTGTTTAATCCAGCTCTCCGGAACGGGATCCGGTTTGTAGTTTCGGACTGAACCATGGTGATTGATTAATTCAATAGTCGGGGTGGTCACAATCTGCCTCCCTCTTGTCTTAACAGTTATATTGGATTATCAGGGAAATTTCTTGTTACCTATCAATTATCCCAGAGATCAGCACTCACTGTATCCGCAGGAATAACACTTTCGGCAGCCTTCTTCATTAACCAGGGCAGCTTGGCCGCATTCCGGGCATAAATCCCCAACTTCCATCCAATTTCCAGGTTGGCGGATATCCACTTCAATCTCTTCAGGACTGACTTTCTGGAATTTCCACCCAGTATTTTCCAGGTATTCCTGTAAAGCCTGGGCAATACCATCAGGCAGTGATCTGACCCGGTTTGGACCAAACCCTAGCGGGCGCCTGCCTCCGATTCCGGCATATTGCTGAAAAACCTCCTCCAGTCTTTGCCGAGGTGGAATGGGAGAGGACATGCGTAAAATGTAGGATAAGGAACGTCCAATAGCTTCAGAAACAGCAGCAGTATCCGATCCAGCTTTGGCTGTATTGATAAATACTTCAAAAGGCTGCTGATCGCCATTTTCATTGATAGTAACGTAAGTCTTCCCTAATGGCGTTTGAATGCTATAGGTGTAACCCTCCAGATGCCGGGGCCGTGGTTTCTTGGTACCCTGCCATTTCTGGATCTGCCTTTTAGTATCAAGCAGTACAGGATCATCTGCTGACGATTTTGTTTCCAGAACCACTTTGTCCCTGGACCCTGTGACATATACTGTTATCCCTTTGCAACCCAATTCCCAGGCTAATCTATATGCTTGAGCAACATCCTCTGGACCTGCAGAGGATGGGAAGTTGATTGTCTTAGAGATGCTGTTGTCAACAAACGCCTGCAGTGCTGCCTGAACCCGGACATGCTCCTCTGCGGAGATATCACTCGAGACAACAAATGTATTCCGAATCTGCTCAGGAAGCGAGTATATTTCCTGACAGGTTCCATCTTCAATAATTGAGTTGATTATTTCTTCTTTCAGTTCTGAGGATAAATCTGATTGTTCCAGGGCCTGTTCAAATAATGGGCTGGTGTAGGCCAGGTCTATTTCCCCGTCACTTTCAACAACGTGGCGAGTATAAGCCAGGGCAAAAACCGGCTCACAGCCATACCCCTCACACCCAGAAACGGTGGCGATTGTCCCGGTTGGGGCCACAGTAGTCTGAGCGGCATTCCGGATCCCATGTTTTTTAATTCCGTCATTGATGAGCTGCCAGTCCAGTTCTGGACGGTTCCATTTGTTTTTGTCCGCTCCAACAGATTCCGGAATTTTCCAGGTGAGTTTGTCAGGGTCATAAAGGCTGCCCTTAATCGCCGGGAAGGGACTTCTTTCTTCTGCCAGTTTAATACTGGAAAGCATTGCATGATAACGGACAAATTCCATAACCTGGGCCGCAAATTCCTGCCCCTCTTCAGAACCATATCGGACACCTGCGCGGTACATTGAATCCGCTAACCCCATAATACCCAAGCCGATTCGCCTTGCCTTGGAAGCTGCTTCTTTTAATTGTGGTACCGAAGGCACATAGTCATTCGCTTCTACAACGTTGTCCAAAAACCTGGTTGCTGTCTGAATGCTTTTTTGTAGGGTTTCCCAATCCGGTGCGCCATCAACTAAATAATGTTGACTAAGATTAATTGATCCTAAACAACAATTTTCATATGGACCAAGAAATTGCTCCCCGCAGGGATTGGTGGCTTCCAATTCATAAAGATGAGGAATAGGATTCTCGCGATTCGCGTGATCAAGAAACAGCAGACCTGGCTCGCCATTATGGTGAGATTGATAAACAATTTTATCAAACAGGTCCCGGGCACGGATTTTGTTATAAACAATAATCGGAATGCCTGCAGCCTCAGCTTGATCGAGGGTTCCGTTGAATTCCCTGTAGGCAGAATTCTTAACATCCGGAAAACGAAGTTCCCACCAATCATCATTCAGTACTGCTTCCATAAAAGCATCTGTGATACCAACAGAGATGTTAAAGTTGGTAATCGCGGTTTCATCGGTTTTACAGGTGATAAAGTTCGCAATATCTGGATGGTCTACCCGGAGAACTGCCATATTTGCTCCCCGGCGGGTTCCTCCCTGAGCAATTTCCCCAAATGCCTTGTCATAAACCTTCAGGAAACCAACTGGTCCAGTCGCATGGCCAGAAGAAGCTTTAATCAGGGATTTGGTTGGGCGAAGGCGGGAAAAAGAAAAACCATTACCTCCCCCTGTTTGTTGAATCAATGCCGCATCTCGTAAAGTCTGAAATATTCCATCACTCCATTTCCCCATATCGTCGCTGATTGGGAGAACAAAACATGCGGCCAGCTGCCCTAAAGGGGTGCCTGCTCCAGTAAATGTCGGGGAATTTGGAAGAAATCGTTTTTCGGCCAACAATCGGTAAAAGCGTTCCGCGGTATCTGCTACATTACCTCCCCACTTTTCCTCAACCACAGCAATGTTATAGGCAACCCGCCAGAATGTCTCCTCTTTGGATTCCGTTGGCTCGCCATCTTCCCCTTTTCTGATGTAACGTCGTTTGAATACCTCAAGCGCATTTTCCGACAAATCCACCGCTGGAACACCAGCTGGGAGGGAAGGAGTTTTTTTAACACCTTGAATTTGCACTTGAGGATCGACGTTTTCCACCATTGAGGTCTCCCAACTATGAATAAAATATATAAAATACTCAAACAGGAATATAAAACTTGTTTCTTAAATAACCCCCACCTGTGCGGGTATCGTATCCTTTAAGCCTTATATCTGGTTGAGTGGTCGTATTCTAGCATACCAACACTGATCTAGCAACCCACTAAAATCAATATCAACCTTAAACTTTTCAGGGGCTAAGTTTTTGTTAAGGTAGCACCATTGCTATCATTAGTACCGGTATAATTTAAATCATAAGGATTAAATATTTCCTCCTGCATATACCTTTAGCAAGCGTGGACCTACTATACTTATATTTTGCGTTCCAATTGAATAAAAATCCACTCGGGAAATGCCCTCAATAATGTTAGAATAAAAAACCAAACAATCACGATTGGAAAATAACCATGACCTTCTCACCTGAAATCATTACCCTGGATCTTAACTTTCAAAACTGCAAAAACGCCATAGCCAGCTATCTAATCCCCTACCAGGATGGCATTATTCTGATTGAAAGTGGTCCGGGGTCAACCCAAATGCAGCTGCAAAAGAATCTGAATACTCTTGGGTATGATCTGCAGGAAATCACCCATGTTCTGCTCACCCATATCCACCTTGATCATGCTGGGGCAGCAGGGTGGCTGTCTGGGCACGGCGCCCATATTTTTGTCCACGAACGGGGCACACCTCACCTGCTTGATCCTTCACGGCTAATTGCCAGTGCAACACGGATCTATCAAGACCAAATGAATATACTCTGGGGTGATTTTTTGCCGGTTCCCAAGGGTCAACTGACTTCTCTCACTGATGGAGATGAAATTTCCATCGGTTCTTACAATTTTCGGGCCCTGGATACTCCCGGTCATGCGAATCACCATATGGCATATTTACTGGATGATATATGCTTCAGCGGGGATATTGGTGGTGTCCGGATCAATGAGCTGGGTCCCCGTCATTTGCGTGTTCCCATGCCACCGCCGGAATTTCACACTTTGAAGTGGAGAAAATCCATTGAGCGATTAAAGAATGAAAGGATATCAAAAATCGCCCTGACTCACTTTGGTTTTTATGATGACGTCGATTGGCACCTAGACGCAATATTACAGGAACTGGATGCAGCTGAAGAATGGATGAATAAAACGATCCCGCTGGATCTACCGGCAAATGAGCTTCGGGAGGTATTTGTGCAGTGGGCGCGTGATCGATCAATAGCCCTGGGAGTCAATGAAATCACCCTGGATTCTTTCGAGAACGCAAATCCTTCCAGCATGTCAGCTGATGGCATCAAACGTTATTGGGAAAAATATATCAACACCGATTCCCACTAAATCCGCTGGATCAGCAGAATTTCCAATACTTTCCAGCCCTTGCCTGTAGAAGGGCTGTATTTGATTAAACTCGCGCCATTCGACCGGATGGAATGCAACTAATCCAAGTTATTCCCGTATACACTACTGATTGAAATATCTACCTAGAATATTATAAATAATAAATTTTAAGGAGTTGTTATGTCTGCAAAACGAAAGGTATTTATCATCTTGATCCCTCTTTTTCTGGTTTTCACACTGGGTTTTGGGGTCACGGCAACTGCAAAAGCAGTTGAATTTGATGAGGATGGCATAGTTGGGGCGAACGAGGTCATTGATGATGACTTGTTCATCGGTGGAGAAACTGTAGAAATCAACGGTACAGTTAATGGTGATGTGTTTGCTTTCGGCTCCGTGGTAAAAGTAAATGGCAGAGTCCACGGCAGTCTGGTGACCAGCGCTCAATCCGTCCTCGTAAACGGCAAAATTGATGGCAGTGTCTATGCTGTAACCACAACATTCACCCTTGGATCTGAGACTGAGATCGGTCGGAATCTTTATTACGGGGGATTTAACCTATCTGCCGAACCCGGATCCATTGTGGGAAAGGATCTCCTGGTTGGCGCCTATCAGGCTCTTCTTTCCGGTTATGTTGGTCGGGACGTCAGAGCAGGAGTCGGCGCCCTGGAGATTGATGGTTTTATAGGTAATGATGTTTTCGCTGAAGTTGCCGGGATAGGTGAAGAACAGCAAATTAATTTTTTCTCCAATACTCCCGGCGTAGAAACCATAGTGCCCTCTGGAATCCGTATCTCAAAGGATGCAGAAATTGGAGGATCTTTAGAATATAAAAGTTCCGTAGATCAGTCTGCTGCAATTGAGATCTCCCCTGCAGGAGGGATCACGTTCGAATATGTTCCTGACATGGATCCTCAGGCAGATCCCGGCGAAGTTGGCAGAGTCGGCTCAACGGCTTTAGTTTTCTCCTGGGTGGTAAAACAGATCCGTGTCTTTATCACCTTGATGCTGCTCGGTGCATTGATTATCTGGCAACTGCCTGCGCTATTGAACAGAGTCAGCGAAAAAGCGGAACGAGAATCAATGCCCTCTTTGGGATGGGGTATGGTATCTGTACTGATCGTTTATCTCGGCGCATTTATTGTCGCTGGATTAATCATTGCAGGAGCGATTTTCTTTGGAGTAATCACC
>JAUWEC010000136.1 GCA_030608465.1 Chloroflexota bacterium
TTATATTTATGCATGTTTCCCAGCAGGTCTTTCAAATCTCTAGGGTTGGGGACCATTACCAGGGAGGCTCCAGCAGCTAATCCATAGTTCATCCCGCAAACCATACCGTACACGTGGTAGAGCGGGATGGCCATCATAACCACCTCTTCTCCCATATTGGCGCTGGTTAACCAAGAAAGCAACTGTACCGTATTGGCCACAAGGTTGCGGTGAAGTCCAATGGCTGCCTTCGGAATCCCGGTTGTACCACCGCTGTACTGGAATATCGCAGTATCATCCGGTCCAACATCAATCTGCGGTCGGTCATGATCGGAATATCGGTCCTGCAAATCCGGCAGCCAGATATCGTTATCTCTCAGAGTTACTTTGAATCCTAACTTCTTCTCTTTTAGAAGGGTAAATAATAATCCCAGGAGAGGAGGCAGCGTTTCTTTAAAATTAGTGACAATTATTTGAGAAATGGCTGTATCAGGTTGAACTCGTTTCACAAGTTCATAATAGTTGCTCATTAATATCATGAGCTTCATTCCGGAATCATTTGCCTGGTGTTTTATTTCTCTTTCAGTGTATTGGGGATTTGTGGCGACGACTACACCGCCGGCTTTTAATACAGCGAAATATGCCATCACAAACTGGGGTGTATTTGGGATCAGGATTCCGACCCGGTCTCCCTTTTTAACCCCCAGATCAACCAGCGCAGCAGCTAATTGATCGGTAATTTTACTCATCTCTTTATAGGAGATTTCAGCACCCTTAAAGATAGTACAAGGTTTATCAGGATATTTTTTTGCTGAATCTTCCAGGAAATGAAATAAAGGGACTGCCGGGTACGTTAGGCTGCTTGGAATACCCTCATCGTAACAATCATGCCAGGGTCGGTGGTCCATTGTGTTCCTCCTGTGACAAGATTTAGTTTTGGCTAACTTTCAGTATAACAAATAAAGGACAAGAAATGTTGAATTTCATCTATTATTTTATCGGTTGGATCTGCTGCCGTCGAAAACCAATGGATATCCGGATCATTTTCCTGAAACCAGTTTGCCTGCTGCCGGACATATTTGCGAGATTTACTCCTGATCAGCCCCACTGCTTCCTCTAAAGATATCTCACCGCTCAAGTGTTTTATGATCTGTTTGTAACCAATAGCAGACATCGCTGAAAGGTCCGATGAGTACCCGGTATCCAACAATTCTTGAACCTCTCCCACCAATCCCTTTGCCAGCATTTGATCAATTCTTAGATCTATCCGCTGATACAATTCTTCTCTGGGTCGGATAAGACCGATTTGTAAAACCTGAAACGAAGAACCATGTGCCTTCTTTTGGGTTGAAAATCTTTTGCCAGAAGACAGGATTACTTCCAGTGCCCGAATCATTCTGCGGAGATTTGGTCCATCTATCCCTGCCGCAGCTTCCGGATCCAATTCTTCCAATCTTGTCCGGATTCCATCCACACCTATCTGCTCTGCCCACTGCCGGAGCGCTTCCCGCAACCCCGGGTCCGGTTTAATTGAAGGCAGATCCCATCCCTGAACAATTGCTTGAATGTACTGCCCTGTTCCTCCCACCAGGAAAGGTAAATTCCCCCTCTGCTGGATCTCCTCTATGACCGCAATCGCTCTGGGCAAGTAAACCGCTAAACTCCAATCCTGATCTGGAGAAGCCACATTAATAAGATGATGAGGTACAAGTTTCTGTTCTTCCCAGGTAGGCTTGGCAGTACCTATATCCATCCCCTGATAAAACAGCCGAGAATCCGCTGAGACGATTTCTCCTTTTAATCGCTCCGCTACCTGGAGAGATATATTAGTTTTCCCCACAGCAGTAGGACCTACGATTACGATGAGCGGTTTTTTTTCCTGATCCATGTTTATGAAAAAACACTTTCAAAATGTTGAATATCAGGGGGTTTCCCCGCTGACAGTTTTTGAATGGCAATCACATCTACTCTCCAGGGATATTCCAGGTCTGGATTGTCCTGTAAATAGGTTGCTATCGCCGCTAAAAGATGTTCTTGTTTCTGACGTGTGACTGCATCTTCCGGATTTCCAAATTGCAGGGTTGTGCGAGTCTTTACCTCTACAAAAACCATATACTTTTCATTGTCATATTCCTTGAGGGTGATAATATCAATTTCTCCGAAGGAAGTATAAACATTCCGATCTAGAATCAAATATCCCTTTTCTTCCAGGTAGGCAGCAGCTAAATCTTCACCCCACTTCCCGATAATCTGTTTCCTGTTACCCATATTCCCCTTCCAGAAATCATTCAAGAATGATCTCATTCCTATTCCAAGTTTAACACAAGGTCAGGCGATAGTTCAGAGAACATTTTAAGTACACCTATGTTTTCGTCCACTTCAAGGTAGAATTGGATCATGTCAAATAACCGGGACCAGCTCCCTGATCTTAATACCTTAAGCATATTGGTATCAACAATATTATTGGCATATACATTAACTCATTTTGTCTCGATTCCAACTCTGCAATACGAAATCACTTTCCTGGGTATCTACTTCCCAATTAGTTTCAATTTTTCAACTTTAGTAACATTCCTGGTTGCAGGATTGACCGCATCCGGATCCGCTTGGATGCTGCAAGACCATCCTGCCAAAGACCGCTACCAGAGTACAGCGGTTAATTGGCTGCTGCCATCGCTTACATCACTCGTGTTAATGCTGGCAATAGAACAGATTCCATTTGGCGGTCTTTGGTGGATTGCAGCTTTTTCCAGCGGAATTTTGTTAATCCTGGTCCTCATTGCTGAGTATATAGTGCTCGATCCTTCCAATCCTTTTTTCCTGCCGGCAGAGATCGGGATAACCGCCTTGTCAATCGCTTTATTCCTGATATTAGCCATCTCCCTTCATTCAACCGAAGTCAGGCTCTTTTATAGGGTACCCATATTAAGTGTGTCAGCTGCGCTGGTATATCTCCGGGTCATTCATCTACGCCAGAACAGCTTCTGGGCAATAACCCAGGGATCAGTCTCTTTCCTTCTGATTGGCGAAATTGCAGCCGGATTACATTATTGGCCTATGCAATCTATCAATTTTGGTATTGCCCTGGCAGGCCCTCTTTATGCGTTGATTGAAATCAGTGACCATCTGCCTGGAGTTGACTCGAAACCCCAACCGCAGGAAATTATCTGGCCTTTGTTAATTGTGATTATTTCCTGGGGGATTGCGATTCTGCTATAAAACGTTTCTCTTCTGTCTTTTTTGTGTTAAGAAGAATATCCGTGAAAACCTTCAATTCAAATATGGAGAAATAATAAGATGCAAAATATGTTGAAAATTGGATTCCTAATTCTGGCATATTGTGTTGGTTCGATCCCCTGGGGATATATCCTGGTTAAAATATTTAAAGGGAAAGATATCCGAGAAATTGAAAGCGGCCGTACTGGTGGAACAAATGCTATGCGGGCAGCAGGCTTCCCTATGGGTTTAACGACAGCCATGCTCGATATCCTAAAAAGCGCCAGTGTAGTCTGGATCGTTAAATATATTTTTCCAGACTCCTACTGGTTCCATGTTTTGACTGCTTTAGTAACAGTGATCAGTCACAATTACTCAATTTACATGATCAGAAGGGACCAAAATGGGAAGATCACAGTCGGTGGAGGAGCTGGCGGCACACCGGCAGTCGGCGGTATTGTCGGTCTCTGGTGGCCCAGTATATTTATTCTCATTCCGGCCGGATATTTCGTCGTGATGATTATTGGATACGCATCTTTAGCCACATTGAGCTTACCGCTGATTGGCAGTCTGATCCTCCTAGTCCGGTTTATTAGAATTGGCACTCCCTGGCAGTATATATTCTTCGGTCTCCTGGCTGAGGTCGTGATTGTCTGGGCTTTACGCCCGAATATTAAACGATTAATTAATGGAACCGAACGTATTGTGGGAATCCGGGCAAAAACAAAAAATCAAGAATAACCAATCCAATATCTGAAAAGATCCTGTGAAATAATCAGCAGGATCTTTTTTTTTAATTATGATCTGGGAATCAGATTTATCAACTGTTTATTCCGTGGGTGCATCACCAAATTTTTTATGATACAAATGCCTCAAATTTTGCTGGTGGATTTCCTCTGCTGCACCACCTAATAAGATTCGGCTCTTTCCACAGATCTCAATCGTTTTTTCCTTGAGGTACTCTCCCGGAAAATCGTCTTCTGAAGCTTCGTCTACAATCTTTTGAATCGTATCCAGGTAGGCAATGCGGTCATCAATACTGGAGTTTACCTCTCCTCTTAAGATCACTTCTCCGTGTCCCTGGACAACATTTTCGATAATGAGTGATTCAATACTTCTTAATGACTCCTTCATAATTTCCGAATCACCGTCTACAATATGAGGAATCGCCATCCAGACATCGCCGGCAAACAAAACCTCATCTTCAACAATATAGACACCAATGCCATCATTACTATGACCTGGAAGTTCAATAAAACGCAAAGTTTTATCCCCTACAATCAGCTCCAGGACGCCAGAATCGATTGTCAGGTGCGGTAGGACAATTTGAGTCTTTTGGAAAACCTTATCTGTCGCCAAGGCAGCAGTTAATGATGCTTCCCCAATTTTCTCTAAATTTTCTCGACATAAGGCGTGACCTAAGACATATGCTCCCGGGAAGAAACAATTTCCCCAGCTGTGATCGGCATGGTAGTGGGTATTGATCACATACCGAACTTTCCGTTTCAATTCCTCTTCAATGAACTGCCTGATCGCTAAAGTCTCATCTGGAAAGGCAAGGGTATCTATGACCACAGCCCATTCCTGACCAATTATCGCTCCGGCATTGACCTGGGCATAAACATCACTCTGGAAAGTATATACATCATCAGCCACACGTTCTCGATGAATCATATATTTTCATGCCCTCCTTTAATTATTTAATGTCATATTCAATGAAAAAATCAAGTAAAACCTACTTACCAATAACCCAAAGAATAGCATACTTCAAGGGTGAAAGTCAAGAAATTTTAAGATTGGAGAAAAAAAACAAATTCGCAGAATGCTGCTGCAAAATTGAGCAGCATAAACCGGTCACAATAAGAGAGGGTTCAACTACAATTTTGTAGATCTCTTAGACATTGTTGACTAAGCTCCTTAATACAGGTATAATGCGGAAAATCGAAAAATATAACTAAAACCGGGTAGAGTACACGGGCAGCGAGCTGGTAGAGATGGGAGGTCAGCGGCTGAAAGCCCCCTCAGCAAGTCCCGTGGAATGTCCCTCGGTTCGTTTGTCGAAGAAATTTGAGATCTTCAAAGAGTAGAACGGCACGGGATTGCCCGTTACAGCAAAATCCTGGTAATGATTCCAGGAACTGAGTGTGGGTGTTATGTATTGACATCCAAACAGAGGTGGTACCGCGGAGGGTTAATCCGTGCCAGGTCACGTATAAACCTTTTCGTCCTCAAGGGATGAAAAGGTTTTTTGTTTTTTAAGGGCGCTGTTATGCATAAACGGCCTGTTTTGTTAATTGTCATGATTATGGTCCTCGTGGGATGTCGATCACCAGAGCCAACCCCTGAGTTAATTAATGAGGGGCTAACTGCGCAGACTGCCACCTGGACTATTACGGATTCCTATTCCCCTTCGCTGACAGAAACTCCCAGAGTGGACACTGGTGAGATACTATCTCCCACGCCTGATTTTTTACCGCCCACTTTATCTCCATCTCCGGAGGCGCATCCCACACAATCACACCTTACCTATCAGACTCTACCCGAGTTGATAAGGGGCAAGAATATTATTATTCACCGAATCAACATGGCTACTACAGAAAAAGGATGGGCTATCGGCAGTCAGGATGATAAATTCCACTACCTTCTTTTTTCTCATGATGGGGGTCACAGCTGGCAGGATCGAACACCGCCAATTCTGATTCCATCCGAATTCCAGCGGAATATTGACAATATTATTGCCCATTTCTACGATGAGAACACTGCCTGGGTTTTAATCGATAACACAAAAGATGACCTGGATGATTCAAACTATCTTGTTTGGAAAACAGAAGACAGTGGGCTGACCTGGATTCCCAGTGATCCTCTTCCCTTCCCCCTAGGCCAATTCTACATATCTCCAGGCGGCTTTTCCTTCATCAATCCAGTATGGGGTTGGCTGCTGGTCCAAACCGAGCTCTCTCACATGCATGATTTTTCTTACCTGTTTTCTACCCGGGATGGAGGAGCAACCTGGAAGTTGATAAACCGCCCGGGCAACAGCATGATTGAAGTATATCTAAATACCGACATGTCTTTTGCCAATGAAAATGACGGCTGGGTTACCAAAGATGGACTGGGTGGCGGACTCGGACCAATGATTGAACAGACTCGGGATGGCGGTAAAACCTGGGAAACTATCTATCTACCCCATCCTGGCGGAACTGATTTGAATGAAGAACTCCTTGGCTGTCTGACAAGTCACCCCACCTTTACATCAATCCAAACCGGCCTTGTTCTGGCAAAATGTAATCATTATATTGAAGATAGCGGATTTGACCTAGAAAATCCAGATACGTACATATATGCAACTAGCGACTGGGGTGAAAGCTGGCAAGCCGCTGCCCTGCCTTCTCCGGTTGACGAGCTAATATTTATTGATTTCCTGACCGGATTTGCTCTTGGAAAAGATCACTATCGAACCAATAACGGCGGTGCGGATTGGACCAGGATTAAAACTGTCACCTGGCAAGGAGAATTCAGTTTTATCAATGCCAGAGAAGGTTGGGCTGTTGCCCACCGTGATGGTGATATTGCCCTGGTTCATACCCTAAATGGCGGACTCACGTATCAACAAATTACACCAATAGGTATACCATAATCGGATTAATAGAAATTGATTACCTTAACCTGAATGGAGAAGTCTATGCTGCAAAAAACTTATGATTTTAAAGCTGCCGAAGCGCGATTATATAAATTTTGGGAAGAGAAGGGATACTTCAAACCCATCAATGACCCCAATCTGCCGGGGCATGATCCCAAACAAAATCCGTATGTAATCAGCATCCCTCCGCCCAACGTGACAGGAAAGCTGCATCTGGGACATGTACTTTTTGTTACTCTGGAAGATTTGATGGTCCGGCATCAGCGCATGAAAGGAATTCCAACGCTCTGGGTTCCAGGAACTGATCATGCCGGGATCGCCACCCAGCTCCAGGTAGAGATGAAATTAAAAGAAGAGGGCACCAGCCGGGAAGAAATCGGTCGGGAAAGGTTCCTCGAGGAAACCTGGAAATGGAAGAATGAACACAGTGGAATAATCGTAGAGCAGATCCGCCGCCTTGGCGCATCCTGTGACTGGGATCGGGAGCGATTTACATTGGATGAGGGACTTTCTAAAGCAGTCCGTGAGGCTTTTATTCATCTTTATGAGAAAGGGCTTATTTACCGCGGTCCCCGTCTGATCAACTGGTCGCCGACGCTGCAAACTGCTGTGTCCGATCTAGAAGTGGAACATAATGAGGAACAGGGAAAACTCTACTATTTTAAATATCAGCTCGCTGAGGATCCCGATTTATATATCCCGGTTGCCACTACCCGACCGGAAACCATCCTCGGTGATACCGCGGTTGCTGTTCATCCGGAGGATGAAAGATACCAAGAATTCATCGGCAAAACTGTGTTAGTACCAATTCTTGGCCGTGAAATCCCTGTAATCGGGGATGAATACGTGAGTACAGAATTCGGCACCGGCGCCTTAAAGATCACTCCCGGGCATGATCCGAATGATTATCAAATCGGTCTCCGGCATAACCTGGAATTGCTATCCATGCTGGATAAAAAAGCTAAAGTAACCGAGGTGGGTGGCCCTTACCAGGGACAGGATCGATTTATTGCCCGCGAGAATCTCTGGGAGGATATGAAAAAAGCCGGTTTGGTAATAAAAGAGGAACCTTACATCCACCAGGTTCCACGAGCACAGAGGG
>JAUWEC010000187.1 GCA_030608465.1 Chloroflexota bacterium
AACCTTCCAGGGCTTCAATCACCCACTGGAGCATTGGTTTTCCTCCGATTTCCAAGGTTGCTTTGTTTTTTCCCTCAGTATAAGGGTAGAGGGGAGAATCGGGAGCTGGAACGCCGCCCGCAAGCAGGATGGCATCCATCAGGATAGTTCCTGAATTTGAGCGGTGATGTTCAAATCGTCAATGATCTGGATTAACTCTTCGTTACTCAGCACCCGTTTTTTACCGGCGGCAGCTACCAGAGCAGCTTCCAGCATGTTGGTTCCAAAGGATCTTCCTTCGATGACCGGAGTGGTAGTGACAAGGTATTTAACGCCACGGCTCTTGAGAAATTCGACATCATCTGGTGTAGTTGTGTTGGTAACGATAACCTTCCCGGTTAAGGTATCAGGACTATGCTGTTTAATATAAAGCCAATCCCCAGCGATGACTTTATTATTCTGGTAATGCTTGATGTATTTGGGAACAACTTCCAGCTGTTTTTCTCCTGTAGGATATAACATCTCAATTGGAAGTCTGCCAACAATGGGCATGAGAATTGCTGCGGTGATCCTGACTGTTAGTAAGCGGTAGATGGCCAATGGGATGCCTAATCCAAACATCAGGTCGCCAAACGTACATTTATATCCTGCTTCCAGGAATGAGAGAGTCATCCCGGACCGAGTTATTCCAGCAACCAGAAAAACCGTTTTGGGATGGATAATATCCCCAAGCTGCTTTTCAACCTCCTGCATTACTCTTGCTTCCAGGGTGGCTTTGAGTCCGCCCCCGTCTACGATCGGTGTTTCTTTCACATCCTTAACCAATTTATGGGCCGCGTGAAGTGGATAATCCTTCCATAGAGTGTGAACATCCAGGTCAATCCCGCCTACACCAAACGCGTCAATTTTCCCATCCAAATCACAGAACATTTGATAGGCTTTTTGTTGATCACCATCAGTTCCAATGCGTTCGATTAAAACCTCTTCGCCTAACAGGTTCACGACCACACTTTTGTCTCGTTTGGGTGATCCAAGGCTGACGCTGACCGCTCTTTTCATGAGTTTATCCTTGGTAATTTAATTGTGTATCAAGATTATATCGTATATCTACTGCAGGAAGAAACAGCAATGTGACCAGGTTCTTTTAACCGGATTCCGTCGATTTTAAAAAAAGCGGCCGTGAATTTCACGGCCGCTTTTTATGTCATTTGGGTTAGAATTCCGGTTAAGGTATTTGAATAACTGAACCGGAGGTTAAGGCCTGATCAATGTCCAGATCGTTTGCCGAGGCTATCGCCCGCGGATCTACATCGCCGAACAGACAAGAAATTGAATACAGGGTATCTCCGTATATTACGGTATGGGTTGTGGGGTGATATTGGAGCGCGCGTTCTCCAAGATAAGCCCGGCTGTTGGGAGGTATTTGAACGATTTCTCCAGGGTAAAGGATATCACCGCTTTCATACCCGTTGTAAGTCATAATATCCTCGGGGAGGATATTAAAGCGACGGGCCAAACACCAAGGAAACTCGCCTTCGTGCAATGTATAGGTGTCAGGAACAGCATATGAGACTGGATCCGGTGCGCTCGTTTCCTGGGCAGCTGCTGGTTCCGGTGTGCTGGTCGCCTGTTCCACCTCAGCGACAGCGGTTGTATTATCTACATCGCCCTGCTGAGTCCCTTCAGGGACCAGAGTCTCTCCGGATTTTGGGGTTTTGGCAATTGCCGTCTCTGTTGCCTGACGGGCAATTTCACTCAAGTTCGTTGTCGGTGTAATGGGTGGCGGCGTGGATGCAGACATAGTACATGCTGAGAACAAGAGCGATGAGATGATGACGATAAAGATTAGCATGCGTGATTTTTTCATTGAGATGTCTCTCCTTGTGGGGGCTCATTCCCCATTTTATTTGATCTTTTATGCAAGGAATCAAATCAATAATGGCTGATTTGATACTAGCACACTACAGAATGAGCGTCAAGAAAGAATAAATCCTCTCCCTGTACCATTCTTATGTGCAAGTTTAATGCCAAATCTCCATCATTTGCTTGTTAGATTCAAGGAGCTATTTATCCCATTGATTGACCATGTGACTGGCATCTGATACACTAAAGAAAGCGTCAAAACAACCCTCTTAAATCTTTGATTCCACAGGTAAATAATCTATGACTCAAGTTCTCTATTTAAAATGGCGGCCGGGAGATTGGTCTGAGGTAATTGGTCAGGATCATATCATCACAACCTTAAAAAATGCAATCCGTCAGGACCGGGTCTCTCATGCGCAGCTATTTTCCGGTCCCAGGGGAACCGGAAAAACCAGTACTGCCCGCATATTGGCCAAGGCCGTTAATTGTCTGGCGGAAGATCTGACTGTACGTCCCTGCAATGAATGTGCTCACTGCCAATCCGTGAATCAAGGGGGGTTCCTGGATTTGATCGAGATCGACGCCGCGTCAAATACCAGCGTGGACGATGTCAGGGATTTACGGGAGAAAATTAACTTCTCGCCTAATCAAGGAAGATACAAAGTTTATATCATCGATGAAGTCCACATGTTGTCGAAACCCGCCTTTAATGCCCTGCTGAAAACTCTCGAGGAACCGCCATCTCATGCGATGTTTATTCTGGCAACCACAGAAGTCCATAAGATACCCATTACTGTTATATCCAGATGTCAGCGGCATGATTTCCGGCGGATATCTGTTCCTGAAATTGTGAAACAGTTAGAAACAATGGCTGCCTCTGAGGCAATTAATGTAGAAAAGGACGTACTGGGTTTAATCGCCCGGCAGGCTACCGGAAGCTTACGGGATGCCATTTCAATTCTGGACCAATTATCCTCGGCAGAGCAAAAAATCACCACAGATCTGGCTCATCAAGTGCTTGGCACTTCGCCAGATCAAGCCGTCTTAAATTTTGTGGATGCTATTTTGAAGGCCGACCCAGCAGGAGGATTAAATACCCTGCATGACTCAGCTGAACGCGGCAATGATCCTGCCCAGTTTACCCGACAGGTGATCGCCTATTTCCGGAATGTGCTGCTGATGCTAATGGAAAATCCAGATCGGATTGATGTTCCTTCAGATGTGTTTTCTGTGATTGAGAAGCACAGCAGGGAGATAGATATCAAAGACCTGCTGGATCTAATCCGCATCTTTAATGCGGCGGTTAATGATAGAGGAGGATCCTGGCAGCCGACCCTGCCGCTGGAAATGGCTTTCCTTGAAGCGCTGGAGACGACGGGAAAAACTGAATCTCCCCCGGCACGGAAACCCGCTGCAGGCAAATCAAAACAGGAGAAACCCGCAAAACAAACCAAGGCATCACCCCCTAAAAAAGCCGCAATTCAGCCGGCTGACAACACTCAGGATAAACCTTCTGATCCGGAGCAGAAGCCGCTGACTATTCTCCAGCAGTGGGACGATATCCTGGAGCGCGTCCGGGATACCAGCCCGTCTACGCAGGGGATATTAAACTCCTGTAAACCATTAGGCATTAAGGACAATCAGCTGGTCCTCAGTTTTAGAAGTGATGCAATAAAAGAAAAAATGGAAAAAGGCGATCATCTGAAGATTTGCCAGGATGTTATCGAAAAGGTGATCGGAGTAAAAATACCCATTCTCTGCATTGTGGGAGGAAAAGACCAATCTGATCTACCTGACAGTGTAGACCCGGATGGACTGGTCGCGGCGGTGGTGAGGGATCTTGGGGGCACTTACGTTTTGGACCAGGACGAAAATTAGAATATATCCTGCTGCCCGGAACCACAAATCAGAATTCCAGCAGCGGATCCAGTTTATTGGGTTTTGGGAGGCAAGTATGGCAAAGAGACCAAAGTCAGGTGGTTCAAATCTGGGAGGAAAAGGCGTCATGCAGCAGATTCAGCAGCTGCAGGAGCAAATGATCAAAGCCCAGGAAGCGCTGGCTGAAGAACAGGTCACAGGCTCGGCAGGTGGGGGAGCGGTGAAAGTTACTGTGACAGGAGATCAACGCGTCCTATCGGTAAGCGTGGATCAAGCTCTTATCGAAGATGGAGATGTGGAATTGATTCAGGATCTTTTCCTGACCGCTGTCAACCAGGGGTTGGAACAATCCCGCATCCTGGCTGAAGAAAGACTGGGCCCCCTGGCTGGACAGGGATTGCCATTTTAATACAGGGAGAGTGACTCAATGCTGCCAGAACCCATTCAAGAATGTATTGATGCTTTTTCGAGACTTCCGGGTATTGGACCAAAAACAGCCGCCAGATTAACATTTTTCCTTTTGCGGACTCAAGAGGGGGATCTGTCAAAAAGATTGGCAGACGCTTTAGCTGATTTATTAACTGGAACCGATACCTGCCCGGATTGTTTTAATATGATGAGCTCTAAACAGGAGCGGTGCAGGATTTGTGCTGATGGTGACCGGGACCAGGGAATCATATGTGTTGTAGAAGAGCCTCTTGATGTTGCCGCTCTGGAGCGGACATCTGGGTACCAGGGTTTATACCATGTGCTGCATGGCGCTTTATCTCCAATTGAGGGGGTGGTACCTGAGGATTTGAAAATCACGGAGTTAGTGGACCGCGTACAAAGGGGTGAGATTAAGGAAGTAATCATTGCCACCAATCCCAGCATGGAGGGAGATGCAACAGGTATGTATCTGCAGCAGCAGTTGGGGGCATATGATCTTAAGGTCACTCGATTGGCAAGAGGATTGCCGATGGGCGGAGATCTGGAGTATGCAGATCAGAACACGCTGCTGCGGGCATTGACGGGCAGGCAGGAAATGGAGTGAACCGGGTAAATTTTTTCTGTAATTTTTCCAGACATCCCTTGACAAGGAAAATATATCCACTATAATTGCGTTGGTTTAACCCTAGAGATTTCGCCCTTAAAACGGCAAATCCATAAAATTGATTGACCATAGACCTCGTGCTGAAACGCAGCAATGCGCAGAAGCAAGACCGATGTCACAATAGTAGAAATCGGTGGGGTCTTTTGTTCTCTTTAGAGAACTGCCCTTGACGCAAAGTAGAGGGGGTGGTAGAATCAAGCCCGCTCTTCAATAGGGCCTTGAACCTTAACAGCTGAATAGTGATAGAAAGCCAAAACAGCAAAACAAATCTTTGAGATAGAACTTCGTAATCAATCCCACTTCGTTGTGGGATAATTTTTGCGGAGAGTTTGATCCTGGCTCAGGATGAACGCTGGCGGCGTGCCTAATACATGCAAGTCGAACGAAGATGTTCTTGTGTTCGCATGAGAGCTCTTAGTGGCGGACGGGTGAGTAACGCGTTGGTGACCTGCCCTAAAGAAGGGAACAACCTCGGGAAAC
>JAUWEC010000242.1 GCA_030608465.1 Chloroflexota bacterium
GCCGGAAGATTGTGCTGCCGGGAGATCGTCGAAAGGACCATCGTAGGTCCACCCTTCCATCTCTGCACCTTTAATCTCACCCAGGATTTTGTACTCACCCCGGAGCATCGCCGCAGTGCCTTTAGAGAGGTAAACAATGTGTTCCTCTCCAGTTGAACCGGGCAATTTTACCTGGGCTTTCAGGTAGGTAAGCTCGGGACCGACTGCAGCCGCAACATTTGAAGTTAAAGTCCAGGGGGTTGTAGTCCAAATCAGCAAAGACTCATTTGGTCGATCGCGAAGAGGGAACCGCAGCGTTATAGAGCGGTGGGTGAGCTCTGCATAGCCATCTGTGACAATTTCATGCTGGCTAATTGCTGTTGCGCAGCGGGGGCACCAGGGCATCACATCAGCTCCCCGGTACAACCAGCCTTTCTCCCAGGTTTTCTTCAGGAAAGTCCAAATCATGTAATTGTTTTCATTGGAGAATGTGAAGTAGCTTCCCCCAAGTTCCTGAAGTCCCAACCGCCCGACGATCCGCTCCACGGTATCCGTTACAGGTCCTTTAGGTCCGGGAACTGTGATTTCCTGCAGGGGGTCTTCCAGTAATTTGTCCGCTAGATCCCGGAGAAAATCAGGCTGGTTCCAGTCCATCCAATAGCCGAGTCGGATGGATTGCTCCGTCTGCACAGCGGCGAATCGCAGTACTCGGGCTTTACACTCCCGGACAAATTTCGCCAGTCCGTAACTCTCAATATCCTTTTTGGATTTAAATCCTTTTTCCTTTTCAACTTCTACTTCCACCCATAATCCCTGGCAGTCAAATCCGTTTTGATAGCGAAGTTCACGGCCATTCATGGTCCAGTACCGGTTAAAAAGATCCTTATAGGTCCGTCCCCAGCCGTGATGGACTCCCATAGGGTTATTTGCTGTAATTGGACCATCGATAAATGACCAGGGCGGATTGCCTTCGTGGAGGGACCTCAAGGTATTAAAAGCATCAATCTCTTCCCAGAACTTAAGGGTTTGATGCTCAAGTTGAATAAAATCGATTTCATTGGGCGCTTTTTCGATAGCCATCCTGCCTCCTGAATAAAAAATACTCTCATCCCTGCCGGGACGAGAGTATTAACTCACGCGGTACCACCCGTATTCCCGCTGGTTAGCGGGCTCTTAGCGAGGACTCTCTGTAGATAGCACTGGCTGCTACTGCCGAACCTGCGATTTAGCCTCGCACTCTGGTAACGGGTGTGAACCCGGATCCCTTAATTGCCAATGGCGTTCAGTTCTCAGCTCCGAAAGGATTTTCAGACTGTCGTATCTGACCCGACTTGCACCGTTTCCGGGCTCGCTGGCAGATCCAGACAGCCTTACTCGTTTTCATCTCTGCTTTTTTGATATGTTGCGCTGATTATGCCATAAACCAATAAGCCGGTCAACGGTTGAGAACCTTTTAAAGGAGGAAACCAATCCTGGAGGATTAACTGGAAACAGCATCCGGGGATGAGATTGCGGTGTCTCCATTGACAGACGCAAATCGTTCTGCGGCTTTCATATGCAGTCTGGCGAATATACTGGCAGACATGAGCATGATGATCCCGCTGGCGTACCAAACCCAGTTGGGGTTGTAGTTATCCATAATCAATCCGGCTGCCAGGGGACCTACAGCTGTGGGAATTGTCCAGCTGAATCCAAATACAGCCATATACCTTCCCCGCATATCTTCAGGCGATAATTTGGCAACAATCGCCTGACCAGTTGGGGTGACCAGCATTTCAGCAATGGTGATGATCACCATTGCGGTGATGAAGAGCCAGAAGGTTGATACAAAACCATACATTGAGAATCCAAGGGCATAGATGACCATGCCCCAGGCCATTATTTTCAGGGGATGGAAACGTTTGATGCGCCTGGTGATCCAGAATTGGAACAGCACTACCATGCTTGCGTTCAAACTCAACAGAAGGCCGTAGCCCCGGTCGGGAATCCCGTGCACATCTCTCAGGAAGACCGGCAAACTGGTGTTCATTTGCATGTATGCCAGAACCATCAGCAGAGATCCCAGGATAAAGACCATATACAACCGGTCTTTGGTAACTTTGAGATATCCAGCAAAAGATTCCAGGAAAGTTTCTTCTTGTCCTTGTCCCTGACCGGTTTCGGGTTTTAAAATAGGCTTGGTTTCAGGAACAAACATGAAGATAATTACTGCGGTGATAAAGCTGGTGATGACGTCAATGATAAATAGCAGCGTATAGCCCTTGGCTGCTAGTAATCCGCCGATAGCGGGACCGATTACAACAGCCAGGTTTGCAGCCACGCGTAGGATCCCAAAACCATCTGCCCGTTTATCCTCCGGTAGCACATCAGCGATCATGGCCTGGTGAGCTGGTCCAGCCATATTCCCGAACAATCCGACAATGAAACCAGCAAAATAAATAAAGTTAAGGTTGGGTGCAAAGGCCAACATTAGAGAACTTCCTGCGCTGATCACTAAGCCGAAAATAATGATGACTTTCCGACCGAATTTATCCGCCAGTGCTCCCCCAATCAGGCTTCCGAAGACTCCAGTCACGGCAAAGATAGAAAACAGCACACCTACTTCTGTCATGCCAACGGAATATTTTGAAGTGATGTACAATCCGAAAAAGGGAAATATCAGCATCCCGCCCAGGTTATCGATAAACATCCCGAGAATGATTAACCAGAATGTCCGGGAGTATTCTTGGGAAAGAGCTTTCAATTTGTTGAGCATTTTTCTCCTGATGACTGCTTAATTCGGGCAGAAAACCATGGCTTGCATTGTAGCATGATAATTAAATAAGTCAATATATATATTAGAAATATTTATTTCATAGTTAATATATTTAAGTTCTTAACAAGAAAACCATAGGAAAATATCCCAGATCTGGCAAATAATTGGTCCTAAACCGCTGAATATACAAAAATTAGGGCTTGACAAGAATTTAGAATAGTCTAAAATATGATTTAGAATAACAAAAAATATGGAGCGGAAATGCGCAAGCGATTATCTGATACCGTTGAAGATTATTTAAAGATGATCTATAAATTATCTGCTGATACAGAACGGGTTGGTACCGGTCAGATTGCTGAAGCCCTGGAAATCAGCCCGGCTTCAGTAACGGATATGTTTCAGCGTCTTGCCAATGAAAATCCCCCGCTGCTTGACTATCTCAAACACCAGGGAGTGAAATTAACAAAT
>JAUWEC010000041.1 GCA_030608465.1 Chloroflexota bacterium
AGGGAACTTGCCGAAACAGAAAGTCTTGACCTGAGCAAAATCAAAGGCACAGGGACTGATGGGAAAATCACTTTGACTGATGTAAAGAAGGCTCTGAAAGATTAATAAAACTTAGAATAGATATTTTTCTGAGTCACCATCCACCAAATATAAAGCCCCGGTCTGCAGTGGAGTGCAGGCCGGGGCTTTATTTATTTCCTCTGGTATTTTTTGAATAACGCCCCCTCATTTAACGGAATTTTCTCCGTTTGATCCAGGCAGCTGTGCTGAAACCCACCACTCCCAAACCGAATAGAATTTCCAGAATTCGCAATATCGAAATCCCGGCTTCTCGCTCTGGACCATAAACTTCTTCTTCCGGATAATATTCAACGACAACCGGCGGCGGTTCCGGGGTTTGGGATGGTAAAACCTGTCCTGTGGATTGAGGGTCATCTCCACCCTGAGCCCGATTCGCTCCAGTTGCAGCATCTGCATCCTGGGTTTTTTCTTCCTGTTCCTCTACCGCTATTCCTTCCGCCAGTGACTCTTCCACTGCTTCCGCTGCAACAGCTGGAGCTTCCACGTCAGCGAATTCCTCTTCATATTCAGCTATCGCCTGGTCTTCAGAGATCTCCTCTGCAGCTTCCAAAATTACTGGCTCCTCCATTGCATCTGCAGCAGCTTCGGGCATGGATTCCA
The DNA here is from genome assembly GCA_030608465.1 of Chloroflexota bacterium. Taxonomy (GTDB): domain Bacteria; phylum Chloroflexota; class Anaerolineae; order Anaerolineales; family UBA11858; genus B10-G9. The sequence goes on from JAUWEC010000041.1 coordinate 682, forward strand.
GCTGGGATTCAAATGACTTTTGAGAAGACACTGCTGACATCGCGCCTGAAAATAGGATTCCTCCAAAATCAAGGATCAATACTCCAATCAATAAAAATGACATGAGAGCAGCAGCCAGACGGTATCCTGAAAAGGATGGTTTTTTGGATCTCATCCCGATCATCTCCGGGGTGAGTATAAAATTTCTCGGCGCCGGGATCTGGGGGGTTGCTTGCAGGATCTGTCTGGTAATTTTCAACTGTTCCAGAGCAACTTGGAGCAAAGGATCTGTTTGAATTTTTTTCCTCAATTGCCTCAATTCCCGTCCGCTCAGCTCCCCATCCAAATACGCAGAGAGCTGCGCCCAATCTCTGTCGGTGATTTGCATTTATTTCATACCTCACCTAGATGACGAAATTCTATCGGTAAAAGTTCCCTGAAACCTTGTAAACAATCCTTCAAGTTTCTCCTTGCTCTTGCCAAACGGCTTTTCACTGTACCCAGAGGACGGTCAACCACTTTTGCAGCTGAAGCATAATCCATGCCCTGCAAATCCACCAGAACCACAATGGTCCGGAACTCAAATTCCAACTGATCCAAACAGGTTTGAATGGCTTCAGATAACTCATTCCGCAGCACAAATTCCTCTGGCTTTTCCTCGGTATCTTCCAACCAGGAAGCAGATTCGGTTTCATTTCCGTTTTGATTTTCCGTGTATAGGGGAGTTACTGGCTGACGCTTGCGGCGGCGGAACTCATCATAACAGGCATTGCTGACAATACGGAGCAGCCAGCTTTTAAACGAACCTCCCCGATAGGTATGGAGCTTTTTATAGGCTGAGATGAACGCCTCTTGGACTGCATCTTCTGCAGCGTCAGGTTCGCCGATAATTCGATACGCCTGGTTATAGACCAGATTCTGATATTCGAGAACAATCTGATTAAAAGAATCTAGATCACCTTGCAGCGAGTTTTTAATCTGATCCTTAAGATCCATAGTTAAAATCAATCCGGTTTTTACTCAGGACTTTTAGAAATCATAACCCGGTTTTCAACTTATCGTTGTCCAGTAGAATGACGTTCAGTTCTGTAGCTGTTCAAGAAGTTTCTGATAACCTTCAATATTTGATGGCGAAAGGGATATGATATCCTGGATTACTTGGATAGCCTCTTGTTTTCTCCCCGCTTCAAGCAGCATATCCCCGAGACCATCCAACTCGGAAATTGCCTGATCTATCAGACCCAGATGTTTATAAACGGATACTAGTTGCCTGACAATATAATCTTCATCAGGTTTCTCTTCTTTGAGCTGCTCCAGGTATTCTTTTATGGAGTCCAATTGACTTTCCGGATCAAATTGTTTGGTAAAACGGTCAATTTCTTTATCCGCAGCAGACTTATTTCCCAGGCGGTAATTCAAATCAACGATTGTAATACTGGTCTTTTGATTTTGCGGTAATATCTCACTTATCTCCAGATAGGTCAGTAAGGCTGAGTCCCAATCTAAACGCTGGATATCAATGTCTGCCAGGCGTTGATGAAGTTTGATTCTCCAACTGGTATCACCTGGGAGAGTTTTCGCCAATACAAGGGCTTTGGAATACGCAGATCTGGCGCTATCAAGTTCAGCCAGGGGATAAAATACATCCGCGATATTGATATATTCTTTGATCGCTTCTTCTTTCTTCCCGTACTCTTCCAGCAAATCAATATAACGCTGGCGGATTTCGATATTCATCGGCTGCAGCTCGATCACTTTTCTAAGCATCGATAATGCTCGTTCGGTTTTACCCTGGACTGTATACACATCTGCAACAGCCAGGTATTTGGTGACTGCACCCGAGATTATATTTTGTTCCATTAATATATCCCCAATCGTGACGTGGAGAGGAAGGAAAGTAGGCGCATTCCGAAGGGCAAAAAATGCCTTTTCCATGGCTGCGCCGTAATGTCCATTCTCTGCCAGATCTAGGATATTTCTATGGATACCCAATATTTGAGTTCGGCGATCATCCAATAACCCATCCATTTTGGGGAGTAGGATTCCATCTTCCCCCATGCCTTTCCCTCGCATATCAGTCAGGATATCTCTCCAATCAGTTCTGAGCAGCATACCTTCAATATGCTTACTCATTTCAATATATGCTTCATCTCCTTCCTGCGCCTCCAGGTCATCCATCATCACCTCATAGAGATGAATCAGATCTTCTACATTTTCTTCCTCTACCAAGGATGTATCAGCAATTCGCAATGCTTCAACGTATTCCTTGCTTGCTTCCACCCAATTATCTATACTGCTATAGTAGCTTGCCAATAACAACCTGGATCCAAGCGCAAATTCTGAATGAGATACCGATTTGACAAGGGAGCGGGAAGCACTTTCCATGCGACCCAAATTAATATATAAATAACCTAAGAAAAAATATGCCGCAGGATTGTTATATCCATCATCAATTGCTGATTTTATATTGTCCGAGGCTTCCTTTTCATTGCCGGATGAATAGTGTTCAATTGCCTGGCTGACATGAAGTTTCAGCAGACTGTCATCCGTGAGGTCCGTTTCCCCGTCGATGTTCCAGCTTAAAGCAGAGTCTAAATCCCGGTCCTGGTCTAGGTTCTCCCCTTTACCAAAAACAGCTTCCTCAAAAAGTGCTTCTGCCAGAACAATCATTGCTCGATCAACTGCTTCTGCTATAGGATTCTTATACTCCTTTTGTTCTTCCGGTTTTGGTGGTTCAAGCTGTGGTGCATCAATAACTAGATCTTCTTCCGGTTCTTTAATAATCGGTTCTGGTAAAGGAAGCTGCCTGCCCTGATGAAGTATCTCTTTTGCACGGAGAGCAATGATATTCTCAGGTGAGAATTGCAGTGCCCGTTCAATCGCTTCTGCTGCTTTTTCAGTATTTCCTGTTAATTGCAGCAGGCTGGCCGAATTTATATATTCACTAACTGCAAGTTTTTTCTTTCCCAACCGTTGGTAAACCATAGCCAAACGAGCATGAGCTTTGATATTTTGAATATCTAGCTCAACTACTCTCTTCCAGTTTTCGATTGCTTTCTGGATATCCTCATTCTTCAGATGAGATTCAGCAGCTTTGAGAGCAGCTTTTACAGCCTCAGCTGGTTGACCAATCTCCTGGTAAATCAGAAACATTTTTTCATAAGGGGCGGGATCATCCGAGTTAATTGCAACCGCTGCAATATAGGATTTAAGGGACGCTGCAAAATCACGCATTTCGAAATATGCCAAACCGATATTCGAAATTGCTTTAAAATTTTCGGGGTCAATTTCGATAGCTTGCTGGTAATAAGAAGTTGCATCTCCCCAATTTTGGTCCCATGCGGCTGAGTTGCCTTTTGATAATAAGTTTTGCAGCTCTTGAGTTCGTTCAGTCATAAAATACTCTCTTGTTCAATTTACGTTCATCCAATTCCGGTTAGTGTACCCCAATTCTCACCATATTTAGCCTCAGTTGTCAGAGTAATGTCCAATGAGTATACATTCTCCATACAGGATTGTACAAGTTCAATAGTCTGATCAACTTCCTGATCAGGGGCTTCAAGGACCAACTCATCATGAACCTGAAGAAGCATTCTTGCAGATAGTCCGGATTTTCCCAATTTCTCTGCTACCTTAATCATTGCCAGTTTCATTATATCTGCTGCTGTGCCTTGAATGGGAGCATTAATTGCTTCACGCTCTTCGCGGCGGCGGAGATTGTAATTTGTAGTGGAAGCAAGACCCGGGAAATACCTTTTTCTTCCCAGCAGGGTTTCCACATATCCTTTATTTTTGGCTTGTTCCTTTATTTTATCCAGGTAATCCCTGATTCCGGGAAAGCGCTCAAAATATGTCTCCACGAAGGTTTCAGCTTCAGCCAGAGTCAGATCCGTTGACTGGGTTAATCCATATGCGCTCATACCATAGATTAATCCAAAGTTAGTCGCCTTGGCATCCCTTCTCTGTTGATCGGTCACTTCGTTCATAGGAATGCCTTGAATTGCAGCTGCTGTTGCGGTATGGATATCTTGTCCTTCTCGAAACGCTTTTAGCATCGCTTGATCACCCGCCATATGTGCGGCTACCCTTAATTCAATTTGGGAGTAATCAATCGCTAATAATGAGAAGCCCGGCGCTGCCACAAAGGCCTTTCTGACCATGCGGCCAAGTTCAGTCCGGATAGGAATATTTTGCAAATTTGGATTGGAAGAGGCAATCCTGCCTGTGACTGATCCTGTCTGATTATAGGAGGTATGCACCCGTTGGGTATCCGGATTAACCTGTTCCGGTAGAGCATCCACATAGGTCGATTTCAGCTTCGCGTACTCTCTGTACTTCAGTACCCAGGCTGGTACGATATGATCATCTTTCAGAGTCTCCAACACGTCTGCAGCTGTAGAATAATAACCACTGGGGGTTTTACTTTTCCGATTTGGTGGCGATAGGTCAAGAGTTGAAAAAAGAGCTTCGGAAAGCTGTTTGGGGGAATTCAAATTAAACTCACGCCCAACAGCTTGATATATCTCCCCTTCCAGTTTCTGCAATTCTTCTTCGAGCTGGAGAGACATATCCTGAAGAAACTTTTTGTCCAGCCCAATTCCCTCCATTTCCATAGAGGCAATTACGGAGACTAAGGGCATTTCTATCTGGTTATACAGGTCCAAACTTCCTACTCGAATTAAATCCTTTTCAAGAAGCGGCTGCAAAAGCAGTACCATCACTGCGTCTTCGACTGCATATTTGGCGGCATCCTGAATAGCTACTTCAGCCATCGTGATTTGGGATTTGCCTTTCCCGATCAGAGATTCAATTTCACTCATTGATTGATTTAATCGGACCCAGGCTAATTTCTTTAATCCCAGGTTACGTGAAGACGGGTTGATCACCCATTCCGCAATCATGCTGTCAAAACTGAGCGGATGAGCTTTGAGTCCGGCTCGAGCAAGAAGAATATAGTCGTATTTTATATTGTGACCTATTTTTTGAATTGACGGGTCAGTTAGCGGGTCTTTGAGCGCAGCCAGAACCTGTTCAAGCGGCAGCTGGGTCCCTTCCTTATGACCCACAGGAATGTAATAACCACCTTCACTCGACACTGCCAAAGAAATACCTACCAGTTCTGCCTGCATTTGATCAATGGATGTCGTTTCTGTATCAAAGGCGATTACCGAAGATTTTTTAAGGGTTTTTTCAACGGCAATTAGTTGTTTTTCCGTGTTAATTATTTCTACTTTAATCCCTCCGATCTTTTCCTTTTCGATTAGAAAATCCGAACCTTTTTCATCCTCTGCACCTGATAAAAAGGACATTTGCTGACCAGGAACTGTTTTTCCATATATTTCTTCTATGATGGATAATCTACCAAGCAGGGATCCAAATTCCAAGGTCCGGAATAAATCGCGCACGTCCAGCGGATCGAATTTATCCGGCCGGGCTTGTTCCAGATCAATTTCTATTTCCAGATCACTAACGATGGTTGCCAATTTTTTACTTAAGTACGCACTATCCCGCCCTTCAGCGAGCTTGGTCTGAAAACGGGATGGTACTGCCTCTAGATTATTGTAGATCTGGTCCAAGGTTTTGTACTCTTCCAATAATTTCACGGCTGTTTTTTTCCCCACACCATAAACCCCAGGGATATTATCCGACCTATCACCAATTATCGCCTTAAAATCCACCACTTGTTCCGGCCAGACACCCATAGATTCTTTTACATCATCCCGGAAATAGTCTCTGGCATCACTGAGAGATTTTCCCGGTAAACTGACTGTGATTCGGTCATTCACGAGCTGCAGCAGATCCCGGTCTCCAGTGATTATTTTAACTGCAAGTCCCTGATCCACTGCCCAGTTTGCCAAACTACCGAGGACATCGTCCGCTTCGTATCCTTCCATCTCTGCCCGGGGAATATTAAATGTATCCACCAGATTTCTTATACGGTCAATTTGCACCCTCAGGTCATCTGGCATTTTTTCCCGGGTAGCTTTGTAGTCAGGGAACAGGTCATCCCGAAAAGTCTTCCCAGTATCAAAAACAACCGCCAGATAATCAGGCCGTTCCTGCTCCAGTAAACGCAGCAGAACGCTGGTAAATCCGTAAATCCCGGCAGTTGGTTCCCCTTTGCTGGTTAACCAGCGGGATGAAGCAGTACCTCCGCTGGTCAGCGCAAAGTAGGTTCTATATGCCAGAGCATGTCCATCAATTAGATAAAGGGTAGAAGGCATATCTTATCCAGATACCAGGGCTGAAAGGATGAAACCTGGTTCTTAAAAGATTATTATATCTTTAACACTGGGAACCCGTAAGTTCCTCCATCGGATTCATTATATCCTTTCCAGCAGGTCCCCCTCATGATAATAACGTTAGAATCAAAAAACCCTCCGAAAAATGAGGTGCGGTGATTCTCTGTAATGATGTAAGTTTAACATGGTTAAATCACACGAACAAGGTAAAGTGATTCACTCATCCGTTTTTTGCATAAAACCCCCAATCATGATCTGGCTTCCACTGTCCAAATTACAAGGAAAGTTGATCTCAATCCAATCAGCACTGACAATCAATGTTCATTTTGGATATAATTGACTCGAAGGTAAAGCATTGGATTCCGGCAAAGAGAAAGACTCTAAGATCAACAAGGAAAAATTTATGACAAAATTAATTGCTGCGCTGGATCAAGGAACTACCAGCACCCGTTGCATCATTTTTAATCAATCTGGTGAAATTGTCGCAAGCAATCAAAAAGAACACCAACAGATCTTCCCTCAGCCAGGTTGGGTAGAACATGATCCAATAGAAATCTGGCAGAATACAGTTGAGGTAATTGAAGGTGCGCTTTCTGAAGCAAATAAAAAAGTTTCTGATTTAGCCGCACTCGGAATCACAAATCAGCGGGAGACAACAGTTGTCTGGTCAAAATCAACCGGCGAACCAGTATGTAACGCCATTGTCTGGCAGGATACCCGAACGGATACCATCTGCCAGGATTTAGGGCTTGATGGAGGACAGGATTGTTTTCGCGCAACAACAGGATTGCCACTATCTACTTATTTTTCAGGTCCAAAAATAAAGTGGATTCTCCAAAATATTCCGGGGGTAAAAACTCTCGCTGATCAAGGAGACTTGTTATTTGGGAATATTGACACCTGGATTATCTGGAATCTGACCGGGAGTGTGAATGACGGCCGGCATATCACGGATGTAACTAACGCCTCGCGAACAATGCTGATGGACCTGAAAACACTTGACTGGTCTCCGGATATATTAAAATCCATGGGGATTCCCGCTCAGATACTGCCTAGAATCTGCTCGTCCAGTGAATTGTTCGGAGAAGCTGTCAGCCCGTTTGAGGGTTTACCCATATCCGGAATTCTGGGAGACCAGCAAGCCGCGCTGTTCGGGCAGACATGTTTTGATCCAGGCGATGCAAAGAACACCTATGGAACTGGTTGTTTCTTGCTGTTGAACAGCGGCAGCAATCCTACGATCAGCAAACACGGATTATTAACCACACTTGCCTATAAGATCGGCAACCAGGATCCAGTATATGCACTGGAGGGCTCGATCGCCATTGCCGGCGCCCTGATTCAGTGGCTCCGGGATAATCTAGGATTGATAAAGAAATCATCCGAGGTTGAAGAATTGGCACGGCAGGTTACCGATAATGGGGGGATTTATTTTGTGCCGGCATTTTCAGGTTTATTCGCGCCGTATTGGCAGTCTAATGCCCGGGGAGTGATTACCGGTTTAACCAGGTACATAAATAAAGCCCATATTGCCCGGGCAGCTCTCGAGGCGACTGCTTTCCAAACCAAAGAAATTTTAGAAGCAATGGAAAAGGATACCGGGATTAAGCTCAAATCCCTGAAAGTGGACGGCGGCATGGTCAGGAATGAATTACTGATGCAGTTCCAGGCTGATCTGCTTAACGTACCGGTTACCCGCCCAACAATCACAGAAACCACCGCCTTGGGCGCTGCCTACGCCGCAGGCCTCACTGTTGGATTCTGGAAAGATTTGGATGTTTTGCGAGAATACTGGAAGGAAGATCATGCCTGGATTCCGGATATGTCCGACCAGGATCGATTGACCCAATACAATCTTTGGAAAAAAGCTGTCAGCAAGTCATTCAACTGGCTGAGTGAGTAATCTGCAGGGACCGGACCATGTAAAAGGATCCGGTCCCTCTAATATGAAGCTCAAAACACCCGTCCATGGGTGCGTTCTAGATTAATCTTCACCCGGGGACGGGTTCAGGAGCCCAAAAATACGTAAGAAAGGTGCGGACGCTTTTAAAATTCTCGCACCCTTCCTTTATAAGGATCTACCCCTGTTCTTCCAGAAGCAGTTCTGACAACTGCAGGAATTCTTCCCATTCTTCAGCAAAAAAATGGACAGTCAGGTTATTCAGTTCAAGATGGAATGTACTCTCTCCATCCGGTTCGTCTGCCCGCCAGGCAAGAAAGCTTTCGGTTTCTGCGATGACTTCTGTTTCTAAATCCTGATCCTCATAGTCTTTACTCATATCTTCTCCTTTAATATCTGAATGATTGCGGCTAGGGAGGCGGCAGCACAAACCAAGGACTGACGAATCCTCCCTGGTACCGCACCTCAAAGTGCAAGTGCGCTCCAGTAGAATTACCGGTACTGCCGCCCGAACCGATTGTTTGACCTTGAACAACACTCTGTCCGCAGGATGAGGTGACAGTGTTGAGGTGAGCATAAAGGGTTTGGTATCCATTCCCATGATCAATTATTATCACATTACCATATCCACCAGTTGACCAACCCGAAAATACAACTACTCCGGAATCGGCCGCTGAAACCGATTCTCCCACCACTAATCCAATATCAATTGCCAAGTGTCCGGACCAGTAATCATTCCCCGACAGGGTATGACCGAGGGTAGGCCAGATGAAACCACCAGATCCATACAAACCCTCAAAAGGTCCGCTGCAGGCCCCTCCCCCATAAACACCAGCGGATACTCCAGCTGTCCCTCTGGCAATCGTGGGGATGATCCACTGCTGGAATTTCCGCTGTCCCCCCGGTATCATCACCAAACTGCCCGGTTTAAACTCTGGATTCACTAAATCCAGATCATTCCCGATCCAGTTAATAATGAGTTCTGGATCGGTTTTAAATTTCGTTGCCACTGTCTCAACCTCATCCCCTTCCTGCCATTCATAAATAATTCCATCCAATGGCGGAATTACCAATTCCATCCCTGGTTTTAAAGTATGGGGATTATCCTGGAGCACATCATAATTGGACCAGAGAATTGTTTCCGGTTCCAGGTTATATCGCGCTGCAATCCCAAATACAGAATCATTAAACTCAACCTGGTGCTTGAGCGGCTTGATATTTTTTCTCTCCGGAATCTCCGTGTTCATCAATGCTGCTCGACGAATTGAGGTTTCCTGGTTAATCCACACAAAATCAGGAATCCTGATTAACCCCGGGTTCTGACTATTATCGGTGGACGGGAGGGAAATTTGGGGCTGGTTTTCAGAAGTAAGCTGTGCCGGGCTGAAGTTAAACCAGGCAAGATAAGCTGCCCCAACCAAAAGGCTAATGGCAATTATCCAGAGAGACCAGGAAAGATAAATTTCTCTTTTATTTTTCACAGATTTTTTCTCAGCTGGATATATTATTCGTTCAGGGTAGACAGGAATTCTTCGTTGTCGCTAGTTTCAGTAATTCTTTTTAAAATCGTTTCCGTAGCAGACGCTTGATCCATTCCTGCGCCATGCGGCGGATCTGTAACCATTTGATCATACATCCTTCTCATCAGCCAAACTCGGGGAGTGAGATCAGGACCAAGCAAAAGTTCTTCCCTTCTGGTCGAGGAGCGGGAAATTTCAATTGCCGGGAATACCCGCCGTTCCTGTAAAGTCCGGGATAGATGCAACTCCATGTTGCCAGTACCCTTGAATTCCTCATAAACTACATCATCCATGCGGGAGCCAGTATCAACCAGACAAGTAGCGAGAATTGTTAATGATCCCCCATCTTCAATCTTCCTGGCAGCACCAAAAAATCTTTTTGGCGGATAGAGAGCTGAGGGATCAATACCGCCGGAAAGAGTTCGTCCGGACGGTTGAACCACAAGGTTGTAAGCCCGGGCTATACGAGTAATGGAATCAAGCATCACTACTACATCCATTCCAGATTCCACCAGGCGTTTTGAGCGTTCCAAAACCATCTCCGCCACGCGGACGTGGGAGGAGACCGGTTCATCAAATGTTGATGAAATCACTTCCGCATCCACAGACCGATCCATATCTGTCACTTCTTCCGGCCGTTCGCCAATCAAGGCCACAATCAAATGAACATCGGGATATTTGGATGAAATCGCGTTGGTTATTTCCTTCAGAATTGTGGTTTTTCCGGCTTTCGGCGGAGACACGATTAATCCTCGCTGACCCTTGCCAACAGGTGTAATGAGGTTGATCAACCGGGTAGATGTAATATGAGAGGATGTCTCAAGGTCAAATCGCTCATTAGGGAAAATTGGAACTAGTGAATGGAACTCCGGTCTGCGTTTTGCCTGGGCTGGCTCCAATCCATTTACACTCTCTGCTTTCAGCAAGCCGTAATGCCTTTCAGAATTCCGTGGAGGGCGAACATGACCAATAATCAGGTCCCCGCTCCTTAAATCAAAACGCCTGATCTGAGATTGGGACACATAGATATCATCCGGTCCGGATTGATAATTTGCGGACCGTAAAAATCCGATCCCTTCACTCATAATCTCCAGGATTCCTCCCCGGACCTCACGTCCCTTTAACTCTGCATCAGCCCGTTGAATTTCTAAAACCAGAGCTTCTTTCTTCAGTCTGTCGGATCGATCAATATTCAATTCATTGGCGATTTGACGCAAATCGCTTAAAGGTTTCTTGAATAATTCTTTAGTTTCCATATTTTTTCTCGTTTGGGATGACCTTATTAACTAGATAATACAAGACAGATCCAATTGGAATAATTTCCAATAATACGCACCAATTTATATTCGCCTAAGCGGGAAATGAGGATAAACCAAGTTTAATCTGACCTTAACGTGGGGTTTGAACGACCCCATTATAGCATTAACACTTACCCTGCGCAAGCAATTTAGTGGGATTATTATCTCTTGAAGAGGACTCAACCCATGTGTTTGTTTGGCGTCAAAAATAAAAAAAGAGTCGGGACTTGGAGATTTAGACAATGTGACCCTGCGACTTGGTGACTGGGAGAAAAGGAAGAGTTGTGGCTTGGAGACTTTGAAACAATGCTCACTCCACGTCACTCGGTCTCCAAACCTCCCGTCCCCACATCACCCAAACGCCCAATCACATGGCAAGTATACACCTGTAATATCCACTGACCCAAGATGGTATAATTTCCCAGCGTAAATAAAATTGATCCTTTAGGAAAAAACAATGTCCATGCTTATTGAAAAATTAACCGGCATTGAAACCCGGTATGAAGAAATCAACCAGAAGTTACTCACCGTTGGTAATGATTACCATCTAGCTGCTGATTTAGGAAAAGAGAAAGCTGACCTGGATCCTTTCATTGAGGCCATCCAAGATTACCGGGAATCCCTGGAGCAGCTTGAGGGTGCACAGTCATTGGCTGAATCTGCTGATGACGAAATGCGGGAACTGTCGGAACTGGAAATTGACGATCTCAAATCTAGGATCGAAGATTTGGAAAGCCAGTTAAAACGGATGTTAGTTCCTAAAGACTCCCGCGATGAACGCAATGTTATCCTTGAAATTCGAGCCGGGGCTGGAGGAGATGAATCTGGTTTATTCGCCGGCGATTTATTCAGGATGTACAGCCGGTATGCCGAGAGGAAAGGCTGGAAAGTAGAAATCCTTTCACTTAGAGAAACCGGTGTGGGGGGAATAAAAGAAGTTTCAGCCCTGATTAAAGGAAAAGGAGCATTTTCCCAATTAAAATATGAGTCCGGTGTTCACCGTGTGCAGCGCGTCCCGGATACTGAATCACAAGGCAGAATCCACACCTCGACAGCCACCGTGGCTGTTCTGGCGGAAGTGGACGATGTTGACGAAATAGAAATTTCTCCCAGCGATATTGAGATGGATGTCTATAAAGCCGGCGGTCCGGGAGGACAAAGTGTCCAAAAAAACTCAACCGCAATCCGGCTTACCCACAAACCCACCGGAATTGTTGTGCAGTGCCAGGATGAGAGATCTCAGGCACAGAACCGGGCCCGGGCACTGAGTATTCTTAAAGCCCGCTTGTTTGAAATCGAAGATACCAAACGAAGGCAGGATCAGGCTGATGACCGAAGGTCCCAGATAGGATCCGGAGACCGGTCGGAAAAAATCCGCACCTATAACTTCCCTCAATCCCGAATCACCGATCACCGGATCAATTATTCGTCTCACAAGCTGGCGGTAGTACTGGATGGAGAGATTGATGAATTCATTGAAGAGTTATCTACCGAGGATGAAGCAAAACGTCTGGCAGAAGCAGGCTTTGAAGACAATTAAAATGCCCCCAAGCTCTTTGCTGAGGCAAATTCGGAAAAAAATCGACCCTCACAGTACATCCCCCTATCTAGATGCCCTGGTTTTATTAAGTCATATCTCATCACAACCTAAATCCCGCATCCTGGCAAACCCTTCTCCAAATCTCACCCCGGAACAGCAAACTGAACTGAACCTAGCCCTTATTCAAGTCAAAGAAGGAATTCCCCTACCCTATATCCTGGGTGCCTGGGAATTTTACCAGCTCCCGTTTTTCCTCACTGCGGACGTGCTCATCCCCCGGCCGGAAACGGAAGGATTGGTTGAAAAGGCTATCAAATGGCTGCAGAATCACCCCGGTCGACGGACCTGCCTGGACCTGGGTACTGGGTCAGGCTGTATTGCTGTGACCCTGGCAATAAAAATACCTGATCTTAATATACTTGCGACCGACCGTTCCTACCCTGCGATCCTCGTGGCCAGGAAAAATGCTCAACATCACAAAACCGAAAAGCGAATTAAATTTCTGGCGGCAAATTTATTAACCGGATTCCGGACCACTGTAGATTTACTTATCACAAATCTTCCCTATATTCCTACAGAAAAACTTAAATCTCTCAAGGTATATAATACCGAACCTCGCCTGGCCCTGGACGGGGGATCTGACGGGTTGTCGTCTATCAGAAAGGTATTGGAAAAAGCGCCTGGAATAATAAACCCTGGAGGACTGATTCTCTTGGAAATCGATGAATCCAAAGGACATGAGTCTCAGAAACTCGCTCAATCTATTTTCCCCCGGGCAGAGATCCGGCTGGAAAAGGATTTATCCGGGATGGATCGTTATCTCACCATCCAAATCAAATGAAAAAAGAAACCCAAATCCTCCCCATTAACCAATCCCAAGCCCTTTCCCTGGCCGCTGATATCATCTGTTCGGGCGGTGTGATTGCTTTTCCTACCGATACGGTGTATGGGATCGGCGCTTCGGCAATTGACAAAGATGCGATCGAAAAACTCTATCTGGTCAAAGGGCGGTCTCAGGATAAAGCAATTCCTATCCTGTTGGCAGACATGGAAGATCTGGCCCAGATCACTCCCACTCCGGGAGGGATAGTGCAAGCTATCATGGATAAATTTTGGCCCGGAGCGCTTACCTTGATTCTCCCTCTGCTGGCCGGATTGCCATCCAATCTCTCTCCCACTCAAACAGTTGGGATCCGGATCCCAGACTTTGATTTGACCCGGGAACTTTTGCGTCATACCGGACCGCTGGCAGCCACTTCAGCGAACCTGTCTGGGCAGGAAAGCGCCCGAAATGCAGAACAGGTTAAGGAAAATTTGAAAGGGGAAATCGATTTAATCCTTGACGGAGGAATCTCACCAGGAGGGGTAGACTCCACAGTATTGGACTGCACCAAAGCGGAACCCCTTATTCTGCGGACTGGTCCTATCTCCTGGGAGGAGATCATCAGGGCAATTGCGGAGTAATGCAGCAATTGGCTCTTAATCACAGGGGATAATGTATATACTGTCCAAGGGGGATTATGGTGTCCACGGTGTCTACAAAAGGGGGGAAAATCAGTCCAGAAAGTTTATAGAATTTATCCGTTCCACCCTGTTTGCAAAAAAAATGCGCCAGAAATTCAGTTTACTAACCAGGAAAGGCAACTCGATAAACACAATATACGCGGTTCGAGTCCATCAATGCCTACTCGCGAAGCGGAACTGTTCTCCTGAAATGAAGGGCGGAGGTTTTTCTGCAAAATGACTTAATCAATTGGGTATAATAAACGAGTAGAGAACCAGGAGTTATTAAATATTGTCCAATAATTCCTGATACTATACGAATAATTAGCGCGATAACATAATCGGACTATTTTAACACTAAGAAACATTTTTTACGGGTTGCGCATTCATCTGGAAATAGTATTTTAGGTCAAGGAGATGAGCAAACCAACATTATCAAGCCCTATCCCACTTCACCTCCCATTAATTCTTTTGATAAACAGATTGCTTGTGCCTGATTGTGGCAACGATATGATAATGACATCTGCTGTGCATGAATTATCTTTAACTATTTTGGATCGGATAGTGCGTTTATGAAAAACGGCAAGAAATCAATACTTCTCTTACTGATACCATTTGCAATCACAATTATCATCTTCCTAAAGAATGCCTGGGTTTCTGACGATGCGTATATATTATTTAGGAGCATCGACCAAATCTTTGTAGGCAATGGACCCGTGTGGAATCCGCATGAACGGGTTCAGGTTTATACAAGCCCATTGTGGTATTTTGTTTTGATTATTGTTCGATTATTCTCTAATGATGTTTACCTTATTACAATTATTACATCTTTTGTTTTGTGGTTGGCTACTGTTGTTATCATAAAAAAAATCTTCAATAACAATTATATTTTCTTCTTATCAATTTTATTGTTCGCTGCATCAACTGCTTTCTTTGATTATACAAGTTCTGGATTGGAAAATGTGCTAGCTTACTTATTAATTGCAATTTATTTATTAAACTATCTTGGGTTTTCTGGTTATGCCAATACCGAGATGAAAGTTAAACCTAAGTTAAGAATGAAAGTTACTCTTCTATTGCTAGGCTTGATTCTTTGTGTTCGCCATGACTTGGCATTACTATTATTACCTCCAACTATACATGTGGTATCCAAGAATTCTAATATTTTTTCGAAAAAACAATGGTTTTTTTGGGTCACTGTCAGTTTGTCACCTTTTATTCTATTTACACTATTCTCCTTAATCTACTACGGTTTCCCGTTCCCAAACACAGCATATGCAAAGTTGAATAATGGCATTAATAAGGTCGAGATATTTATACAAGGATTTGTTTATCTTTTTTCATCATTGATAAACGACTTTATTACTCTGGGAGTCATTACTGGAGCATTATTATTAACATTTTCCACATCTTTTGATACTTATTTTAAATATATTGGTTATGGCATAATTCTTAATTTGATGTATGTTGTTATTATTGGTGGCGACTTTATGCAAGGAAGGTTTCTGTCTTTTTCTTACCTGGTGTCCGTCATTATTTTGCTTCTATGGTTCAATAAATTCCAATCTAATAAAACTTTACTCGCAACTTTCACTTTGGTATGCTTCTATCTTCTCTTCTACCCACACACGCCATTCAATTCACCCCTAAACTATAGCTATAAAAGGGTAAAAATGGGAATTGGTGATGAGAGGGGATTTTATTTTGATGACCTATCGCTTTATAAATATATACAACGAGATAAGGATAATAATGTTTTTCCAGACTATCCCTGGGCTAATTTTGGAAACAAATTCAAAGAAGCAAATGCAAATATAATTATTAAAGCAAATATTGGGTTGTTTGGATACCATTCTGGAACTGAAAAAATAATTATCGACCGATATGCAATAGCTGATCCACTATTAGCCAGGTTGCCTGCACTCAAACCGTGGCGCATAGGCCATTTTCGCAGAGAGATACCATATGGATACAGAATAAGTGTTGCTGATGGCACAGAGGTAATCGATAATCCAAAGCTAAATGAATTCTATAAAATGCTCAAAATTATTACCCAGGACAAGGATCTCTTCGCACCTCAGCGGATTAAAACAATATTTCTATTCAATCTTGGCGCATATAATCATTTGTTGCCAAGATAATACAGTCGTGCTAATTCACTCTACGCCATATAGCAATTTCATTACGATCTTATCGCTCCAGATAATCCTGCCCTTAACAATAAATAAAGTTTGAATAAAAGCTCAAAATCAGAGACCGATATAAAAGAGTAACAATACTTACACACCTGGAGAGTACATTAAATGAATAATAACTATCCAGAGGAAAAATCTAACTATAAGAAATTGATAGTCATCTATCGTTTCCTCTTATT
>JAUWEC010000210.1 GCA_030608465.1 Chloroflexota bacterium
CTGGATTTATTAACCTTCCAGGTAGATTTGGGATCCATGGGCGATAAAACCAATCGAATCCGTAACTTGGTAGATAAAATAGCTCCACTGGTAGAGCTCTCCAAAGAGGATCTGGCTACTGCCCGGCGGGCTGCTGAGTTATGCAAAGCAGATCTGGTAACCCAGATGGTTGTGGAAATGACCTCCCTGCAAGGAGTAATGGGGTTTTATTATGCGTTGAATTCCGGTGAAAAGGAAGCGGTTGCAGAAGCTATCCGGGAGCATTATTTACCAGCGTCGGCCGATGATTCCGGGCCAAAAGCTAAAGCCGGCTTGTTGGTGGGCTTGGTGGACAGGCTGGATTCCCTGACCGGACTGTTTGGGGCAGGTTTGGCTCCAACCGGAAGCAAGGATCCGTTTGCTCAGCGCCGGGCTGCGTTAGGCCTGGTCATTAATTTGATCAGCTGGGACATTGATCTGGATCTGAATACAGCAGTGGAATATGCAGTCAGTGAACTGCCCATTAAAATGGATACATCAACCATAGCTGATTGTCTGTCATTTATCAGCGATAGATTACATAATTATCTGCGGGACGAGGGGTACAAACATGACCTGGTTGATGCAGTGGTTGCAGCCCAGGGTCATAACCCGGCAGGTGCATCTCGAGCCGTAAAACTTTTAAGCAGCTGGGTTCAGAAAGAAGATTGGGAATTAACATTGGATACCTTTGCCCGCTGCATGCGAATTACCCGGGATCTCAAGGAAACCTACCCGGTCAACGAAAAATTATTGAAAGAGGAAGCGGAAAAATCCCTTTCTAAAGCAGTGGAAAAAGGGTCCTTGCAGGATAGAAAAGCCGGTGACCTGGAGGCATTCTTTAAAGCCTTCACACCACTTATCCCCCATATTACAAAATTCTTCGACAATGTCCTGGTTATGGATGAGGATCAGGCAGTTCGTAAAAACAGACTGGGTTTACTGCAGAGTATCACCCGGTTTGCCGACGGTGTATTGGATATGACCCGTTTGGAAGGTTTTTAGCCTGAATCTTTTGTTTCTTCTTGAATAAGAAGGATAAGATTTCCATCCCGATACTCAATATTCGAGGGGGATGGAAATATTAATCTGATTTCCCTTGGTATAATCGTTTTTGAACCCAAAAAAACCAGTTGGTGAACTTTATGAGCGTTACAGACGAAATCAAAGACCGGATTGATATCGTTGACTTGGTATCTGAAAGCGTGGAATTACGCCGGGCGGGGAAAAACTACACCGGATTTTGTCCATTTCACCATAATGTAAACACACCCGCATTTGTAGTATTTCCGGATACCCAGACCTGGCGCTGCTTCAGTGAATGTGATGACGGGGGAGATATCTTCAGTTTCACAATGAAGAGAGAGGGCTGGGAATTTGCTGAAGCACTTCAACACCTGGCAGACCGGGCCGGTGTCCAACTGAAACCCCTCACACCAGAAGCACAGGAAGAACAAGAAGAACATGAAAGACTGCGGACAATGCTGGAAGAGGCTGTAATCTTTTACCGGCATAACCTTCTTCATACTGATGCGGGAAAGATAGCTGGGTCTTATCTGCAGAATCGCAGTTTGACAGAAAATACAATAGAAGCCTTCGGGTTGGGGTATTCCCCGAAAACCTGGGATTCTGCCCTGGTATATTTTCAGGACAAGGGGTATGCGGTTGAAGAGCTGCAAGCTGCAGGATTGGTGTCCGAAAGAGACAAAGGTGGAAATTATGACAGGTTCAGGCATCGCTTGATGATTCCCATCCGGAATCGGAGTGGAAAAATGGCGGGGTTTGGCGCCCGGGTGCTTGATCCCCAGGATGTACCCAAGTACCTGAATTCTCCCCAAACCCAGATCTTTGATAAAGGAAAACTGCTTTACGGCTTGGATTCTGCCCGGAAAAATATCCGGGAACTTGATAAAGTTGTGATTGTTGAAGGGTATATGGGCGTAATTGGTCCTTATCAGCATGGTTTCCAGAACATTGTCGCCCAGATGGGGACAGCTTTGAATGGATACCAGCTGGGGATTCTGAAACGGTACACTGACAGATTTATCATTGCCATGGACAGCGATGCAGCGGGACAGAAAGCCACTCTGCGGGGATTAAATATTGCCCGTGAAACCTTGGATCGCACATCCGATATGGTTTTTAATACCAGAGGATTACTCCGCCAGGAAGCGAGATTAAAAGCTGATATCCGGGTTTTGACCCTGCCGGAAGGAATGGATCCTGATGATGTCGTGCACAGGAATCCAGAGGAATGGCAGAACCTGGTAAAAACTGCCCAACCGATCGTAGCCCACGTGATGGATACGTTAGCAAAAGATCAGGCGCTGGATGACCCGAAAGTTAAGAGCGCCATTGCTTCACAGGTCCTGCCGCTGATTGATGATATTCCGAACTCGATAGAAAGGGATGCTTACCTGCAGCGATTGTCCCGCATGCTGGAGATTAATGAGCAGGCTTTATTCAGTTACCGTCCGGAGCGTAAGAAGCGCCCGGCATTAAGATCGAGGACAGAATTACCCCCGGCGAAAGATCCAGATCTCCGGGCAAGGGGACAGCGCACAGGGCAAGTGTATGAAGCGCACTGTGTGGGGATTTTGCTGCGGGAACCGGAATTAGTTTACAAAGTAGACCGTGAATTAGGGAAGGAGGGATTAACCCGGTTTGATGAAAAAGATTTCCAGAACACAGATTTCCAGATCCTGGTCAGATTAATCAAGGAGGCTCTGGCGCAAAGTGAAGAAGAACCCCGGGATTATGTGATCAGCTATTTGCCGGAAAATTTCTTAGGGATTGTTGATGAACTGCTGGCCAATCCTGTGGATCTTGATCCAAAGGCCGATAAAGTGCTGGAAGATTTAATGAGAGCATTGCTGAAACTCAGGAAATGGCAGATAGTGAAAAAAAGGGACCATCTTCGATACCTTCAGGAAACCAATCATGAAAATGGGGATTTCAAGGCCCTTGAGTACCAGAAAAAAACCATCCAATATTCACAAGAAGAGTTTAAAATAGATATATTAAGTGAACGTTACACCAGCCGGACCGCCGCTTTTAATTCCTGAATAAAGGCAAGGCCCACGGCAAGTATGTTTTTACATCCCGCTCATTACTGAATTCTTCGAGGTCTTTAGGCAAGATGCAGAAAGAACATACGATCCCAGAATCAGAAGGTGCAAACATCAGAGCTGCTATGCGTGATGATCCTGTTCAGATGTACCTGAACGACATCGGGACCATCGATCTATTGGACGTGCATCAGGAATTCTGGCTTGGGGCCCGGTTATTATCAACCCGGCGGATAGATCGTTTAAAGAGAGAGCATCCGCTGATTGATTTAGATAAGCCAAAAGATCGCGATATCTACCTGGCAATTTACGATGATTTGCGGGTTATGCACCGCCGCATCAGAGAGGATGTGAAACGGCTTCGGCTGGAATGTCCCGATTGGAATACGATTATAGAGGAAGCCCAGACGCTGCGTTCAACCTGGTACTTGGAACCGCCTTCTTACACCCGGAATTACCTGGATAATGGATTGTGGGGGGAAAATGAAGAATGGGGCACCGTTGCCCGCAACGTTTTCCATTTTTTTGTATCCTTTTATTCTTTCCCTGAAGTAATTACAGAATGGCTTAAAGCCTGGCTGCTGGAGAATAAAAAATTACCTACCTTAAGGAAATTTAAAGACAAGCTGCCAGGGGATGATGAACTCCAAATCGAGATTGAAGACCTGTGGAGCCGTTATTACGAAGCGTACCAGGCACTGGTCCGCCGCAACCTCAAACTGGTTGTCAGTGTTGCCAAACATTATATCGGACGGGGAAATTCCTTCCTGGACCTGATCCAGGAAGGTAACGTTGGACTGCTTCGGGCTGTCTCCAAATTTGACCCTACCCGGGGATTTAAATTCAGCACTTATGCAACATGGTGGATTCGCCAGTCTGTCAGCCGATCGATCGCAGACCAGGCTCTGACTATCCGGATCCCGGTGCATGTGTTTGAGACGGTCACCCAGCTGCTCAGGATACGCCGGCGTTTAACCCATGAATTGGAAC
>JAUWEC010000070.1 GCA_030608465.1 Chloroflexota bacterium
TAGCAAAGAAGCCCTGATGGCTTTCTTAAACGAATAACAAAATTCAAAGCTTGATAGAAAAAAAAGCCCGGAGATTGTTCTCCGGGCTTTATTGTTAATTCAACAAAAGAAAGGTTAATTTAGAGGAGCAAGCCCCAGGAAATCCTGCACTGTTTTCAGACTATGTATTGGGAGAGCAGTATCTCCTTTGGCTTCTTTGCGGATAACCTTTTTTAACTGCCGGGCATGAAGAGTGGGATAAGGGGCGTTATCTGCATCCACTTCAGCGAGTTCATTCGTGAATACCAGGGCGGATTTGATAACCGGAATTTCATAATCAGGTATCTTGCCCAGACCCTTGTGGAGACGTTTTATCCCGGAGTTGATCTCCTGGGCAGGGTTTCCGATGCTGTCCTGGGCAAAAAACTTCAGGTAAAAGTTCCCGCCGATTTTCTTCCAGCGTCCTTTCTTTTCATCGAAAATAATTTTTCCTTTTTGTACATAGGGGAATAGGATCCAGATACCTGCTGGACCTACCAGAAGATGGGTCACAGGGCTTTCGTAATGGTAGAGGGCGTACTGGTCATCCAGCCCTTTGAGTGCGTTATCCAGTTCCTGATCAGGACGGGGAGAACGCCCAAAACGGTTGGAGTAAAAGATACCTACTTGAGAAAGTGTAAAACCCACGATTAACGCAACCAGAGAATACATGATCTGATCCTGGTAACGAAAACTAAGGTACATTCCCCCGCCAAGGATCGCAATAGAAATAATCCCACTGTATTTGCCAATCTGGGCATTGCGTTTGATTAACTTTTCATTCCGGACAATGATCATTTACTCGGCTCCTTCTTAATTTTCTGATTATGCCAATTGAGATTGAATGGCTTCTTTTAGACTGGAGAGCAATTGGGTGTCAATAGCCTGTTTTGCTCGTTTGATTGAGTTGACCAAGGCGAAATCATCAGATCGTCCGTGACCTACAAATACCAACCCGTCAATCCCCAGTAAGGGAGCGGCGCCGATTTGGCGAGGATCAAGGAGTTTTCTAAGATTCTGAAATGCCGGCATTGCCAGTCCAGCGCCGATTTTCGTCCGTAAGCTTCCCATTAATTCTTCTTTCATGACCTCCAGGAGCAATTTCGAAACCGATTCGCTGGTTTTGATGAGAATGTTGCCTGAAAACCCATCACAGACGATGACATCCACATCCCCGCCGAATAACTCTTTCGGCTCTACATTTCCAACAAAATTTAATGAACTTTCAGCAAATAACGGGAAAGTTTCTTTTACTAATTGATTGCCTTTGCCTTCTTCTTCTCCATTTGAAAGCAGTCCAACTCTCGGGTGTTTTATGCCGAGTACTTTTTCAGCATAGATTGATCCCATGATGCCGAACTGAAGAAGATATTGGGGTTTGCAATCTGCATTGGCGCCAATATCAACGGCGATGGCAAATCCTTCTTTTGTAGGTAGGACTGTAGCTAATGCCGGGCGTTTGACCCCTGGAATGCGGCCCAATCTGAATAATCCATTGGCCATGGCACCGCCGGTGTTTCCTGCTGTTACAAATGCATCCGCTTTTCCAGCTTTTATCATATCCATTCCTACAGCCATGGAATTATCTGCTTTTCGCCGCGCATTTCGGGCGGGTTTATCTGTCATTTGCAGGATTTCAGGTGCATGAACTAGTTCAACCCTGGGATCTTCCGGCTTCTGATTAAGCAGAGGTAGCAATATTTCTTCTTGACCGACAAGAAATATTTTTGTATCCAATAATTCCGCAGCCTGGAAGGCTGCGTTAACTTCTGGGTTAGGAAAATCATCGCTTCCCATGGCATCGAGGACAATGGGCATGGTTGCTCTCCTTTGTTTTTGTCTATTTATCTTGACAACGCTCACTGGAAGATTATAATACCACTGCCACCCAGCAGAGAGAACCCCCACCTGTTGGGAAGGTAAAAAATCAGCGCTGGTGCTGGAATTGGCAGACAGGTATGGTTGAGGGCCATATGCCCCTAGGGCGTGCGGGTTCGATTCCCGCTCAGCGCACTTAAAAAAACCGCCGGAAGGCGGTTTTTAGCGTTAATGAAGTTTTGTATGAAAGTTCGGCCGGGTTTTCTTTAGCTACTGATACTGATAAAACCATTGTTATAATGATAGGAGAAGCTGTTGGTAATTGCAGGAAAATTCCTTGAAACAGGGGCAAATCACCGGAGGTGGAGAATGTTTTCTCGAAGTTCTAGTGCCTATCAAACGGAAAATCCAGATCAAGGTAAATCCCGGGCTGAATTAACCGAGGTCCTTGCAGAAGTAAATAGATTTGATTTAAGTTATCTGCTGGAAAATTCGCGGGGTGAGCTGGTTCCGGGACAGCTCTCTTTGTTGTTATCCCCTCTATTTGCCTCCCTAATATTTATACTTGTGCCGGGAGGATTCCTGGTGTACCAGTTAAACAGTCAGGGATTTATTAACCAGCTCACCACGTTGAACTTGCCATTGAGTGAAGTAATTAGCACTATGCCTCAAGGACTGCTTATTATGGGAGGGATCTTGCTCTTAACCACGGTCTTAGGTTTGTATTTTTTCATCATCACGACCCTGGATTTTCTCGGCAGAACAGTTCAGATTCTGGAAGGTGTGGGTGTGGGAAAAGTGACAACTTCAACAGATGATGATGGGAGTAAAACAACCAGGATGTATTATGTGATCGCTGGACAGCGTTTTAAAGTAACCAGAAAGGCATTTGCGGTATTTGAAGGTGGAAGAAAATACCGGGTGTATTTTACACCCCGACGCAAGGTGCTTGTTAACATCGAAGTTATCGAGTAAGGGGGTTTCTTTTTCTGCTGGAATGAATTGGAACAATAACGGATGAGCTCACCTGCCACCGGGTTCATGTGCCGTCCTGAGCCCTTCGATGAAGTTTATCCCGAGCCCTTCGGTTTCACTCAGGACAGGCTTTGACGAGGGGCTCCGCTACACTCCCTTCTATAAACTCAGGACAGGCACGACAGGTTTATCGAAGGGTAGCGGGGGTATGCGCCAAATTGCGAAATAGCTATTACACCATAATCAATCAACTAATTACGAAATCTTGGGGTTATTTCACGCATGTGCAACAACTGATGACCATATATTGAGTTTATTATAGTCTCAACGCTGGAGGCTCCGAGCACAGGATGCCTTCCAACTCGATCCAATTCAAGCTCGTCTATTTCTCGCACCCAAGCTATTGAAGCTTTTCGAACATCGGTGAGAATATCCAGCAATTCGTCTACTGATCGATGCCGTAGTTTTTCTATCCCATTCTCATTAAAAGCATCGATGTCAATATCTTCCGGAGAACCTTCACCACCAAATGCGATGTCTTGGGCAATACTTAAGACATGTTCTTCGGAATATATAAAATGGGCAACGAGATCTTTGAGATCCCATGATTCTGGATCGTCAAAGATTGGTTGTTCCCATTGATCTGGCTCTACCGAGCGAAAGACCTCAAGGGATTTAGATATTCCCCTTGTTAGTTTCTCAACCAATGTTTCAACACGAGGATTTATCATCGTTGTAATCCTTCAATCACACACTCCAATAAAAAGCTTTGGTTTAGGGCGCATAACGTTAACTGGCTTCGAAATGCTGGAAATATACTTATCCTTTCATCCTCCAGGTATTTTTTACTCCCCTTATTTATCACTGACCTACTCTGATTAGATGGGCTCAAAGGTAGCGGAAAAATGCCGCATTAATTTTGGCGCTTTGAGAATCCGGTAGCCGGATAAACTTTCCTTCTTGGAGGTTATATTCTTTAATACATTAACTACATAATCTAAATGACTTTGTGTATAGGTTCGTCGGGGGAGAGCCAAACGGACCAATTCCATTTCTGGAAAATGCATTTCCCCGGTGTCCGGATCCGGATACGCAAAAGCTACCGATCCCAACTCAACCGACCGGATCCCGCCTGAACGATACATCTCCACAACGAGGGATTGCCCGGGGAATTCTGCCTGCGGAATGTGGGGAAGCATTTTTCCTGCATCGATGTACACGGCATGACCACCGGCAGGTTCGATTACGGGGATACCTTGTTTTTTCAACTCATTCAGAAAATAGGCGGTCTGCCCCAGTCTATATGCCAGGTATTCTTCCTTAAGACCTTCCATTAATCCAACAGCAATTGCATCCAGATCCCGCCCAGCCAATCCTCCATAGGTGATATAACCTTCCCGTAAAATCAGCTCGTTACAGATTTTTTCAAAAAGCGCGGAATCATTCACGGCCAGAAAACCGCCAATGTTTACAATGGCATCTTTTTTTGCGCTCATGGTCGCCCCATCTGCGAGGGAAAATACCTCCCGGGCAATTTCCAGGGTGCTTTTCTTTTCATAACCAGGTTCGCGTAATTTGATGAAATAGGCATTTTCAGCAAACCGGCAGGCGTCAATAAAAAAGGGAATCTCGTGAGAGTGATAGATTTCCGAAACTGCCCGCAAGTTCTCTAAAGAAACCGGCTGTCCACCACCCGCATTATTGGTAATAGTAATCATGCCCAGGGGGATATTCTCCGGACCAACCTGTTTGATAAATTCTTCTAATTTCTTCAGGTCCATATTGCCCTTAAATGGATAATCGGACTCGGAATCAAAGGCTTCTATTATGACAAGGTTGGTCGGTATACCGCCCCTGGCCCTGATGTTCCCTTCCGTAGTATCAAAATGCATGTTCGAGGGAACGTATTGCCCTTCTTTGAGTATCACAGCGCAGAGAATATTTTCAGCAGCTCTTCCCTGGTGGGTGGGTACAAAATGGCGAAATCCAAAGATCTCATCCATGGTTGATGAGAGCCTTTGGTAAGATCGGGCGCCGGCATAAGATTCGTCTCCAATCATCATCGCTCCCCATTGATCCTGGCTCATCGCGCCGGTTCCGGAGTCGGTTAACAAGTCAATATAAACTTCATCAGATTTTAACCCGAAGATGTTATATCCAGCTCTTTGGAGAGCCCTCTCTCTTTCATCTTCTTGAATGAGATGAATGGGTTCAACCATTTTGATCCGGAAGGGTTCCGGAGGATGCATTGACATCAGTTGCCTCCTGAAGGAATAACACTGGTATTGGTTTTAGTTTAACATGGGTTAAGGGGTTGCCCAAGTGATTTTAGGTAGTTTTGGGCTATAATAAATGCCGATCGGGAATTAGTTTAATAACTTGGGAAAAATCACTTATGCTTGAAATTGAAAAAATTGTTCTAGGACCGGTAGCAACAAATACCTATATTGTAGGAGACCAGGAGAGTAAACAGGCAGTGGTCATTGATCCAGCCTGGGATGGAGCCGTTTTGGCTGAAAAAATCCGTCAATTGGGCTGGGGGATCCAGAGTGTCTGGTTAACTCATGCTCATTTTGACCATTTTGGTGGTCTGGCAGATTTACTCACCGGGCTTGAGTTGAGCGAACACGAGGGTTTTTTCGTTGGACTGCATCCCAAAGATATGAACCTGTGGAGAATCAAGGGGGGAGCGATCATGTTCGGTGTCCCGATGAAATCAGCACCAAAACCAACACATGAGTTTCGGGAAGGGGACCTGTTATCTGTGGGGAAGTATGAATTTCAAGTCCATCACACTCCCGGACATTCCTCGGGACACGTGATTTTCCATTGTGAGAGTGAAGGGATTTTGTTCAGTGGCGATCTGATCTTTAAGCAAGGAATAGGGCGGACGGATCTATTAGGCGGAAGTTTTTCAACATTGATGGAATCCATTCAGAAATATGTGCTGCCCCTGCCCGATGAGACCAGGATCTATTCCGGTCATGGGCCGGAGACAACTGTCGGTGAAGAACGGCGGTTAAATCCCTTTATCAAATAATTACGAACAGTAATTCTCTAGGATTACTGTTCGTGTTAATAAATGGGGCTGTACCAAAAGTAATTGGCACAGCCCACGTATTTACCCCAAACTACTTCAATGTTAAGCGATTACCCCGCCAGGGTGCTGCGCAAAAATCGCAACTAGGGTCCTTCGACAAAGTTTATCCCGAGCCCTTCAATTCCGCTGCGCTTCATTCAGGACAGGCTTGACGAGGGGCTCAAAACCGATATGTCAAAACAACCGCGCGCGACCGGCGATTGAAATCGCGGTCTAATTTTCTTAAGTACCACTTTGGTGGGACTTATATATGAATCAATTCTGCTGATAGAGAATGTTAAAACAGAGTATAGGGGGCTAGGCAGCGATTTCAGTTTCTCCGCTACACCCGTCAATGATCTCTAGATACACAGCCAACCAGAAAGACCATCATCAATTGAATTCCTTCAGTGAGCATAGGGAGTTGACCCATCAAAAAAAAGGAATTGACAATATTCCACGAACTTAAAACCGTCCTGGGGACGGTTTCCATTGTCTAGCCCGCGGCTTTAGCCGCCGGGTCCTTCAACTCGCTCCTTTTGATACTTCCTTATGTCGCAGGTCAAGCAGGATAAAAAATCCTGCAAGGGTAGTCGGAACTCTATAACACGATAGGCGATCACCCCTCTATTCAGTAAATTACTTCGGCACAGATAATAGAAAAAATGACAATGGCAGCCTTCTTAGACAGCCCCTTCGTTAAAAAAAAGCTCCAGGAGCTTACAAAGCTCCCGGAGTCTTATTTTGTTGCGAGATTTTTATTTTGCGTAATCCACTGTCCGGGTTTCCCGAATCACAGTGACTTTGATTTTCCCTGGGTACTGCATGGTTTCTTCTATGGTTTTGGAGATATCTCTGGCAAGGCGGGAGGCAGCCAGATCGTCAACCTGTTTGGGGCGGACAAAGATTCGGACTTCGCGGCCTGCCTGCAGGGCGTAGCTGCTTTTCACCCCGTCATAGGAGTTGGCAACATCTTCCAGAGCCCGTACCCGTTTGAGATATTGTTCCAGGCTTTCTCTGCGCGCTCCGGGACGTGCACCAGAGATGGCATCTGCGGCTTCTACGATGACCGCTTCAATTGTTTCCTGTTCAACTTCATGGTGGTGGGAGGCGATTGCATTCACAATTTTAGATGGGACACCATGCCTTTCGGCAAATTCGGCACCGATCTGAGCGTGGGTGCCTTCCACGTTATGATCCATGGCTTTTCCGAGGTCGTGCAGCAACGCACCGGCTTTGGAGATTTCAACATTAGCGCCCATCTCCGAAGCGAGAACTGAAGCCAGCTGTGCAGACTCAACGGCATGAGCAAGCTGATTTTGACCATAAGAGGTTCGAAATTTTAGACGTCCCAGCGTTTTTAGGATGTCTGAATGCAGTCCCGGAACTCCAGCTTCATAAGCTGCCTGTTCCCCTGCTTCCATGATAACTTTTTCAATATTTTCTTGTTCTTTTTCTATGATTTTTTCAATATGTGCCGGATGAATCCTGCCGTCAAGCACCAGTTTCTTCATGGCTTGTTTGGCTACTTCCCGCCGAACGGAATCAAAACAGGAAATGGTTACAGCTTCCGGTGTGTCATCTACAATCACATCCACACCGGCTGCTTTTTCAAATGCCCTGATATTGCGGCCGTTGCGGCCGATGATCCGCCCTTTCATATCGTCTGAAGGCAATGGAACAGTTGAAGAAGTGACTTCATCAACGTGATCTGAGGCGACTCGCTGGATTGCATCTGCAATTAATTTCCTTGCCTTGCGTTCACCTTGCTCCCGAGCTTCGGCTTCAATTTCACGCACAATCCGGGACATGTCGTTTCTGGCTTCCTGCTCTACCCGCTCTAACAGGACTTCTTTTGCTTCTGCCTGGGTCATCTGGCTTACCCGTTCAAGTTCTTTAGAGACATCTTTATATAGCTCCTCAACTTTATGGGCTTTTTTATCGAGGGAGCTTTGCCGCTGACTGATTGCATGCTCCCGGTCTTCTATTTTTTCTGCCCGGCGGTCGAGCTGATCGCTCCGGCTTTGCAGCCGTCCTTCAATGCGAGTGATTTCTGCCCTGCGGGTATGAGCATCTTTTTCTGCTGCCTGTGCGATTTCGATCGCCCGATCCTGAGATTCCTTCACTAACTCAGTTGATTTCCGTTCTGCATCACTGAGAACTTTGTTCGCTTTATTCTGTTTCTTATCTGTCTCTTGTACGATTTGATAATTTTTAACAAAGAACCCGATAACGGCCCCTAAAACGAGGGCGACAAAACTGATAAGGATTAAATTTCCGTTCATGGTAAAGCCCCTTTTTATTGATCCATGTTCCGATCATATAGTGATTTATTGATGATTATTAGTTATGATTCCTTTTCCAACTCAGCCCACAGGCTTGTGACTACTTCTTTGCTTAAGCTGTAATTAAAACCCCGGCGGGATAAATAACCATACATCTTTTTCTGAAACGCGGATTTATCCAGGGTATTAAATTTGCCCACTTTTTTTCGGGCAAATTTATATGCGAGTTCCTCTTCATTGATATCCTGAAGAGTTTCTTCGATGATTTGATTTGAGATTCCTTTCCGGTACAGTTCTGAAGAGAGGGCTCTTTTACCACGGGGATGGAACGCGTTTCGGTTTTCAATCCACTGCTGTGCAAATTTCCGGTCGTCAACGAGAGATCCTTCCTGCAGCTTTTCCAGGACGAATTTGATGATTATTTCCTGAATCTGGTGTTTTTGCAGATTCAGGCGGATTTCCTGCTCAGAACGGCTGCGATAACTGAGGAAGTTTAATGCCCTCTGATAAGCTTGTTCAATCTCGTCTTTATTTTGCAAAGCAGTGATTTTCTGCTGGCTGAGTTCATTTCCCTCTTTTAGCCAGGGAGCTATCGCCCGGGAAATGCCGAATGCGAAAACACCATTTAGATAAACATTCAACCGCTGCGGGTTTTTCTTCTGGGGTTCCAGTTTAGTTACAGTTAACATAAAACAGCCGTGATTGCGCCTTGATCGGCCACGGCTGTAAAAATAGTCATTCTGATCCCATACACTAAATTGTGGTACGCTAGGACGTCAGGGATGAAAGGGTATGTAACTTCAACCTACCTAGCGTTGGACTTCTTCCACTTGGTATCCGTTCCTTATGCCAATTTGAATACTACTTCAATACCACTTTGTGATGGTAGATCGTTTTATTAGTACCGCGGCCGCTGAATTTTCTTCTGTTGAGCGACCCAATTATTGAGGGGCTGGCAGTCAAAATTATCCTGACCGATTTCCTCCAGGAGGTTTACCGGTATCTACTAGCCCCAATTTTTATTCTGATTCAATTATCAGAACCTGATTTACTGCTTCATTTTCAAAGTGCTTCCAGGGAAAGAAAGTAACTTTCCTGAACTAATCCCTATTATACACGATTATGCAAATTAGGCTATGGATTTGGCTTATCAGCTGATTTCAACCGCTTGAAGCCTAACTAGATCTCAATTTCTCAGACTGCCGGCGCCGAATGCCGTTGATTTTTAGCAGAATCTATCCTGTAATGCCTCTGGGCAGGTGACTATGACCAGTTGAGATGGTAGGATATAGTGTCAGGAGAAAAAACATGAGAATTTGTTTTGTGTGTCAAGGTAATATTATTCGCAGCCCTCTGGCGGAACATATTTTTTTGCGGCTAGCTGATGAAAAAGGGGTCGTTGAAAAATATTTAGTTGATTCCGCAGGAACAATTGCCTACCATGCAGGTGAGAAACCGGATAGACGGATGCGTCAAGCTGCAGCGGAAAGAGGTCTGGTGTATTCCGGTAAAGCCAGACAGTTTAATCGGGATGATTTTGATCGTTATGACCTGATAATCGCCATGGATAATGCCAACAGGCGGTCCCTCCAGAGCTGGGCTGTTACAACCGAACAACAGAATAAAATACACTTAATGCGCGAATTTGATCCTCAGGGTAAACCAAATCTGGATGTTCCTGATCCTTATTATGGGGGACCAGAGGGTTTTGTATCCACTTTTGAGATAGTAAAAAGATCCTGTGAAGGATTGATGGAGGCGCTGGAAGGTGAGCAGTATTCACCCTGATATCAGGTACTGGCTCCAGGATCACGATCGTGGAAATATCACCAATTCAAAACCTGTAAGAGGGGGATGCATCCACGAGACCCTCTTGATTGAGGTGGACTCAGGTGATCGCTATTTTCTTAAACAAAACAAGGAAATAGCATCTGACATGTTTGAAAAAGAAGCCCAAGGGTTAAAGGCTCTTAAAGTTCACAACGGTCCGGTCGTTCCTGAAGTATTTCTTGTGGGAGCAGAGTATTTATTGCTGGAAGATCTGCAGCCGAAATCCCGCTGTCAGGATTTCTGGAACCTATTCGGTCGGCAGCTGGCACAGGTCCACAACCAGGTAAACGAGTTGTTCGGATACCAAGAAAACAATTATATTGGGGGTAATCCTCAGCTTAATACCTGGGCGCAAAATGGGCATGATTTCTTCAGGGAGCAGAGAATAAACCCCCAATTACGGATGGCTCAAAAACAATCCCTTTTGAAGACACAAGATGTCCGGAAATTGGAAGGGTTGATGGCTAAATTGCCTGAACTGATTCCGGAACAGCCGGCATCCTTAATTCATGGTGATTTGTGGAGCGGTAATCTGATGGCAGATAAAAAAGGGATGCCGGCGATAATCGACCCTGCAGTTCATTTTGGGTGGGCAGAAGCAGATCTGGCCATGACTGATCTTTTTGGTTCTTATCCATCTGAGTTTTACCGCGCTTACAACGAAGTCAGACCTCTGGATCCGGGTTACCACAACCGATATAAAATATATAATCTCTACCATTTACTAAACCATCTAAACTTGTTCGGCAGTGGATATCTATCGCAGGTACGGATGGTTCTTGCCCAATATACCTAAAAGTGAGAACGGTTTTTTCATGCGCAGGCTTTGAGAAATTGTTAAGAGATTTTGTCCCTCCAGGTGATAAAATTTCACCTACATTGATTGGTGAGGGAGGATTTAGATAAATTATGACGGTTCCATATTGGGTTAAGGATGCAATTTTTTATCAGATTTTTCCTGATCGTTTTGCGAATGGTGATCCGGGCAACGATCCCCCGAATATTCAAACCTGGGGATCTACGCCGACAATCTGGGATTTTCAGGGAGGGGATTTACGGGGTGTAATCCAGAAAATGGATTATTTACTGGATCTGGGGATCAATACAATCTATTTTAACCCTATCTTTCAAGCGACGTCTAACCACCGCTACAATATCAGCGATTATTATAAGATCGACTATAAATTGGGAGAATTAAAAGACTTTTCAGCCTTGTTGGATGTAGCTCATCAAAACAACATCCGGGTGATAATTGATGGTGTTTTTAATCATTGCGGACGAGGATTTTTTGCCTTTAATGATGTGCTGGAAAATCACAGTCATTCTCCCTACATTGATTGGTTTCATTTGAACAATGTTCCCCCGGATGCGTATTCTCCCGGGGATGCAGATGACTACGAGGCGTGGTGGAATTTCAAGAGCCTACCCAAGTTCAACACTGATAATCCGCGGGTTCGAAATTATATCTTCGATATTGCCAAATACTGGATTCGTCTGGGGGCGGACGGGTGGCGTTTAGATGTTCCCACAGAGATCAACGACAAAAAATTCTGGGCCGAGTTCAGGCAAGTTGTGAAAACCGAGAATCAAGATGCCTATCTGGTGGGTGAGATTTGGGATGGAGATCCAAGCTGGGTTGGCCCGACGTGTTTTGACGGGTTAATGAACTATCCGGTCCGGGATGGGATCATCGGATTATTGATGGAGACCATAACAACGGATGAGTTTTCTGGAAAAATAAAGGGGCTGCTTAATCAGTATGCCCGTGAAAATCTTTATGCGATGTACAATCCGCTGGGTTCACATGACACAGCACGAATAAAAACCGAGTTGGGTGGAGATCGTAGTAAACTGAAAATGGCCTTTTTATTTCAGATGGCATTTCCCGGAGCGCCGGCTATATATTATGGAGATGAGATCGGGATGGAAGGTGGAAAAGATCCTGATTGTCGGCGGGCGTTCCCCTGGGACGCGGACCAAAATGACACAGATCAGTGGGATAAGGATTTGCATCAATTTGTCCGTCAGTTAATCACGCTGCGGAAGAAAAAGTCTTCTTTGCGGAGGGGATCGTACGAAGAGATCCTCGTTGATGGAAAGAGAGATGGTTATGCTTTTGCCCGCATCCTGGGAGATGAGAGCATCCTGGTATTCTTGAATGCCAGCAGTACCCGCCGGGCATTTCGTATTCCAGTGACAGAATTGGGTTGGTCTGATGGCAGAATCGTCCAGGATTTATTAACCAATCAAGAATTTATCATCTCGGGTACCGAGTTGGTCCTCAATGTAGAACCCTGGACCGGATTATGGATTTCCTAAAAAGACGACCTTTTTGATGAGAGGTGTAGAGTTAAAGAAAAAAACAATGGTAAAATAATACGTTTGGAGGCATGCCTCCAAGACAGAAATTATTAATTAACGTAGCAGGAGGTTTATGATGGCAGACCAGAAATGGGTCTATACATTTCAGGAAGTAAAAGAAGCAGAAGAACATGTTGGCGGTGCGTGGAATGATGTCCGCGCGTTGTTGGGTGGTAAAGGGGCAAATCTGGCAGAGATGACCAGAATCGGTATCCCGGTTCCTCCCGGATTTACAGTCACGACTGAAGCCTGCAACGCCTATATTGCCGGGAATGATAAATTCCCGGACGGAATGTGGGAACAGGAGCTGGCAGCAATGAAAGCTACCGAGGAGTTATCAGGGAAAAAATTCGGTGATGCAAAAAACCCACTGCTGGTTTCCTGCCGGTCGGGCGCAGTGAGATCCATGCCCGGCATGATGGATACCGTATTAAATATTGGATTAAACGATGAAACCGCCAAAGGGATGGTTGCCTTAACCGGAGACGAGCGGTTTGTTTATGACGCTTACCGGCGTTTAGTGCAAATGTTTGGTTCAGTGGTGCTTGACATCGATGATGAGGCTTTTGAAGATGTGCTGGATGAGTACAAAGAGAAAAAGAGTGTTTCCCTGGACACCGATCTGACGGCAGATGATTGGAAAAAACTAACCGTGGAATTTCAGAAGATCATTAAAAAGGAAAAAGGATTTGATTTCCCGCAGGATCCCGCAGAGCAGCTGCGTATGGCGACTGAAGCGGTATTTGC
>JAUWEC010000027.1 GCA_030608465.1 Chloroflexota bacterium
GATGAAGGTAATTGAAGAAGAAAAACCGCTTGAAGTAGGGTTAGTTATCGGCAGCAATGATTGGGAATATCCGATTTGGGTTTTCAGCGGCAGCCATGCGGGAGAAGGAGAGATTGAGTACCGACACATAGCAGTGGAAGATATCTCAAGAAAGCTCCAACAGGAGCAGCTTCCATTACCGACGCTGGTTTTAGCGACTCGAGAATTTGATCAAACCATCGCGGGGGTTGAATATGAAATAATCTTAGATACAGATAATATTGATGTGTTGAGGAAAGTAGACTGAAAGGCGCAGATTCCAGCCTTGATAAGAACTGCTTGGAAATTATTATTCCAAAGCTCCTGTCCGAAAGAAGTAGAAAGTGGAAATGAAAAGGATGACTTCATTCGTAAATAATACTCACCAAGTTAAAGTAAGCTTGAATATTAAAACGGATAACAGTGTGCTGTCCCCCGTTATTTCAAATTAACAAAATAGTAGAATATATGAACTGTCGGTAAATAAATATGGGAAAAAAAACTATCAAGTCTATACGAGAACTTCCTAGAATCATTATCAACACTGATAATAGTGTAAAGAAATTGATCGACCTTCGGGAATTATGGCAATATCGCGATTTGTTTTGGTTTCTAGTTATAAGGGATATAAAAACAAGATATGCTCAATCGATAATTGGGGTGGGATGGGCTGTGATCCAACCTGTCTTCAGTATGATTATCTTCACGATTGTGTTTGGGAATATTGCTAAAATCAATTCTGAGGGAATTCCCTACGCTATCTTTAGCTATACAGCATTAGTGCCTTGGACTTACTTTTCGAGTTCATTAACCGATTCCAGCAAAAGTTTGATTTCCTCAAAGAACTTAATTACCAAAGTTTACTTTCCTCGTTTGGTTATACCCATAGCCCCTGTCTTAGCAAAATTAATTGATTTTGGGATTTCTTTCTTGATATTACTCGGCATGATGGTTTGGTTTGGCGTCACGCCTTCAATCTGGGCAGCGTTCATACCATTATTTATTCTGATCATGATGCTCACTGCAGCTGGGGCAGGGATGTGGTTAACGGCTTTAGCGATCCAATACCGTGATATTCAATATGGATCAAATTTTTTTATTCAGTTGCTGATGTACCTTTCTCCTGTAATCTATCCTGCTAGCAGCGTTCCTGATAAATTCCAACTAGTGTACGCTTTGAATCCGATGGTGGGTGTGATCGAAGGGTTCCGGGCTGTATTACTTGGTACTCACAGCATGCCTTGGTTTTATTTAGGGATTGGTTCAGCATCAGCATTCGTTTTATTTATTAGTGGGATCATGTATTTCCGACATATGGAACGCTACTTTGCTGATGTTGCATGAAGTACAGCAAATGTAAGGAAAAAATATGGTTAATTATAGTATCCAAGTAAATAAAATATCAAAACGCTACCGGATTGGTTTGGAACAACAAGCTCATGATACATTTGTAGAGGCGTTTTCTGAATGGATCTCAAGGCCAATTAAGAATTATCGCCGCTTACGAAAATTAACTCAATTTGATGGTGATAACTCTAACGAGGAGGAAAATATTGTTTGGGCTTTGCGAGATATTTCCTTTAACGTAAAACCTGGAGAAGTTGTTGGTATTATTGGGAAAAATGGAGCTGGAAAGAGTACTTTGTTAAAGGTGTTAAGCCGGATAACTCATCCCACCTCAGGCCAAGTGGAGCTTTTCGGACGGATCTCCAGCTTGCTGGAAGTTGGCACAGGCTTTCATCCTGAACTGACCGGAAGGGAGAATATATATCTCAATGGCACCATTCTGGGGATGACTAAAGCAGAGATAGATTTAAAATTTGAGGAGATCGTTGAATTCTCCGGCGTAAAAAGGTTTATTGATACACCGGTAAAATTCTACTCAAGCGGTATGCGGGTCAGGCTGGCTTTTTCAGTGGCAGCTCACCTGGAACCGGAAATATTATTAATTGATGAAGTCCTTTCAGTTGGGGATGCAGCTTTTCAGAAAAAATCTCTTGGGAAAATGGAGGAAGTGTCCAAAGAGGGGAGGACAGTTTTATTTGTCAGTCATAATATGGGTGCGGTTCGATCTCTCTGTTCGCGGGGTTTACTGCTGGAAAATGGCACCCTGGTCAAAGATGGAGATGTTGATCAGGTAATCAACTACTATTTGTCAAATAAAAATGTTTCTACTGCAGGTCGGCTGGCTTGGTCAGAAGCAGATGCCCCTCAAGATAATGAGATTATCCTGTTTGGAATAGAGTTGTTTTCTGAAGCGGGAGAGGTGAGGACAGCATTTCAGATTGATGAAGGTTTTGAGATCCGTGTCCATTATAAAATCAAAGAGGAAGTCAGGAATCTTCGGCTTTATTTGAGATTGAAAACAACCATGGGAGAAACGGTCTTCGCCACTTATGAAGATGCTTCTATCCGGGAAGGCTTTATTCGGAAACCGGGAAGTTACACTGCAATCTGCAAAATTCCTCCTAACCTATTAAATAATCTAACCTATAGAATTTATATAGGTTTTGATTCCCCTGGTTACAAAGTATTGATCCCGGGAAGAGAATACTTGGAAGTTGATATCATCGATACATCAGACGGTTACCGCTACGCCAAGGGGGCGTTTGATGGGCCCATCCGCCCGGTAGTGAAATGGGATGTGAAAAATCAATAATCTCCCCAAGATAAGTACGTATAGCGCAATTACCTGAACGTGGAATCTAGATGACTATGAATATTGTTTATTTTTCCAAAGGAGTGAGAGGCAGCCGCTGCCTGGCTTATATTTTAGAAGCCGGTTATGATGTCAAAGCTGTGGTTGGTGTATCACGAGAAGGTAGCCTGGAGGAAATAGGCCGGCAGTATGATTTTCCTCTGCTGTTTCCCGAAATACTGAATACAGGGGCAACTGTCCGGCAATTGGAAGATTTTGATCCAGACCTTTTTATTCTCAGCGGCTACAATAAAATCCTAAAACCCCTGATTATTGATATCCCTCCATTAGGAACAATAAACTTGCATGGAGGAAAACTTCCGGAATACCGGGGTGCAGCACCTATCAATTGGCAGATTATCAACGGGGAGAGTTCCGGCGGTTGTTCGATTATTTATGTAGATGAAGGAATTGATACTGGGGATATTCTTGCGCAGGAACTGTATCCGATTTTACCTGATGATACTCATGCGAGTGTCCTGGAAAAAACCCTGCATATTTTCCCCGCGCTGCTGGGAACCGTCCTGCGGGATATTCAACAGGGAACGGCTAAGGCGGTGCCACAGAATCCCCATGAGGGTGCCTATTTTACCCGCCGTTATCCGCGGGACAGCCATATTTTCTGGGAAAGGATGACGGATATTCAAGTCCATAACCTTGTACGGGGTATGCATGGTCCTTATCCTGCTGCGTTTAGCTACCGGGCTGATATAAAAGTTGAATTTGATAGAACAGAGCTGTTGGAAGAGGACATAACCGGAACTCCCGGACGGGTTCCAATGAAGCGAGGATCCAGCGCAATCGTCCTGGCCCAAAACAGAGGGATATTGGTCCACGAGATCAGGGTTCAGGGAAAGAGTATCTCTCCTGCAGAGTTCTTTACGATCGGGGATGATTTATACTGAGAGAATTAATGAGGATGGAATGATATGAGTAAAGTTTTAATTACCGGCGGGGCGGGTTTTATTGGATCGTATGTTTGTCGAAAATTGCTGAAAATGAACCATGAAGTTGTGGTTTATGACGCATTTATCCAATACATATCCCCATTAAAAAGCATTCTTAAAAAGTATACTGAGCTGCGATTTCAAGGCATAGCGGACCAAATTGAGTTCCGTCGGGGAGATACGCGGGATAAATCGCACCTGCGCCGTGTAATCCTGGAAACCCGGCCAGACCGCATTCTGCACCTGGCTGCGCTACCGATAGCCGATCTTTCTAACCGACATTCTGAGGAGGCGCTTACCAGCATTTTAGAAGGTGCTGTGAATGTCCTGGAAGTTTTGCGAGATGTCGATTTTGTAGAGCGGTTTGTCTATATATCTTCTTCAATGATCTACGGCGATTTTGAGGAAATACCAGCTCCCGAGGATCATCCAAAGCGTCCGAAGGACATTTATGGGGGAACAAAGTACGCTGGGGAAGTAATGACGGAAACCTACAGCCGCCGTTACGAAATCCCCTACAGCATTGTCCGTCCTTCTGCTGTATATGGTCCATATGATGTCAATCGTCGAGTGAGTCAAATCTTTGTTGAAAACGCCTTGCTGGGAAAGCCGATAACGCTGTATGGTGGTGGATACCAGGCACTTGATTTTACTTTTGTTGAGGATGCCGCTGAGGGAATGATAAAAGTTATGTTCCATGAAAAAGGACAAGGGGAAGCCTTTAATATTACCTATGGACGGGGATACACACTGCGTGAGCTTGCAGAAATCCTCAAGACAAATTTTGCGGACCTGGTTGTGAAAATTGTTGAGGAAGAAGATGTTTTCCGTCCCAAACGTGGGGCCTTATCTATTGAAAAAGCAAAAGATTTTGTCGGTTATAATCCCCAGGTATCCTTGGAAGAGGGAATTAAACGTTACCTTGAAGTTTACCGGGACCTGGATGTATTTAAAAACTATCAATAAATAGGAAACACTCCGGCTCAGCCGGAATTGAAACGAGGATTGAACATGCGAAAAATTCCATTGTGTATTCCATATGTCGGGCAGGAAGAAAAAGATGCAGTTAATGAAGTTATAGACTCTGGATGGTATGCTCATGGTCCAAAAAACCATGAATTTGAGGCGGGATTTGCGGATTATCTGGGTGTTAAACATGCCTTGTCGATGAATTCCTGCACATCGGCCATTCATTTAGCTGTTGAAGGATTGGGGATTACGGGGGAAGTGATCCTGCCCAGTTTTACCTTTGTCGCATCTGCAAATGCTGTGATAACTGGTGGTGCTCGTCCGGTATTTGCTGATATTGAGTACGAAACTTGTAATATCGATCCCGCATCCATCGAAAGGTTAATTACAGCGGAAACGGAAGCCATCATGCCAGTACACTTTGCCGGTCAGAGTGCGGATATGACTGCTGTGCTGGAAATTGCAGGGAAACATAATTTATTTGTGATTGAAGATTCCGCGGAAACAATTGGCGGAGAACACCACAACCGCATGACTGGCACATTTGGCGTAGGTTGTTTTTCCTTTTATCCCACCAAAAATATGACTACCGG
This sequence comes from Chloroflexota bacterium, assembly GCA_030608465.1. Lineage (GTDB taxonomy): Bacteria > Chloroflexota > Anaerolineae > Anaerolineales > UBA11858 > B10-G9. Next base: position 5,226 of record JAUWEC010000027.1, read on the forward strand.
GGAAGGAGGAATGCTGACCACCAATGATGATCAGTTGGCACATAAAGTGAAAGCCCTGCTCGCGCACGGCATTGATAAAACAACCTATGAGCGCGAGGATAAGGAAAAATCCTGGTACCGGTCTGCGAGCCGTATTGGCTACAATTTCCGGTTAAGCAACATTCTGGCTGCAATTGGGGTAGAGCAGTTAAAGAAGCTGGAGGTAATGAATGAGAAACGCCGTTCTTTGGCAACTTTATTAACACAGCAGCTCTCTGAAATCCCAGAAATTACACCCCCCGCTGAAAAACCGGAGAATAAACATGTATATCAAATGTACACGATCCGGGTAAATCAGAACCTGGACCGGGATCAGTTTGTCAAGAGTTTGAATATAAAAGGGATTGGAGCATCGGTTCATTTTTATCCCCCGGTTCACCATATGGCTCCTTATCAAGGAGATACATACCACAGGGATGGGCTGGAAATCACAGAAAAAGTAATCCGGGAAATTGTAACTCTCCCCATGTATCCCAGTATGACGGATGATGATCTTCATTACATGGTGCAGTCCATCAAAGAAGTCCTCTCAGAACTTCAATAAACAATGAACGTACTTCATATCAATACCACATCCCGAAGCGGGGGCGCAGCTAATGCCATGCATCGTCTGCATGATGAACTTCGGGCACAGAAACATCAATCGGAAATCGTCGCCGGAAAGATTGACTTGTCTGGAGAACCTCATACTCATCTCATGAGTGAAGTGGTATCTCCTTATCAAACTAATCTGGACGTGATCCAGTCCCGAGTGGGAAGCCGAATTGAAGACTTCATGGGTTTATCGCCCTGGACAAATCGTCCAACTTTAAACCTTCCGAAGACAAAGCTGTATGAATGGGCGGACATCATCGATTTGAGGAATCTCCATGGAGGATATTTTAATTTATGGGCTTTACCAGGATTATCACTGAGAAAGACTGTCGTTTGGCGACTGCCGGACTTGTGGGCACTGACAGGATACTGTGCATATCCGTATGATTGCAATAAATGGAAGACTGGTTGCCATGATTGCCCATTGCTTAAAGGGGAAGGCAGGCTTTTGGTTGAGCCTAAACCTCCTCCCCGGTGGGATGTAACCAGGTTTGTCTGGCGGGCGAAAAAGAAGATCTACAAGGCATCCAAACTTCATGTTGTTGTGACAACAGACTGGATGAGGAAGAATGTTAATCAAGGGATATTAAAGGATTCCCTATCGGTTAATGTCATTTCAAATGGAGTGGATTTGGATATCTACAGGCCCATCGATAAACATGAGGCCAGGGAAAGACTTGGATTGCCTGCTAATGAGACCATTTTTCTTTGGGGTGCGGCCAGCTTGGGGAACTTAAGAAAAGGATATTCCTATACTGCTCGGGCAATGAAGCAGATCCAGAATAATGGGAAAATTAAACCTTTGTTGATTACGATGGGGAACGAAAAGAGAATGGATGAAAAATATCCATTGAGAAAGGTCAAACATTTTGGTTTCGTAAAAGATCCAGCCAGACAAGCCTTAATGTACAGCGCAGCAGATTTATTCCTTTGCAGTACAACAGCCGATGCTCAGCCTCAAACTGTGGTCGAATCACTGGCTTGTGGTACACCAGTAATCGCCTATGATATTGGCCCTATGCCAGAATTGATCCAGGATGGGAAAACTGGTTTTATCGCGCCGGATATTTCCGTAGAATCGCTCGCGACAACTATGGATAAGGCGTTGAAGAATCTTGCACACCTCGTTGAGATGGGGCGGTATTGCAGGGATGAAGCTGAAAGCAGGTATGATTTGACGAAACAGACTGTTAAGTATATTGACCTTTATGAGGAAATTTTGTCTGGTAAAAACGGGAGGAATAATTAAAGGCAATCTCGGGGAAGACCTTTGATCAACTGGGGTTCCAGACCTGTTTTCTTAGAAGATTACAGTTTAACCAGGCAGGACAACCCAGCACTTGACCTGAGACTTGCTTAAGGTATAATTCATTGACTGAATTATAGATGGCGGATTTTATGGAATTAGATCAAACTCATAAAACAAGGGAATTGGCCTTGTTAGAACACATAAAAAGTGATCCTGATATCACCCAGGCAAATCTGGCGGATAAACTTGACGTTGCAGTGGGGACCGTGAACTGGCATTTGAAACGGTTGATTACCAAAGGATATGTAAAAGCGAAACGCGCTCAGAGGAAAAAACTCCGGTATATCATCACTCCAGAAGGCCTCGCTTTACGGGCAAAGCTGACCGTGAATTATATAGAAAACCAAATGAGGTTGTACCGACAGACCCGCCAAAAAGTGAAAGAGCTATTGAGTGAAATTCAAAAAGCTGGATCTTCAACGGTGATGATCGAAGGGGAAGGGGAAATTGCCGAAGTGTGTCAATTAACATGTTTAGAGTTAGGGATCACCGTGGTAGAAGATGGTAAGTCCCCTAAACTTCTGGTCGAAGGTTATGATATTAAACTGAATCCTGGAGAAGAGTGATGAACAGCCAGCGTCATTTTCTTATAACCGGGGGTGCCGGATTTTTAGGATCTTACCTTGTCGGAGAGTTGCTCAGACGGGGGTTTAAGGTTACAGTTCTGGACTGTTTGTTGTTCGGCGGCGAGTCATTATTATCTTTTTTATCAAATCCCGATTTTCATTTTGTAAAAACAGATGTCTGGGAACCACGGGCACTTAAGGCATCAGTCCGATCAGATTGGCCCCCTCCTGATGGGATTGTTCATTTAGCCGCCCTCGCTGGTTTTCCAGCTTGCCAGGCAGTTGGAAAACAGGTTGCCTGGCGGTACAATGTTGAAGCGACAGAACATCTCTTTGAGCAGGCTGTCGCTCTGAAAATCCCTCGATTTATTTATATATCGACCTATAGTAATTACGGCCTGGGAGAGAGCGGGGAAGGGGTAACAGAGGAAACTCCTTTGAATCCCCAGTCCTTATATGCAGAGACAAAGGTTGCTTCAGAAAAGGTGCTGGAAAATACCGGGGACTCAAGTATTGCATCGGTGATTTTCCGCCTGACATCAGTGTATGGTCTTTCTCCGCGTCCCAGGTTTGATCTAATCGTAAACCAATTTGTCTGGGAAGCATTCCGAAATCACGAATTATTAATTTATCAGAGGGGGTATTCCCGTTCCTTTATTCATATTCAAGACGCGGTGGCCGGGATTATCATGGGCCTTGAAGCGCCCGAAGATACAGTCCAAGGGGAAATTTTCAACCTTGGTGCGGAGACAGGGAATTTAACAAAGGACCAAGTTGTAGAATTAATATTAAAGAGGTTGCCTGAGACCACTATCTATTATAAAGATTTAACATTCGGTGGTGATATGGGGGATATCACAATTTCAATTGAGAAAATAAAAGACAAACTTGGCTTTAAATCCCAAAAGACCGTGGATGATGGAATCCGTGAGTTGTTAGATGCAATTCAACTGGGGTTGGTCAAGGATCCAGCTGACAGCCGGTATCGGAATGCCCGGTTTATTGTCCAGTAAACTAGGAAAGGAAAAAAATGAAAAAAGCAATAATTACCGGAATAACCGGGCAAGATGGTTCTTATTTGGCAGAAATGCTGCTTCATAAGGGATATGAGGTTCACGGTATTATCCGTCGATCCAGCACATTTAATACATGTAGGTTAGATCATATTTATCGGGATCCGCATAATGGGGAGGATGTTAAGTTATATCTGCATTATGGGGATTTAGCTAGCTCTGAAAGTCTCTCAAATGTCATTCAAAAAGTAAAACCGGATGAAGTGTATAACTTGGCTGCCCAGAGTCATGTCCGGGTCAGTTTTGATTTGCCTGAATATACTGCGGATGTGACCGGGTTGGGGGTTGTCCGTATTTTGGAGGCAATCCGCCGCAGCGACATTCAAACCCGTTTTTACCAGGCATCCACCAGCGAGTTGTTTGGATCCGCATCTCCTCCACAGGGCGAATCAACACCGTTCCAGCCCCAGAGTCCATATGCTGCTGCAAAACTTTATGCCTTCTGGATGACGCGGAATTATTCTCAGGGGTATAACATGTTTGCCTGTAATGGGATTTTATTCAATCACGAATCACCCCGGCGGGGTGAAACCTTTGTAACCCGAAAGGTCACCCGTGCCGTGGCTAGAATAAAAGCGGGAGAACAGAAATTTCTTTATCTTGGCAATTTGGATTCAAAACGTGATTGGGGGTATGCCCCGGATTATGTGGAAGCGATGTGGTCCATGCTTCAGCAGGATGAACCGTATGACATTGTAATCGGTACAGGGGAAGCACATACCGTTCGTGAATTTGTTAATGAAGCGTTCAGTTATGTAGATCTGGATTATCAAGATTATGTCAAAATTGATCCAAAATACTTCCGTCCCACGGAAGTGGATTATTTAGAAGCCGATGCCGGAAAAGCAAAGAGAATCCTGAATTGGGAGCCGAGGGTCAAGTATCATGATTTAGTGAGGATTATGATGGACGCTGATCTTGAATTACTAGGTTTGGAAGGTCCGGAAGAAGGGAAAAGGATTGTCGAGGACCAATTTGATGATTGGCACAATTGGGAAGATCAAGTTGTAAGTATGGGAAAATAATCATGGAAGATAAAAACAACTACCAGGAACCACATGAGTATTGGAAAGATAGAAAGGTGTGTGTCACGGGCGGGGCAGGATTTTTAGGTTCATATATCCAGGAAACACTGCGAATGCGTGGGGCAGACCAGATTTTCATACCCAGAATTGAAGAGTATGATCTGACAAGTATAACTGACATCAGGAAAATGTTAAATGATTCTAAACCGGATCTCATTATCCATCTGGCGGCGTTGGCAGGAGGGATCGGTGCCAATAGAGCACGCCCAGCCGAGTTCTTTTATAAGAATTTAATGATGGGGATCCCTCTGATGCACGAAGCCTGGGAAAAGGGTGTGGATAAGTTTGTTGCGATTGGCACAATTTGCGCTTACCCGAAATTTACTCCAGTACCGTTTAAAGAAGAGAACTTATGGGATGGGTACCCTGAAGAAACGAACGCTCCTTATGGGTTAGCAAAAAAAATGTTATTAGTTCAATCTCAAGCCTACCGGGAACAATACGGTTTTAACTCAATTTATTTACTTCCAGTCAATCTTTATGGCCCAAGGGATAACTTTAATTTGGAAACTTCTCATGTCGTTCCCGCCCTAATTCGGAAGATGATCGAAGCTGAAGAACGTGGAGAGAAAGAAGTTGTTTTATGGGGGGACGGATCCCCTACTCGAGAATTCTTTTACGCTGGTGATGCTGCGAGAGGGATTGTTTTGGCTGCTGAACGGTATAACAGCAGTGAACCCGTCAATCTCGGTGCAGGGATGGAGATCAGTATCAAGGATCTTGCACAATTGATCGCAAAATTCACAGGCTTCAGTGGCGAGATTATCTGGGATATTAGTAAACCTAACGGACAACCCCGTCGGGCAATAGATGTCAGCCGCGCAAAAGAATATTTTAACTTTGAGGCTGAAATGCCTTTCGAAGAAGGAGTGATGAAGACCATTAGCTGGTTTCGTGAGAACAGGGATGAAATTTCATAATGTTGAGCACTGTTAGATTTATCAACTACTAAATAGTGTAAATATTTATATCGCTTTGTCCACAGGTTTTATGATTATCAACAGAGTTTCACGTCGGAAATGTCTTGAAGTTTAGTAATACCTATTTGCCTTTTCAATTATGGCTCAATTAACGATCTTTGCCACACCCAAACCCTTTACAGATTCCCATATCGATCTTATTCAACAAAATGCGATCGGTTCCTGGCTGCAGTTGGGGGAGGATGTCGAAGTTGTTCTTGTTGGAGATGAAGAAGGATACTCAGAGGTTGTGGAACAATATCAAATTGCTCATCAGCTCCATGTTTCTAGAAACAAATGGGGCACTCCGCTGGTAAATTCTATTTTTATGCAAGCCAGAAAAGCAAGTCAAAATAACTTGCTGGCATATATCAATGCCGACATTATTCTTACTCCAGACTTTGTGTCCGCTGTTCTGGGAATATCCCGAATTGAAGAACGTTTTCTTATCGTGGGCAGAAGGTGGGATTTGAAGGTCGAAGATGAAATAAACTTTGAGGGGAAATGGGTTGATGATTTGGAGAAAAAAGTGCGGAATCAAGGAAAACTTCACGACTCCACGGCCATAGATTATTTTGTCTTTCCCAGAGGAATATTTACCGATATACCTCCTTTTGCTATCGGTAGAGCAGGCTGGGATAACTGGATGGTTTATCATGCGATAAAGCAAAGTTGGACGGTGATAGATATCACTCCTTCTGTGATTGTGATCCATCAGGAACATGATTATGACCACTTGCCGGAAGGGAAACCCCACTACAATCTGGATGAGTCCAGCCAAAATGTGAATCTTGGAGGGGGTTTTACAAAAACTTATGATTTATTGGATGTTAATTTGGAGTTCGCGGGCGGAAGGATTAGGAAAGTTCAGTTGACTCTTCCTCGCATGTTACGAAAAATAGAGCGCTGGGTAATGCCTCAAAGAAAGGAAGGTTGGCGTTGGCGGTTAACTAGAAAATTACGACAATTAAGAAGAAAAGTGAGTTGAACACTCAACAAGAATAAATCAGATAGGCTTATGCTGAAAGTGAAATTAGCGGAAAGTTTCCACTATCTAAATGAAAATTAATCAATTTGCTTTCATTTTATCAAGTAAGTGTTTTTACTCTAAAGATATTATTAGAATATTTTTTATCAGGATTAATTGAAAACAAGAATCTTAGTATTTATAATTGTCTGAATATATTAATTTGAACTCTTGTGAAAGGAAAAGACACATGACTTATGTATTACTGACTGGATAAATTCTATAATTTTGGGATTGTGAGAAAATATCATGAGAATTGGTTCTAATCCTGTAAAAATAAAAAAACCTTCTTTAAGCCCTCCTGAACTGGTAACGGTTGTGATTATTACTCACATACCGTATTTGAGTGGTTATTATCAACATAGTCTTGAGGTATTAAAACTTTCTCTTAACAGTATTTTGGAGAATACGGAAGAACCTTTTGACTTGATGGTTTTTGATAATGGAAGTTGCGGCAAGGTTCGGGAATACTTAACCTCCCAAAATGATAGTAATAAGATTCAATATCTAATTTTATCTAACAGCAATGTGGGGATACCTGGGGCATGGAATATTTCATTCAAAGCAGCTCCTGGTAAATATGTTGCTTTTTCTGATTATGATATTTATTATTTTCCGGGATGGTTAAAAGCGCATTTGAAAATCTTTGAAAGTTTCCCAAAAGTGGGAATGGTTACCGGAACCCCAATCCGTCCACCGATTAAATATTCATCAAGTACATTGGAGTGGGCTAAAGATCAAAAAGATGTTGATATAAAACGAGGAGTTTTACAATCATGGGAAGATTATAGGACTCATACTAAAAGTTTGGGTATGTCAAAAGAGGAATCTCATGAATCTTATCAAATGGGAGAGGATATTCTCATCAATTACAGAGAAAACAAGGTTTATATCGGGGCCGGACATTTCCAATTTATCGCTCATAAAGATGTGCTTGGAAAAGTTACTCCTTTTCCGAATACGATTGCGATGGGAAATGAACGTTTATTAGACCAGAGGATAAATGATTTAGGTTTATTACGGCTCAGCTTAACAAAGAAATTTGTCCAGCATTTAGGAAACACACCACTAAGAAATTTGATTGAGCAACCTATAAAAGCTAAGGTCCAAAAAAAACATGATGAATCATTGAAAATGGGTGATCGCATATTTAAGATTCCTATGATCAAAAAGGTATTATTGAAGGTATATAACAAAATTTTTGATATTTATTACAACCGGTGAATCAACAATTACAAGGTTTATAGAATGAATAAGAAAGTATTTTTGGTGGCTAATCATGGTTTATCTATTGTATATTTTTTACAGAGTGATTTAGTTTCTATTTTAGTTGAATCAGGAGTAGAAGTTGTAATTTTAACAGATGACCAAGTAAAAACAAAAATCCAGAAAATGTTTAATCAACAAAATGTTACCGTTGAAAGTTTGCGATTACAAAAGGTAAAGGAGTATTGGAAGATGACTTATCCATCCTTTCAGTACTGGATTGATTTTTTACGCCGAGCAGGCGCATCAAATAATATTAATTTAGAAGCAGTAAAGGCTTATGTTAAACAGGTAGAACACGAAGCACACAAAACGAGGAAATTGTTTTTTCCTGTAATAAAAATCTTAATTGCAATCTTACGCAATTCTCATTTGGCAAGGAAGGCTCTCGTTCAAATCCAACATATATTTACTCCGAATATTTATTCAGATTTATTTGATAAATATAAACCCGATTTAGTAGTAGCAAGCACACCTGGATGGCGAGGAGATCGATATATACTTAGGGAGGCTATTAAACAAGGGATTACTACAGGCTCTGTCATTATTGGGTGGGATAATACCAGTAGTTATAGCCTTCCAGGTGCAAAAGTGGATTGGGTCACTTGCTGGTCAGATATCCAAAAAGAAGAATTGGTTAAAGGTTCCGGTTGGCAACCAAACAGAATCAATATTGGTGGAATCCCTTCATATGATGGGTATTTTCGTGAAGAATGGAAATTATCTTGTAGTAAATATTTCGAAACGCATAGCTTAGATCCTAAACGGAAGTTAATTTCATATGCCTGTAGTTTCATCTCATTCTCCCCGAATATACAAAATATAGAAGCATTGGTTAAAGTTATTACAACGGATCAGTTAGTTGAACCTTCCCAATTACTAATTAGACTACATCCTAACCATTTTTTAGAGATTCCTCGGTTCAAGGATGAAATGAAAAAAATTAGTGATTTAGCTATGAAATATCCTACTGTTCATCTTGTTGAACCAGTCGCGTTAGGTGGAGACCTGGGATATTATTCAGGGGAAGATATGCCAGAAAAATCCTCTATGCTGGCACATTCTGACGTTATGGTAACGGTCTACTCAACGATGGCATTAGAGGCATCCATACATGGAACCCCAGTAATTAGTTTAGGCATCGATTCGTTGTCAGGTTGGCCAGATAATTTTTCGCTAAATCTATCACAAATTGGTGAATGGCCTACTCACGTAAGATTTATATCTTCTGGGGCAGGCAGGGAAGCAAAAAGTTTAATAGAACTGGAAAAGGCTCTTGATTATTATCTAATTAATCCAGATATTGATCAACAGGTTAGACAGGATTTTGTGTCTCGAGAGTGCACATATGTCGATGGAAGCGCTGGAAAAAACACTGCCGAGTTTCTATTATCGCTACTGGAGGAATAGTGATTAACCGGATATTTGTGAGATTAATGAAGGCAATAAGTTTTTTGGTCAGTGGGCGTGAGTGCAGGAGTAATCGTGGAGAGATCTCCCCCCTAAGACCCGAAGAAGTGGAAGAGATAAAACAGATTTTTCCCCTCGATAAGTTTTTTATATTTGGCCATGCTCGTTCTGGAACCACATTGCTCACTCGTTTGATACGAACACATCCTGGTGTTCATTGCAATTATCAAGGTCACTTCTTCACACGGAAACCTACGATTGAAAAACTAGTAGACAGTGCGGAAATTGAATCTTGGTTTAACCGCCCAAGTAATCGATGGAATCATGGAGGTGATTTATCTCCTATTGTACTCAGGGCGGTGATAGACTTTATTCTTGAACGTGAAGCTCGTCCTCTCGGAGTGACTACAGTCGGTGATAAAAGTCCCAATAATCTGATGAATGGCGAATCTGTACGTTTGCTGAACAAGTTTTACCCAGACGGGAAATTGATCTTTCTTGTCCGGGATGGGCGGGATGCCGCCATTTCTCATAGGCTTCAAAGTTTTATTGATGCAACACAACATCTTAATAAGCAAGATTGGGATATTCGGAAATCGTTTGAACGAAATCCTGAACCATTCATGTTGGGTAAACGATCAATTTTCACTTCGGATGGGATTCGGAAAGCTGCTGAAAACTGGGTACAAAATGTGGAAGAGACAAATCATATCGGCCGTGAATTATATAAAGAGCAGTATATTTCTCTTCGATATGAAGATTTAATAAATTCTTCTTGGGCGCAAATGAGCAGATTGTGGTCATTTTTGAGCGTAGATACTGAAATAGATGGGTTACGTGAATCCCTGGAAAAAGAATTAAAAAGGAATCCCGATGCCAAATGGCAACTTGAAAAAGGGAGTAATCTAATTGAACCTTTTCAGAAGGGAAAGATAGATTCATGGAAAAAATTATTCACGCAACATGATATTAATGTGTATAAAGAAATTGCAGGAGATTCTTTAATTAAATGGGGATATGAAATGGATAAGAATTGGTAGATATGAAATTTCTTATTGCAGGTTACGGTTCTATAGGAAGAAGGCATTTCAGAAATTTGCTCAATATTGGGGAAGATGACATACTATTCTACAGCACTCGTAACAGCACTATCGAAAAAGATGAGATTTCTGGTTTCATCAGTGAAACTGACTTAGAGTCCGCTTTGGCGCACCAACCAGATGCTGTAATTATCTCCAATCCAACCTCGCTGCATCTTGATGTAGCCATTCCAGCAGCCAAAGCTGGTTGCCATTTATTGATTGAAAAGCCTTTATCACATAATATGGAAAGGATTGATGAGTTTCGAAGAATAGTTGACCAAACAGGAAATAAGGTTTTAATTGGATTCCAATTTAGATATCATCCAGGATTAAAAAAAATCAAAGAGCTTTTAACTGAAAGAAAAATTGGTAAACAACTTTCTGTTCGCGCTCAATGGGGAGAATACCTGCCCGGTTGGCACCCTTGGGAGAATTACAGGAAAAGTTATAGTGCGAGAGCAGATTTGGGCGGGGGGGTCATTCTAACACTCTGTCATCCATTTGATTATTTACGATGGTTGTTTGGTGAGATAGACAGCGTTCACGCTTTTTTGGGGTCCAGTGGTGAATTGGATTTAGTAGAGGTGGAAGATACTGCAGAGATCAACCTAAAGTTTGAGAGTGGTGTTATTGGAAGTGTACAATTGAATTATTATCAACAACCTCCTGTTCATGATTTGGAAATAATTGGGTCACAGGGGACGATTTATTGGAATGGATTAAAAGGATCTTTAAAGATTTATTCAGCGAAAACAAAGAAATGGGAAGAATTTTTCCTCGATGGAAATTTTGAAAGGAATGACTTATTCCTTTCAGAAATGAAACACTTTATAGACATAATTAAAACAGAGAAAGCCCCGATATGTTCTTTGGATGATGGAATAATGATCCAGAAACTTATTCAAAGTACAAAGCAGTCAGAGAGAAGTGGAAAGGTAATAAAATTATGATATTGGATATTTAGGCGGCATATGTATATGATTGTTAATTTAAAATCAATAGTTTACATGTCGTTTATATCAACCCTACCTGATGGATATTATTCATTGAATGTCTAACAAATGGGAATAAACATGGTGAATTTATTAAAAAGAAATTGGTTATTCGGATTATTGTTATTAATTTGTGCAATTTATATGGGTGTGTATATTTACCAAACAAGTTTTATATCGAATGGCACACGTTATTTTGTGCTTTTTGATGATGCGATGATTTCAATGCGTTACGCTAAGAACTTTGCTGAGGGATATGGATTAGTCTGGAATCCAGGGGAAAGTCCTGTTGAAGGTTATACCAATCCTCTTTGGGTGGTATTTATGGCAATTTTTCACTTGTTCCCTATCCCTGCACCGAAAATGAGCCTATTTATTCAAATAAGTGGTGCACTCTTTTTACTTGCCAATCTTGTATTTGTAAAAAAAATTACTGAGGAGATTTTGGAAGATTCTATTGCAGCATACCTGGCAGTTATTCTTACAGCTTTATATATCCCTCTAAATAATTGGGGTCTTCAGGGAATGGAAGTCAGTGTTCTTGCGTTATTGATCTCAGCGGTATGCTTTGTTGCCATCCATTCGATTAGAAAAGGGGAATTTTCTAAATGGATTTACATATTATTGTTTGTAGGCACGCTTGTTCGCATGGATATGGTAGTGCCCTATTTAGTTTTTTGGGGATTTTTACTTATTTTTGACTCTAAACATAGGAGGCAACATATTCTTTGGGGGGCTGGACTCTTAGCATTTTCACTTATAGGCCAATCACTATTTCGTCACTATTATTATGGAGAGTTGCTTCCTAATACTTATTACCTAAAAATGACCGGTATGCCGTTGATCCTCCGCTTGAAAAGGGGTCTTTATGTAATGTATAAGTTCATTCGAGAATTAAATTGGGTATTGTTTATTTTACCATTTGTCGTTTTATTGTTTCGATATAACCAAACAACCCTTCTTCTCGCGTTAATATTTTTAGCACAGTTAGCTTATAGTATTTATGTCGGTGGCGATGCCTGGGAACATAGAGGAGGAGCCAATCGTTATATTTCGGTTGCTATCCCTTTGTTCTTTATATTATTTGTATATGGATGGGAACAAATCAAGAATTCCCTGTTGGTTAAAGTGAAGGAATATAAAACCGCAATCAGATTCCTGGGCAATATAGGATTTATACTTATCGTCGGTATGAGCTTGATAAATTTTAATTACTTTAATAGAAACTCGAATAATATAAAGAGAATTTTTTTATTATATAAACCCCACTTTATTGAGGGGAACAAAAAGTATGTAGAGATTGTTCATGCAGTGAAAAAAGTAACAACTCAACAAGCTGAAATAGCATTTTATGCCGCAGGATCGGTGCCGTATTTTAGTGAGCGGCAAGCTATTGATTTATTAGGAAAAAACGATTCATATATTGCACACTTACAGAACCATATTCCCTCCAAGATATCTGATATTCGTCCTGGACATATGAAATGGGATTACGAATATTCAATTGGAAAACTTAAACCGGACTTGGTTTTAGGAATTTATGGAGGTAGGGATGAAGCAGGAATCTACTTAAGTGAATACTACACTGTTGTAGTTATTGATGGAATAGAAATCTTTGCTCGAAGAGATTCCCCTGAAATTCTCTGGGATCAAGTTGAACAAGAGCCATAGCAAAGTCTTTAATCTGGTCCGTAAATTTCATCAGTTACTTAGAACGTGAATTATTTTGATTACTGAAGAGAAGGGAAAGGTTTTATGAAAAAACTGGAACCGCGCATTTTATTTCGAAACCTGGTATTTGAACTAATCATCTACGGCGGATTGATCTTAGCCTATAATTTTTTTGTCCTTCGCTGGCTGAAGGATTGGTTATTATTAATCTTTAATTCCAATCTGGTTATATATGCTGTTTCTGCCTTGACTTTAATTGTCATTCAGGGTGTATTCTTAGATTTTGTGACATCATTTTTACTGAAATATATTAAATTGGATCAATTTGGAATTGGGAGAGTCCTGGATGTATTTTCCGATCGCTGATGTCACAATAAGCCCCATCCTGCTTATGGGTGTTGGATTTTTAGTAGGAATTCTGGGCGGTTTTTTTGGTGTAGGTGGAGGGTTTCTAGCGGGTCCAATGATGTTTTGGACCGGGGTGCCCATGAATTTTGTAATCGGCACGGACCTGGCCCACATGACTGGAAAATCCATTGTTGCTGCCCGCAGACATCGTGCCCTGGGTCACGTGGATCTAAAGTTGGGAATGTATATGGTGCTGGGGACTATCATCGGTGTTGAGATTGGAGCCCGGATTATTGAAGCCCTACAAGATACGGGAGCAATTGATATCACTATCGGAGTTACATACGTTGTAATTCTGGTTAGTATCAGCATTTTTACTGGCTGGGAGAGCATCCGGGCGATCCAAATGGTCCGGACAGATCAAATTGACGTTCAGGATGCTGTTGGTTTTAAAGGATTATCGAAGAGGATTCGGGCAGTAAATATTCCCCCCATGGTTTCATTTCCAGTCTCCGGAATCGAATCCATCTCAATCTGGATGGTTTTGGGTGTAGGTTTTTTTACCGGGATTCTGGCTGGCAGCTTGGGTGTGGGCGGGGGATTTGTCAGGATGCCGATGCTGATTTATGTGTTAGGGATCCCAACTCATATAGCTGTGGGAACAGACTTGTTCGAAATCATATTCTCTTCTGCTTTTGGCACAATTACCCATGCCTTAAAAGGAAACGTGGATATATTAATGGCATTAGTTAT
>JAUWEC010000179.1 GCA_030608465.1 Chloroflexota bacterium
ATTCCAAGAAAATCTCGGGGCAGATTAGGGTATTTGAGATAAAGATCGAAAGTAATAGCGCTTAGGCCGAAGAGTTCAAGTTTTACCCCTTCTTCCTCGCACGCTTCAAGCAGCTCATTTGCATCGGCTGTATCGAGCTCAGACGTAAAACAGAATATTACTTGCTCGATCTTCTCAACAGGAACTCCCGTCTTTTTTTCGTCAAAACACTTATTGAGGTCATCTTTCAGCTTATTTATCAACCCCGACTGTTGGGTGGTGTGTTCTGCAAAGGTGAAGCGTCCGCCTGGCGACATCACAAAAGCATCCGGTGTTCCCTTACCAGCCTTGTTCGCGCCTATAACGGACCCAATGGAGTTCACGCTTCCAAACCCTTTCTCAACAAGATAAGCGTCGGCCAACTTTTGGAACTGGCCACCGCCTAGCTCAAGGAGGGCTTTTTGAATTTGGTTAACTTTCGTCATCAATTACCTTACCCCTGCGATTCCTCGTCTTTGATATTAACTCATTCCGGAATAAACAGCCGGTAGCACCAAATCCATCCCGACGAGCTCCAACCCCCAATTGTCTCCCCTGTAACAAAACACCATTCACCCTGGGATACTACACCTTCCAGCATAACCTCTGTTCCAACAGCTATATCCCCGATCCAGGTCCTAGTGATCTTATATGTATCCCCCTCCTCTGTTTCTGCTTGCTGTCCCGGGAACGCATCATAAATTGGAACGGGCGCATTGGGATAGTCTCCCCCTTCTGGCCCCTTCGGTATGACAATAGCCGTCCTCGGAAACCAGTCATCCTCCATCTGGCCCAGAGCCGCATAATATTCCTCGCTGCTTTCCTCATATAAAGAGAGGTCGTAGGCTTCAACCCCTACGGACTCCGCGATCGCAGTCCCAGAAATCTCTGTGCCCTTAGTCTTCCCGTTCCCATCTTTAATTAAATTATTACATGAGCAAGAGGAAATAAATAATGAAACAAAGGCTATCACAGCTAGAGTGTTTCCAAATTCCAAAGCAATTACATGTCGTTTGCTTTTCTTCATCACAACATCGCTCCCCTGACTAACCATAGATAAACCAATCCTAAAACTGCCGCGATCACCGCCCATGGAAACTTCACGGCTTCCTCGTCTTTTTCGATGCTCCCGAAGTTTTTCAATATATGTGTGGCCCGATCCAGGATCTCTTTCGGACTCCTCTTCCAGACCAGGGGAACAATTCCTATAAGGGTTGTCCCCAGCAAAGCGAGGGGCATCCATAATCCATCTTTATAAGCAATGGCTAGTAGACCAAAAGACAACACTGCATCTCCCTGTCCAAACACGCCAAACCTGAACATCGTAACAATGAAAAAGATCGCCAAGATAAACGGATATGCTTCTGCCGCGAGTCCTGGAACTGCCAGGGTTGTCAGCGCAGCCGCGACTGCCGCTAATCCCCACAGCCCTCCCCTACTGCCCATCACTGCAACCAAGTAGAAAACTCCTAATAACCAGTGCTGTTCCAAAAATAAAGCAAAAGCGCCAAACAACATAATCCCGATACCGGCCACATACGGCACTTCCCGTTTCAGGATATCCTCTACGGCCGCATAAACCAGTAGTACGCTGATTATCAGCTTAAGAGCCAGATTAAGAGCCTGATTCATGATACCCGCCTAATAAGAAAGTATTGATTGAAAAACCATCAAGGAGCTCAAAGGGATTATTTGAAGCATCCAGTAAATCTTCATCGGATAAAAAGAAATACATGACCTCTATCGGATCTTCTGGAATTGATATTTCTGTTCCTTTATTCATCACTATTTGATACTCAGGATGTTTGTAGCCCATTACCTTCCAGTGCTGCAGGGCCTCCTCCAATAGAAGATAGCCAGAGACCTGCTGTTCTTTATCTACCCGTAGTATTACAAATGAATATTCCATAGTTTTTATTTAGGTCAAGCTTCTGTTTTGATCTTCCCAAAATCAGGGAGTGGATCTTTTTCATCTTTGGGTTTGAGGGCTGCTCTTTCCCTCTGCCAGCTCTCGCCATCAGAAATACGTATACCCGGGCTCCCGAAGCTATACACGCTTCCTTTAAAAGGATATCGTAGTTCGATTTCGCTTTCTCCCCGGCGGGATTTCTCGATCGCAAGCCTGACCTGCTCTACCCCATTTTCTGAATGGTCCTTATTAAGTACCAGGGCACCATCGGGCTCATACTGCATGGTCGCGTTGCCCCACATATTCTCCAGGTGGATCCGCCCTCCCCGGAGTCCTTCTGCGTCTGCAGCGCTCACCCCAACCACGGGGATCATGTGGGTCATCGCAATACCTTTTAGTGCCCGAAGCGCAAACTCGATCCTTTCATTGGTGTCCAGTAACCGGCCATGCTGGGGAGGAACCGGGATTCGCTGGACGTAATCAACAAACAAAACCATTCGCCGGTGACCTTCCTCTTTTGCCATTTTTACATAAGCCTCAAGCGCCGCCGGTGAAGTATATAGAAGATCTCCTTTAATAAGCCAGACGTGTGCAGCTGATTTTGAGAATTCAGCCCAAAGTTTTTTCGGCGCCGGTAAATGGCTCAATAACTCGTCAATCAGTTTTTCCTGGCTGAAATCTTTGCCGTCGTAATCTTCGATCATGCTCCTGTAAATTTTGCGCAGATCTGATATACCGACCAGGTCTTTATCATTACTCCCCTGCCCTAACTTGTTTATGTATCCAGAAGCCTGGCAGATCATTCTTTCCCAGAGTGTTATCGGTGTGTGTTCGTAGCATACAAATATAACCAGAACCTCCTGGCTTCCCATGTTGTGGGCCATCTGCAATGCCAATGAGGTTTTTCCAATACCTTGAGCTCCGGCCAGCAGCCAGAGATCCTCGGGGTAAAATCCACCCTGCATGTCTTCACTTCCACCCAGCAGCTGGTCCAGGACAGGAAATCCCGTTTGGACTGGTTCAAAGATGGAGGTATCTCCTCTGCCTATATAGCCGGCCACGCTCTCCGCCGCTTCATTTAGATTAAGCGGATGTGGAACTGAAACTGGCAGCTGGGAGGCCTTTTTTGGTTTAGGCACTATCCCTCTCCCTTGTCGCTATCTGGTTTTTCCAGCTCAAATATAGTCGGGTTCAAACGGTAATATGACTCGTCCCTCCCAACTCTCCTGTTCTCAATCAACTCAACATCCTCTGGTGTTTTTACGCACTCATCCAGTGTTTTTTTTACTTCCCGCAAATAGTACCAAAATGAGGTTTCGAGATCTGACGTGATTCTCGCGTTTCCAAACACACCCTTAATCATCTCTTTAGTAATAACCCATCCGCCGGTTGTGGCTTCCGAATCGGAACCTATGCTCTGATCAGTGGTCAGGCGCCGCGCCAGGATATCCATGAGAACTCTTTTTTTATCGGAGAGGTAAGTCCTTTTTCCTTCGGCTTCAACGAGTACCCCGTCCTGGATATCGTAGTAGCCCCCCTGCTCCACAATCAGGATTCGTGGTGGCGTTTCTTTAATTTTCTGGCCAGTAGTGCTTCTTAGATTTAAAACCTGCTGCCAGATCGCGGAAGGTTTTTGGGGTTTCCTCATCACCACCTGGGCGCCATCTTTGAGCAGTTTGTTTTCTTCCCGCCCTTTCCAGGTTCCTGTTAGTATGATCACGATCAAGTCGTCTATGTCGGCCACGTCGCTAAGCACCTGGGTTGCATCCCCGTCTGAAAGCTCCAGGTCCATAATTAATACTGAGGCATTTGTATCCAGCACCAGGGGAAGGATCTTGTCCACTTTGTCAGTTGTAGCCACTGACAGATCATACGCCTCTTCAAAAAACTCCTTGACCATTGAGCTGATCTCTGGATCGTCTTCTGCAAGGACAACATTGTTCATTAATAATGTCATGGTTCATTCTCTCTATTAGGGACTCGCAACCAATAGTTGAATCACAAACTGGTTTGATCTTTCCTTCCCGCCCTCAGGTTCTCCCAAGAACACGTCTCCGCTTACTTCCCGGGCGATCCGCCTGGCAATAAATAGCCCAACTCCTTTTCCGCGGGGCCTGTAGTCTGTTCCTTCAGCAACCAGTGGTTCAAAGATCCATTCTCGTTTATCAACAGGCACACCCGGTCCATCATCGGTAACCTTGACCAGAACGTGGTCTTTTCTCACTCCTGGCTCTACTTCTATATTAACTTTATTTTCCGCGAAACTGAGCGCGTTGAAGACTGTGTTTTGCAGCACAGAGTACAGGTTCTTATCACCAACAACTTCCAGGGAATCCTTTACTCCCCAGTCCACAACAAACTCTTTGTCGTGCCAGGTATTTTGCACTCCCCGGACCACCTCGTTGACCATCTGCAGCAAAGAGGTTGATTCTGGTTCGACTGAGAAGAAACCCGTTCGCAGGGAGGGAACTTCCTGGAGCTGCCTGACCAGGTGAACTGTCCTGGCCAGTGCTTTCTGTTCACTCTCCTTCATATCATCGCTGCCTACCAGGAGTGTCAGTGTGCCGGCGATCTCGTGCGAAAGCATCCGGACAATCATACCCAGCTCTTCATCATCAATGGTCTTTTGAAACTCATTCCACTCCATCCGAAGAGAGGCCAGGTGCTGTGTCAGCTGATCAAAAGCCTTGCGAACAAAGGTCAGTTTTTGTCTTTTTACCCACTGCCCTCCCCTCCATTTGGGTTCCTGGGGAACATCAATGGCTAGTCCTACCGCTATCCCCTGGCTGCTGGCCAGAAAAACGGCCGTCTCCCCTTCCTGATCACGAACTAGTTCATACTCCTGGTCTATGTCAATCGCCGGTACTTGGGTCATCTGGTCCCGGATATATCCATCGATCTTTTCCTCGAGGGTTATTGAGTCTTTTGAAGAAACCCGCCAATAGCGTCCTTTCCGCAATCCTTTGGGTCTGTCTTTGAGCATATAGCCAGGCAGGAGCGTATACAGGATCCAGGTTGTACCTTCTGGGTAAAGCCCTACCAGTCGGTCCCCCACAATTTCGAGCATTTCCCTTTCCAGGGGCCAGGAAGCTTTCCTCACTTTCTGTCCAAAATCATCCAACCATGACCCAAGCTCAGCTAAGAACTCTTTTTGATAAGCTGTATAGAGGATGATCCCTCCAACCATCGCTGTTAGAAGTGTGAACAGGATCGAGAAGAGATCGATCATGTTGAAGACGCGCTTGATCAGCAGGGAGTCAATCAGGTGCCAGATCATTACCACGAGGGAGAAGATCACAACGGCGAGTCCCGAGACCCTGGTCCTGAAGTATTCCCCTCTCTGTTTTCTGTTCTTCATTTATATACCTGTTATCAACCAGTCTATCTGATCTTTGGTCATCCCGGGGTTTTGGGTTATAAAGGGAAGAAACACCCGCGCAAAATCGATCCCTATTTCTTTCTGTTCTTCAGTGTACCCTCTCAGCTGTTGGCTCATTTCATTAATAAGGTCATCGGCTAAGGATATTCTTCCGGATAAGGGGAGATTGTAGCGCTGCATAATCCCTTCCCCGTCAAAACACAATAGTTTGTAGTCGCAGTTACCACATGCGTCCCAGCCATTGACCATTCTGGGTCCAGAAAAATCCATTGCGTTCATTCTTCGCTGTACAGCGCTTGCCATCGATTCAATTTCATTGATGCCTGCAGCTCTGCGCGGCTTCATTTGGATCTTTTTGCCAGACATCAAGTGGCGGACAAATACAGAGCTTACCTCTCTGTCGCTGTCTTTTTGTTTTGCGCTGAAGAGGGCCTTGATTGTATAGTCCCCTATCAGGTCTGACATCCTGGGGCGCCTTATCCCATAGATATGCTTTTCATAAACCAGATCATCTCCCGAGGTGAGAATCAAATCCGGTGTTACCCCAACCTTGATATGAGGGAGGGCAACATAGACTTCCTCGCCGATGCCCTGGATT
>JAUWEC010000230.1 GCA_030608465.1 Chloroflexota bacterium
GGGTGAGCGAAGCGAACCCATATCGAAGGGTGGCTTGGGTAACTTAATCTGTCCTCCTGAAAGAGCAGTCAGAACTATAGAGAGGGATCTATGGTTGCCCTCTTTAGAAGCGCATCATAAGGGAGATAGGAAAACATCTTACCGGTATTGATTTCAATTAAAAAATGAGATGGGCTGATTTTATATCAATCCATCTCATTTCAGGAAGAAGAAAAAACGAGTAGGGTTTTTTCTGTTTTGAATCATAGTTGATTCTTAATCACTTTGTAAGCCCCGCACGAATGATCTTTACCCCCTTCTAGAGAAGGGGGCAAGATAACACCAGCTGAGATTGTCCAGATTACCTCCATTTGCTATGATAAGATACAGCAGAAATCAAATTTTGCCGCCGAAATGCGGCTGCTGATAATATTGTTATGATAAAGTTTGGAACAACCTTTCTCGATCAGTTCAGCCGGCTTCGCTGGAAGCTAACTTTCAGCTATTTTGGAGTCACGATCTTTGCACTGTTAATGGCAGAAATGATAGGCATCCTGGGCGTCTCAATTTGGGTAGTCACGGAAGCGCGTGTTGCAAAAGAGGAAATCATCGAGGAACTTTTAACCGCGGATGTGATAGCTTTTGATGACCAGCGTTTAGCCGAAAAATTAGACATTGACCGCTTGGATATTTCCCTCGGTGAATATATTTCAGTGGGAAGCCGATTCCTTTCCAACATACCCCCAGACAACCTGGGTTTAGCTCAATTCCTTGGCATTTTTTCGGCAACAGTAGTGAATATCAAACCAATTGAAATCGGAAACTTCATCATTAACGCCAGCAATACCAATATCCTTTCCATTGTTTACCTGGATAACGAAGGGCGATTAATTGGATCCATCCCCCACAGCCTGACGGAAGGTATCACACCAGGGAAAAAAATCAATCCAGAAATGATTCCAGGGCTTGCCCAACCCCTTCAGGCAGCTATGGATGGATCCCGGGATTACCAGGAACTCGTCCAGCGGATAGGAGAAAATGTCATCGTCGGAGCGGTTCCAATACCGGATGAAGATAATCCATCAAAAACGGTTGGCATCCTAGCCTTTCAACATAAATCAAGGATTACAGAAATTCTCCAGTGGCAGAAAATTTCCCGGCAGATTGGCCTCAGTTTGATCGTCATCACCGGACTGGCAGGGCTGTTCGGAATTATCTTTGGTTTTCTCACTGCCAAAATGCTCACCTCTCGCCTGGACCGGTTGACAAATTCAGCCAGAGCCTGGAGCGAAGGGAATTTTACCGTCTTAGTGGACGATCCGAGCAAAGACGAGTTGGGGAAGCTGGGTCACACCTTAAACAACATGGCGGTTCAGATGGATAACCTGCTCGATGAAAGACAGGAAATAACCATCATGGAAGAGCGTAACCGGTTAGCTAGAGAACTTCATGATAGCGTTAAACAGCAGGCTTTTGCTGCCTCTGCCCAATTGGCTGCAGCCCACTCCCATTTTCGTCATGATCCGGAAGAAGCGGCGGAAAACCTTATTGAAGCGGAAAAGTTGGTGGATGAAGTCCGGCGGGAACTGACAAATTTAATCTACGAACTAAGACCTGCAGCTCTTAGGGGAGAAGGTCTAATAAAAGCAGTTCGTCAGCTTTCTTCAGAAACTGAAAACCTGATCGGGGTTCCGATCCTGGTACGTGTCCAGGGTGAACGAACCATCCCTCTGGATGTTGAACAAACGCTTTACCGGATCGTTCAGGGCGCGTTGTCTAACGTTGCCCGTCACAGTCAAGCCAAACAGGTAGAAATTCATATCAATTACAGCCGGGATCAAATATTGGTTTCCGTTGCTGATGATGGAATAGGATTTGTTCACGCCGAGCAATCATTCGGCATCGGTTTAAAATCAATCCAGGAACGGATTGATCTGATTAACGGCAGCCTGGAAATCACCAGTCAGCCGGGGACTGGAACCAAAATCGTTGTTCGGGCGCCAATTAAAACTCTCACCTGAGGGAAGGAAATCTTATGACCAATCCAATCACCGTCTTACTGGTTGATGATCACGAAGTTGTTAGGAGTGGTGTCAGCGCTTTTTTGGCATCCCAGCCCGATTTTGAAGTGGTTGGAGAAGCCAAGTCAGGAACCGAAGCTGTCAATCTGGCGTTAAAACATGTCCCGGATGTGGTGCTGATGGACCTGGTCATGGCCAAGATGGATGGCGTGGAAGCTACCCGCCAGGTTAAAAACGTCAGCCCCCGGACAAAAATTGTTGTCCTAACTTCGTATCACCAGGATGAATACATATTCCCAGCTTTGAAGGCGGGAGCGATTTCATATATTCTCAAGGATGTCAAAATGGACGAACTCGCTGATGCCCTCCGCAGGGCTTCACAAGGAGAAGCCACCCTTCATCCCCGGGTCGCTTCGCGAGTTATTCAGGAACTTCACGGCGCACATCGGGAAGAACTTAATCCCTATACAGAACTCACCGATCGGGAAATGGAAGTTTTGAAGTTAATTGCCCGGGGAATGTCCAACAGTGAAATCGCGGAGAAGCTGGTCATCAGCGTCAACACGGTGAAAGGCCACGTCAGCAACATCCTCAGCAAACTCCACCTGGCGGACCGGACCCAGGCAGCGGTGTATGCCTGGCAGCAGGGCATTGTCCGGCGCTAAGATCTTAAAGGAAAACAGGATACAGTTTCCTCACATTTTGGAAACGGCATCATTCAGGAAACCGTTTCCTTGTTTCACAAAAAAGGGCGACGCCCTCCATCGATTCCCACCTCCTCCTCTAGTTCAGAAGTCGGTGTCCACTCAGGACGGCACACCCTTACTGTTTACTATTTACTACTAACCCCTTACTTTCTCCCTATCCTCTATCCTTAAACAAAAAAGGATACCTGCAACAAACACAAGTACCCTTCTTTCACGACGATGGGCCCAGCAGGATTTAAGAGCGAGGGTGAATACCTATGACACATCGCTATCCCATATGCTCCTGCACATGGATCAGGCGATGGCGGGATATGACCCCTTTTCGCCTTGAATCCCGACGTTAAAGGCGGGGGGGCGAACCTGCAGCCTGCGGCCTGGCGGATAAAGGCTTATATCCTACTCGGCTATATATTTTATATTTGACTACAAACGGAAGAGCTCATATGATATTAGCGAAGCGCAGTGCAGTGCAGATACAAGGCTTGGTGGAGAAAGGATAAGGAAGAAACCATTTTACTTTTAAAGAAAAAAGAATTTCGCAAGAGCACTTAAAGTAAACTGATCTTCAATATCTCCATTCTTTATCATTAATCTTACTTCATTGTGATCAAAGAATTGAAATTCAATAATTCCTTCCTTAATATTTGGTTTTCCACTAAATCTCTCAACAGTTAATAAAACAATACCGACAGGGTTTTCAAAAAAAGTGGTGTTTTGATATAATACTCCTATTTTTTCATTTGAAATTATTTTACACTGTCCAATTTCT
>JAUWEC010000138.1 GCA_030608465.1 Chloroflexota bacterium
TAACTCAGCAGCCCGCCGGGCAGTAGCCAGATCCTCTTTGGAGAGCTCTACCAGTGGAGCTATTTTATCTACCAAGTTACGGATTCGATTGGTTTTATCGCCCATGGATCCCAAATCTACCTGGAAGGTTAATAAATCCAGGGCAGGAAGGTACTCTTCAAGTTTTTTCTCCTGGTCAGCCCGAACAAAATATTCCGCATCCGCAAAACGGGCCAGGATCACATCCGTGTTCCCCTGGGTAATCAGGGAAAGGTCGGGATATTCATCTTCCCTGCTGGGTTTATTGGCGATAGTGATGAAGTAGGGGAGCAATTTTCCCTTCTTTTCTACAGGGAAATAACGTTGATGTTTTTTCATCACCGAAACCAGCACTTCCCGGGGAAGTTTCAGGTAGTCCGGGTCAAACTCTCCCAACAGCGCTGTAGGAGCTTCCACCAGGTGGGTGACTTCACTTAATAAGGACGGATCTTGTGCCACTTCTCCCCCGACCTTCGCTGCCAGTGTATTCAGACCCTTTGATATCCGGTCTTTTCGCTCGACATGATCGAGGGTGATTCCCTGTTCTTTCAAGGTCTGGAAATAATCAACGGGGGATTTGACTTCGATATCCCCGCCAGCCAGAAATCGCAGGCCTTTTGTAGTGGGTTTGGACCTTAATCCTGCATAAGAAAATGGAAGCCAGGAATCTCCATGTAAAGCCAGAAGCCAGCGGATCGGTCTGGAAAAAGATAAAACAGGGTCATTCCAGCGCATCGATTGCCCAAAATGTATCCCTTCAATCAAACCCGGAAGTTTTTCAGACAACACCTCATGGGCAGGCATCCCGCTCTTCCGCTCCACAGCCACAACATATTTGCCGCCATCCATTTCGCGAATTTCCAGCTCATCCACTTTGACACCTTTTGAAGAAGCAAAACCCACAGCCGCCCGAGTGGGCTTGCCGTCCTCATCGTAAGCGCGGTCTTCTGGAGGTCCTTTTACCAGCTGTTCTAAATCAGTCTGTCGGCCTGCTAATTTCTCCAGGTAAACCACCAACCGCCTGGGAGTTGCCATTACCTTCAATCCGGAATACTCTAACCGGAGTTCGTTTAGTAAATCAGGAACCCGTTTTTCCAACTGGCTAATGGCATCTACCACATCGCCGTGCGGCAGCTCTTCAGTGCCGATTTCCAACAGAAAAGGAGCAGAATTTTGAGGAAATTCCGCGTTTTTGTACTTCTTTCCAGCCAGTTTTTCTTCCGCTTTTTGGGATAACCAGGGGAATTCCAGGATTTGCCTTTCGTCCAGATAGGCATCAGCTACTTTTCGAGACAGATCCCGCATCCGATGAAAAAAACCCTGTCGTTCTGTGACGCCCACTGCTCCGCGTGTATCGAGAAGATTGAATGTATGGGAACACTTCAGCACGTAGTCATGGGCAGGCAATACTTGTTTTTCCGCTAAACAGAGCTCGGCTTCTTCTTCGTAAAGACGATACATTTCCCGCAGATTATCTACATCAGCCAACTCAAAGGCATACTTGCTGAACTGCTGTTCACTTTGCAGCTGTATATCACCGTAGGTATAGTTTTCATTCCAGCGGATATTTTTAAAATCGCGTACTCCCTGCAGGGCCATGGCAATCCGTTCCAACCCATAGGTAAGCTCCACAGAAACCGGGTCAAGCGATTGTCCTCCAGCTTGCTGGAAGTATGTAAACTGGGTGATCTCTAACCCGTTTAACCACACTTCCCAGCCTAAGCCCCAGGAACCCAACGCGGGAGATTTCCAATTGTCTTCTACAAAGCGGATATCATGCACCTGGGGATCGATGCCCAATGCTTCCAACGACTGCAGGTAAAGTTCTTGAGGATTTCCCGGATCCGGTTTTAAGATCACCTGGTATTGGATATGCTGGTAAAAACGGTTGGGGTTTTCACCATACCGTCCATCATCTGGGCGAATGGAGGGTTCCACATACCCCACATTCCAGGGTTCAGGACCAAGCACCCGGAGCGACGTGGCAGGATTCATTGTTCCAGCTCCAACTTCGGTATGATAAGGCTGCCAGATCAGACAACCCTTCTCTGCCCAGAATTTTTCCAGCACCATAATTATGGTTTGAAAATCAAACGATTCTGACATAGTTGCTCCTACTGATTTGAACTCACCGTAGGTGTAAACAAACGGGGGTTCGTATCATGTATTATAAATATCAAAATTCCAGCCGTAATAATCAGAAAAAACTATTCGAAAATTATAACACGGGTATCGGGAAGGAATCCCAGTCTGAGGGGGATCAAAGCAACTTTGAGGAGAGTATAGATCCCACGCAACCTCACTTTTGAAGTATAATCCCAAAACTTAAGGAATACCCAATAACCAACCAGGAAAAGTATAAAGAGAGTGAACTATGACCGCAACTTATACCCAAAAACGCTGGAGTTTATCCGCTTTATTCCCGGGCCACGATTCTCCCGAATTCGAAGGTGCCATGGAATCCCTGGAGCAGGCAGTGTCACAATTTGAAGAGCTCCGCCCAAAACTTACAGGGGACATTGATGAAAAATCATTTCAGGGGATCATCAAAGAACTTGAGGAAATCACGGTTCAAATTCACCGCCTGTATGGATTTGTCGGTCTCTGGTTCACTGAAGATACCCAGAATCAGGATGCACAGGCGCTGCAGGCCAGGATTGAACAATATATTGTGACCTTACAAAATAAAATCTTATTCTTTAATCTCTGGTGGAAAAAACTGGATCAAAAGAATGCTGACCGGTTAATGGCAAATGCAGGTGATCTGCAATACTGGCTGGAAGAAATCAGGCACTTCACTCCCCATACACTCTCAGAACCGGAAGAGAAGGTGCTCAATATTAAAAATGTTACGGGATTCAGCGCCCTGAACACCTTGTATGACTCCATCACCAAC
The DNA here is from genome assembly GCA_030608465.1 of Chloroflexota bacterium. Lineage (GTDB taxonomy): Bacteria > Chloroflexota > Anaerolineae > Anaerolineales > UBA11858 > B10-G9. The sequence continues at coordinate 2,915 of JAUWEC010000138.1, forward strand.
CGCTACTGTTTCCAGGTGGAAGTGGAAGGGAAAAAGAAGGATCTGACCCGTGGAGAGTTAATGGTGTATGCCCGCCATCACGATCCAGATCTCCGGGCAGCAATTTACCAGGAGCTCTATCGGGTATATGGTGAGGATGGACCCATCCTGGGCCAGATTTACCAAACCTTAGTCAGGGACTGGGCAAATGAAAACATTGACCTGCGAAGCTACCAGAGTCCGATCGCTGTCCGCAACCTGCAGAACGACATCCCGGATCAGGCTGTATCTGCCCTGCTGGAAGTTTGTGAGTCTAATGCCCCTACCTTCCAGCGCTTTTTTGATCTCAAAGCCCGCTGGCTGAAAATGGATCACCTGCGCCGTTATGATGTCTATGCTCCGGTTGCCAAATCAGATAAGACCTACGGATTCCAGGAAGGGGTGGATATGGTGCTGGACGCCTTCCAAACCTTTGATCCCCGGATTGCTGAACTGGCACAGAAGATCCTGGATGATGATCATGTCGATAGTGAAATCCGGAAAGGAAAACAGAGCGGTGCTTTCTGCTGGTCTGTGACGCCGAATTTTTCCCCCTGGGTGTTATTAAATTACCAGGGCACAGCAGATGCAGTGGCTACCATGGCTCACGAACTTGGCCACGGAATTCACTCTCTGCTGGCAGCAGATCACAGCGTGTTCACCTTCCACTCTTCCCTGCCTCTGGCTGAAAACGCTTCTACATTTGGAGAGATGCTGCTGATTGACCGGCTGCTCTCGCAAGAAGATGATCCTGCCGTTCGCCGAGATATCTTATTCCGCCAGGTGGATGACGCCTACGCGACTATCATGCGGCAATCGTTCTTCGCTCTCTTTGAGCGGGAAGCACACAAAATGACCCAGGAAGGCGCCATCATTGATGATCTCTCAGATATGTATCTTAACAATCTCAAGAAACAGTTTGGTGAAACAGTGGAGTTGAGTGACGAATTCCGCTGGGAATGGGTCTCCATCCCGCATTTCTACAAAACACCGTTTTACGTCTATGCCTATGCCTTCGGCCAGCTGTTGGTGTTATCGCTTTATCAGCGTTATCAGAAAGAAGGGGACAGTTTTAAACCAGGCTACATTAAAATCCTCGAAGCTGGTGGATCCCAGGCTCCGGCTGCGATCCTTTCGGATTCTGGAATCGATATCTCCAGCAAAGAATTCTGGCAGGGAGGATTTGATGTAATCGAACGGATGGTAAAGGAACTGGAAGATCTGCCGATCGAATAATCTCTCGATGTAACTCTAATAAAATACGCCTTATCACTATTTATTAGAGTTCACAGAATGCATATCGTTATAAAACTATCAACCGGGGTATTTATTATTGAGTAAATTTAAGTTGAGTATCATTATTATCATGTCACGCTTGATTTTGTTTATAGCACAATAGTAATAAACCAATTCTCCCTAAAAACACTTGTCACATCAATTAATATGTTCCATTACAAATCTTTGCTAATCTGACTCATTGTTATTATTTAAACATTTATAATTACAACATGAAGAAAATTCGGGGTTTTGTAAATTCCAATAATGTTATATTAACATCAATATCAATAACCATCATAGGGGGATTACTTAGATTTTTTCGTCTTGGAAGAAAATCGTTATGGCTGGATGAATTAGGGCAATTATTTGTTTCATCTAAATCCATTCCTGATTTATTTGAGAATCTATCTTCTCATCTTTCTCCTCCCCTGGATTATTTGTTTTTACATCTGACATTATTGCTTGGTGATAGCGAATTTTTAGTGAGGTTTAATTCCGCATTATTTGGATCCCTAACAATTTTTGTGTTTTTTCTATTAACTCGGGCGCTATTTAGCAATGAAATTGCTTTCTTTAGTAGTGTCCTTCTCGCGTTCTCACGATTTCATATTCACTATTCCCAACAAGCAAGAATGTATAGTTTGTTTTGTCTGCTGGCAACGCTATCATTCTATCTATTATGGATTTATATACAACGAAAGAATAAAATCCATTTCATTATGATGCTTGTTGTTGATTTAGCGATGCTTTATACCCATTACTATGGTTTATTCGCAATAATCACCCAAGGATTGTTTTTATATATCCATATTTTGGTTGAAAAAGACGTTAATACTAAGGGGAAAATTAGCCAGCTTCTCTGTACAACTTGTGGTTTCATAATTGTTGGAATCCTTTACCTTCCCTGGTTGCCGACATTAATTTCACAGATACCGCGTTTTCATCAAATAGTGATCGGATCAACTACTCTGCAAAGCTATTATCTTAAATATCTGGGATCATTTCGCATAAATTGGAATTTTTTTCATCTGGCATCCTGGTCAAACTGGCCTTCCACCCAAATTCAACAAACCGTTATTTCCCAATTTATTCTTGATAAATATAGAGCAATTTTTAATTCTCCATGGCCAAAGAATTCTTTCCCACCCTTTGAGATTATTTTTCCAGCATTAGGCATTATGGGAATTTTATCTATTCTAATGAATTGGAATAAAAAGAAGTCATATGGGTTTGTAGTACTGTGGTTATTTCTACCCCTGTTTTTGGATACTTTTAATGGGGCAATCAAGGAAACACGATTTTTAATTTTTATTTTACCTCCCTATTTAATCCTGATATCTCTTGGTATAACTGGATTTAAGGATTTGCTAGTGACCTTATGGAATGAAAGAGTTGGTTTTCTTTGGGTGGATTTTATACTTACTATTATTTTTATGCTTGTTTTTTCCAATCTTATTTTGTATTACTACTACAATAACAATGACAATTGGATGGAGGTTGGAAAATACCTAGATAAGCATTCAAAATCAGGAGACACAATTTTAGTTCTTGGAGGAAATTCAGATTATCTAAACTACTATTACACGGGGTTTTCAAAAATTATTGATGCTGATAACATGTATAAAAATGACGCGTTCATTAAGACTATGGGGGATTTTAATGATTTCATAGATAACGGAGAATGTAATTGGATCTTCATATCACAGCATACAAATAAGCTTTTCGGAAATGTTTCTGGTTCCAATTATCTTGAGAATTTAGAACCGATTCGCAAGATATTAAATAAGAATTTCGTTATTATTGAGGATATATATACTCATAGCAAACATGATCTTCCTGGGTTATACCAATCACTAAACTGTAAACCGGAATAATTTTCTAGAAACAAGAAATAATGAAAACCAAAACAGATGTAAATTATATCAAAGGGCAGCGGCATCAGTATTCTGTGTTCAATGGTCGGCAAAAGGCGTCCTGAGTTTATCGAAGGGCTTCGCAAATTCGCGGACTATGAACTTAAGCCCCTCATAGGATGGACTTCTTAAGAAAATATAACAATGATTGAATTTTCCAAGCAGAAACCGCCTTTCAGGGCGGTTTAGTTATCCTAGCCCGCGGTTTCAACCGCCGGGTTAGAAATATTGAAAGCACTGCAAAGGTGCTATATGATGAATCATAGAACTAAAAACTATGCCACCTTTCGGTGACTTGGGTTTATTAGCCCGCGGTTTTTACAAAGGTTCCCGTAGGGATAACCACCGGGCATCATCAGTGTTATTATTTGTCCTCTTTTCTCTCGCTCTCCTTATCACCATGTCACAATATCCCCCAGTCTCAAATCTGCAGCTCCACCACATCCTCATCCTCAAGGATATGGTCGCGGCTGACCATTTGACCTTCAAAGTCCACGCTGGTTCCCCAGATACGGGCGGATTTTAAATTTTCTTGAAAATCCTTGTGAACTTTTCCTGCAAAATCCCCCAGTACAGTACCCTTTTCAATCACAAACGGAGTGGTTTTATCCACCTCTTTCCCCGGCGCTTTGGAATAAACCCGGATTACACCCAGAATGTCAAAAATGGTTTGTTTTAAAGTGTCTATGTTATAGCCGGTCTTGGTTGAAATGGGCAGCATCGGGTAATCCAGATCGAGCAGTTCCTTAAATATCTGGAAATGCTCTTCAAATTCTTCACTGTCGTATTTATTTACCAGCACCAGGCTGGGCACATGAAGCAAAAATCCCTCTGACTCTACTTTTCCCTCCAGATGCTGAGGGACAATCCTGTTCTCCTGCAGTTTCTGGTAAATAAAATTCAGCTGCTGGACTGGATCAGTATGCAGATCCACCATGATCAGCACCAGGTCTACCCGCCGGATCAGATTCAGGAACTCCGGATCAATGTAATCCTCACCGAAAGGAGGAGTATCAATCAGTTGGACCTGAAAGTTATCAATATACATCATTCCCGGCATGGGAGACCAGGTTGTAAACGGCACTTGAGAAATTTCCGGTTCAGCGTTGGTTTGCGTCTGAACCAGGGATGACTTTCCAGAATTTGTACAACCGATGATCACAATCTGTCCTGCGCCTTCTTTGTTGATATGATAGGGAGATACCTGCTTTTTGCTACCTTTTTTGGAGGTGGTAGCCGCTTTGAGTTTGGAGAGCTTTTTCCTAAGATCCGCCCGGAGATGATCGGTTCCCTTGTGCTTAGGAATCGTGCCCATCATCTCCTCCAGGAATTTGACTTTATCCTCAGGAGTTGTTGCAGACCGGAAACGCTCTTCTGCATTAAAATAGTCGGCAGGTAAGTTGGTTGGCATAATCTCAGGGTAAAATTGATATTTGGTTCCATTTTACCCTAAGGCAGTCTGAAAGTATCATTCAACCTTACGTTTTTATTAAGCAGCATTCTCGTAAATCATCTAAAATCAAGGTAGCTATTACGGAAAATGTTTTCATGATCAAGCTGTTACTGGCGACCAACAATCAAGGAAAGCTTAAAGAACTTCGATCGCTTTTAAACGGCCTGGATCTAAAGCTGGTTGCCCCTGCTGATTT
>JAUWEC010000150.1 GCA_030608465.1 Chloroflexota bacterium
GGGAAGCCTGCTGTTGGAAGAAACGGACCTGGGTGTGGATGCTGAACAGGCTCCTGACCTCCTGCCGTATTGGAAGTTGTATAAGAGCCTGCTCGAAAGCGACACCACAGCGCCTGAAGAACTGGATTCTCTTCTAAAAGATATCCAGGAAGTTATGACTGCTGAGCAGGTGAATTACATTGCTAATTTGCAGCTCACCCAGGAAGACATGACGACCCTGGTGAATGAAATGGGAATTATTGACCTGAGACGTGATGGTACAGGAGGAGACGGAACTGGTCTTAACTTACCAGAAGGTTTGCCGGAAGGTGTGCGACCTGGAGGGGGACAAGGCGGTGGGCAAGGCGGTGGAGATGGCACTATGGATCCTGAATTAATAGCCACCAAACAAGCAGAAAGAGAAGCTGCGGGTGGTGGTGTAAGGCAATCTAACCGCTTGACCATCCCCCTCGTGGAAGCTTTGATCTCTTTGTTGGAAGCAAAGGCTGGCAGCTAGAAAATTTGGAAGGAGATTTGTTGTAACAAACAACAAGAGTCAGGAAACGGTTTACCACTGAGGAAACCGTTTCCTTTTTGTTATTAAACCAGAGCTAACACTCCCCAAAAACCCGCTCGAGGAGTATACAGGAGACTTGGTGACCAGGTGACTGGTAGAGAGGGAGGGGGATGCCCTCTGTATCCCCGCTCGAGGGAGGGAGCCTGTCATGAGTAGTTTGAGCAGAGTGAAAACGTATCGAAGGGCTCCAGCTATAGTGTGGTTTTTATCGCTCGAGGGAGATACAGGAGACTTGGTGACCAGATGACTGGTAGAGAGGGAGGGGGATGCCCTCTGTATCCCCGCTCGAGGGAGGGAGCCTGTCATGAGTAGTTTGAGCAGAGTGAAAACGTATCGAAGGGACAGCTCTCCCGGTGATCTGACAATAAAAGCTCCCGAACCCGGCACCCGTCCGTGGGCGAGGTTAGAATACAAAAAAAGCACCCGGGGACGGGTGCTTTGAGCGTATATGGCGGGTGCTTTGAGTATATATAGGTATACAGCCGGTCAATTTAGCTTCTTCGATTAAGCAGCAGGAAATTTGATCGTAAAAGTTGTCTCTTTTCCTGGTTCACTTTCAGCTGTGATGGTTCCTCCCTGTGCCTCGACCAGATTCTTGGTGATGGCTAATCCAAGCCCGGAAGAACCCTCATCCGGCTGCCTGTATTTATCCACCCGGTAGAAGCGGTCAAAGATCTGAGGTAAATCCTCAACCTTAATACCAGGACCATCATCCATAACCTGAATGACCAGGGAATCTTCATCAAACCCGGCAGTAATCTTAATCTTTCCCCCGGCTGAAAGGATATGGATGGCATTGTTTACCAGGTTTCCGAGCACCTGGGTTAACCGGTCGGGATCGAGGTTTACCTGGGGCAGACTGCCCTCAATATCAAGCGTTAGTCCGACATCTTTTTCCAGGGCGATGGGGTGAAATGCGTCAGTGGTCTGCTGAAGAATAAATAAGGGATTAATATTTTGAATTTGGAAGTTTAATTCACCAGAATCTAATAGAGACAGAGTTCGCAGATCGTCAATCAGGTAATTCAAGTGCTGGGCTTGTTGATGCATTACGCGATATATATCTGGATTGCCGGTTAGTTTTCCTTCACTCATAGCTTCTGTGTATCCGTGCAGCACGCTGAGAGGTGTCCTCAGGTCGTGGGCGATATCGGCGGTCATTTGTTTACGGGTCCTGTCTGCCTTTTCTAAATCTGCGCTCATGCTGTTGAAGGAGGTGGCCAGTCTGCCCAGCTCATCTCTGGAATTGATCTCTACTTGAAATCCCAGTTCGCCGCCGGCGACCGCTTCGGTTGCATTAGCTAATTTTCGGATGGGACGGGTAAATGACAAGATTAATATCCCCCCCAGGGTTAAGGCAATTAGCAGAGTAACCAGGGAACTAATAATCAATCCCTGCTGAACGGTGTTTAGGAAGCTCTGCTGGGGATTATTTCTCAGCTGCGGAATAGGGCCCGCTATCAGCCAACCGATGATTTCTCCATCATTTTCTAACTTTATGCCATTACTCAATTCTTTTACGGCTAAAGTATCACCCGTTTGATACCCTGTATGGCTCGTTCCCCCGGCAATGATCAGGCCTGAATCTGCGGCTAATACGAAGGGAAGTGACCCGCGGTCAAAAGGGCGGTTTGGATTGTTTCCCCCAGATTCGCCATAACCGTAGTTCGAACTGCTGTAGAGTGCTGCCCCCTTGAATACTTCATCGACACCGTCCCAGCTCTGATTATCCCGGTAGTAGTCTGTTAATGCTTCTACCAAAACCCGCTCATCCTGATTCTTGATAAAAATATCGAATGCATTTTTGGTGCGATTTTGGATATAAAATGCTGTGAAAAGTGAGCCAGCCAGGCTGACGACAATTAACACCAGGGTGATTTTTACACTGATCGACCGCATGATTTATTTTTTCCTCTCCCTGGCGAAGCGGTACCCCGCACCGTAGACTGTCTCGATATATTTTGGTTCGGAGGGTCGGGGTTCGATTTTTTCGCGCAGATTGTGAATATGGACATCCACAGTGCGTTCAAAACCTTCCAGGAAGGAAGATTCACCCAGGCTGTCGAGCAGCTCTGTCCGGGAATAAGTCCTTCCGGGAGCAGCCATTAAGGTTGCCAGGAGTTGAAATTCAGATGGAGTCAGTTCAACCGGTTGGTCATTCACTTCAACGAAATGCCCCGTTTTATCCAGGGAAACCTCTGAAACCCGGAGAATTTCCGCTTCCGGGATGCTTTTCGCCGCCCGCCGCAGCAGAGCATTGATACGGGCAGTTAATTCCCTCATACTGAAGGGTTTAGTGACATAATCATCTGCTCCCAGCTCAAGTCCTAAAACTTTATCCATTTCCTCTACTTTGGCTGTCAGGACAAGAATGGGGGTATCCGATTCGGCAGTGTAGATCCGGATAAATTCCTGCCCGCCCATTTCAGGCATCATCATGTCGAGTACGATACAGTCCGGTTTTTCTTCCCGGGCAATATACAATGCCTTTTGGCCATTGGGAGCGGTGGAAACATCAAACCCCTCCCCCGTAAGATATTCTTTTAGCATGGTGCAAATATCAGGATTGTCATCAACGACTAAGATCTTTTTTGCCATTCCAACCTCATTATGAGCTAATTATTTTACATTCTCGGAATTGTTCCGAGAGTTGAACTTAATAACTTTATACCAAGATTTCCGCCGGCGATACGTTGTCAATACTACTAACGAACGCCGGTGAGTTTTCTTTATTATCGGAATACCAATTATCAGCATTATACCTTTTTCAACCAGTCTGCAGTGAGGGCCGGAATTTTGGAAATTTCACTCCGGTTCTTTGAGGTGAGAAGCGTTAGGAGGGTATGATGGATATTCTCATTGATTGAACCAAGAATCCTGAGTTTTTTTGGGATCCAGTCTCAGTGTAACAGGCAGTTATTAAGATATTGTTAAGAGGATATGGAGAAAATATGAAGAAAGAAAATGGTACGTATTTCTGCAACAAGGGAACGGGATCTTTTGATTGGATGCCGTTTCCTTGAGAATTTACAAAGCTCCGGGAGCTTAATTTGTTTGTTAAGATATAATTCCAGTCAACTGCTTATAAGTTTAGAGGAACCTCTGATAAAATGGGAAAAAATAACAACAACGGCGACGGATATCAATTGGGATATCGTGCAAAATACCAGACTTACCGGTATTTGATGCAAAACCGGATTAACGAGATTCTGCTGGTCTCCAGCATGTATGACTCTTTTATCATTGAAGAGGATGCCCGACTTTCTGATCAAATCTTTGAAGAATTCCATAATCTTAACCTGCGCACTTTACCCCATATTTTCCGGGCTACGTCAGTGAATGGGGCATTGGAGCTGCTGAGGGAAAGAAAATTTGACCTGGTAATTACCATGCGGCGGCTCGGTGAAATTAACCCTTTGCTGTTTGCTGATCAGGTGAAGGAAATCCAGGATATCCCGGTTGTTCTGCTGCTGAATAACTCCTCCGAACTGCAGTATTTGCCGGCCCGGGCGCTGGCGGAAAGCAATATTGAAAATACTTTTGTCTGGAACGGCAATTCTACTGTGTTTGTGGCCATCATTAAACTGTTGGAAGACCGCCTGAATGTTGACCCCGATATAAAGACCGGTGATACGAGGGTCATTATAGTGGTTGAAGACTCGATCCGTTTTTACTCGCTCTATCTTCCGGTACTCTACTCGGAAATTATGCTTCAAACCCAACGCTTGATTTCTGAGGGAGCAAATGATTATATTTCCCTGCTTCAAATGCGCTCCCGACCGAAAATTCTGCTGGCCAAAAGTTATGAAGAAGCCCTGATAGATTATCAAAAATACCAGGACCACCTGCTGGGTATGATTATAGATATCCGCTTTCCTAAAAATGAAGTGATGGCAGAGGATGCAGGATTTGACCTCGTTCGCAAAATCAGGGAAAAAGCGCCCACACTGCCGATTATGCTCCAGTCCAGTAATGAAAAAAACCGGAATGAATCAGAGGAGCTGAGCTGCTTTTTTGTCAACAAAAATGACCGCTCTTTGATTCATGAACTGCGTACATTTTTACTCGACTATATGAGCTTCGGCTCGTTTACTTTCCGGCTTCCTGACGATAGCATTGTTGGTTCTGCAGAAAACCTTTTTCAGCTTCGGGATGAACTCAAAAAGGTACCCCTGGAGTCTTTTGTCTACCATGCCCAAAATGACCATTTCTCAGGTTGGCTGGCAGCCCGGGGTGAATTTGCGATGGCCCGGCAGGTTAAACCCCGCAAGGTCTCTGAGTTTGAAAACAAAGAAGATTTACGGCAGCTGATAATCGCTTCTGTTGAGGATATCCTCCAAGAACGAATGGGGATTATCGTTGATTTTGACCGGCAGAACTTTCATCCGCATTCCCGTTTTATCCGTCTCCGACCGGGTTCCTTGGGTGGAAAGGGCAGGGGCTTAGCCTTCCTGCTCTTCCTGCGCAGTTCCTATAATGCGGGTTTCAGGAAAGAATTTCCTGAGGTAGAGATCCAGATTCCGAGGACTGTTGTAATCGGCACAGATGAATTTGATCAGTTCATGCGGGAGAATCAGCTTTATGAATTTGTGTCAACTGACCGGTCTGACCGGGAGATCAAGGAACGTTTCCTGGGGGCGAATATTTCAGGAGAGTTGTGGGATGACCTGAAATTTATCTACCGAGACCAAACCCGACCAGTAGCAGTCCGCTCGTCCAGTATATTTGAGGATTCACTATTCCAACCATTTGCTGGTGTATTTTCTACTTATATGCTGCCCAACTGCCACCCAGACCTGGAAATAAGGTTGGATCAGCTAATTTCAGCCATTAAACTCGTCTATGCGTCCACTTACCTTAAACTAGCCCGTTCCTATGCGGAAACCCTGAGTATCTCCCTTTCGGAGTCGCGCATGGCGGTAGTGATCCAGGAAGTTGTCGGGCGTTTTTACGGGGAGAGGTATTATCCTAATTTTTCAGGAATTGCATCCTCTTATAACTATTATCCACTTGGAAATCACCTCCAACCGGAGGACCGGATTGCCTTTGTGGTGATGGGGTTAGGAAAAACGGTTGTAGATGGCGGGTTAGCCCGGCGTTTCAGCCCCAAGCGTCCCGGGGTAAATATCTTCTCCAGTATAGAGGAGGAAATTAGCGGCAGTCAACGCAGTTTTTACGCTGTCCGGATGAGCCAGGATGACTTAATTGATCTAGACCAGGGGGAGGATACTTTTTTGGAGAGCTGCGATCTCCGGGATGCGATTAAGGATAATACCCTGGAGCAGATAGCTGATACCTATGATCCCCACGGGGGGCGGCTGTCGAGCGGATTTTGGGATTCGGACAACGGCGTGCCGGTGATCACCTTTAACCGTCAGCTCAAGTACAGTACATTCCCGCTGGCAGATATTATCAACCGGATACTGCAGCTGGGTGAGAAAGCGATGGGATGCCCGGTGGAGGTAGAATTTGCTGGTAATTTTTCCAGCACTCCTGATGAAAAACCGACTTTCCGGTTACTGCAGCTGCGTCCATTCCTGGAACATGAAGAAACATTGATGATTGACGATCTGGATGTAACTGACAAAGATCTTTTTGTCTCATCCTCTGTTGTTTCCGGGAATCGTGTGATTTCGGATATCCAGGATATCATTTACGTTAAACCTGATAAATTTGATCTGACAAAAACAATTGAGATGGTAACCGAGATTATGAATTTGAACCGGACCCTGGTCCAGGGTGATCATCCTTACATCTTAATTGGTCCCGGGAGGTGGGGAACCTGCGAGCGTCATTTAGGGATTCCGGTGGATTGGTCGGACATCAACGGAGTCCGGGTAATCATGGAAGTAGATCTGGTAGATTTTCAGGTGGATCATTCCCAGGGCAGCCATTTTTTCCACAATATCTCATCGGCTGGCATCCCCTATTTTTATATCAAATACAATTCTGCGACAGATTTTTTGGATTGGGATTGGATAAAATCCGTTTCTCTGATCCAGGAAACGAGCTATTTCCGGCATGTCAGGACAAAAGAGCCGCTGCTGGTAATCGCAAATGGGAAAAAGCGATCGGGAAAAATAATCAAACCGGAGCCGGCCCGGCCGTTTAAGGTTTAATACTTAATGCTCCCGGAGATTTCAAATCTCCGGGAGCTTACATAGCCGTACCCTTATTTAGTTTTCAGATTAACATCCAGCTGGGGGAAGGGAAGCTGGATGTTTTCTTTTTTAAGGGCATTATATAATGCGGTATTGACCCGGTCGAACATCCGCCGGGTATCCACAAAGGATTCCAGCCACCAACGAACCCGGAAAGTCATCGACGAATCCCCGAATTCCAGGAAAAGCGCCTCTACCGGCCTGTCCGGCAGGACACCTTCTACTTTTTGAACAGCATCAATTATTACCTGGCGTGCTTTTTCAATCTCGGTTCCATAAGCTACCCCGATATGAATCTGCAGCCGGTATTGATCATTGGGGTAGGCATAGTTGACCACCAGGCTTTTCCCGATCTGGGAATTGGGGACAACCACCATCCGGTTATCACGAGTGCGGATGCGGGTACTGCGCAGGCCGATATCGACTACATCTCCCAATGTATCCAGATCGAGCAGTTCGATCCGGTCGCCAATCCT
>JAUWEC010000117.1 GCA_030608465.1 Chloroflexota bacterium
TCCGGCCATAGCATCCGGCAGCCAGACAAACAGCGGCAGTTGAGCAGATTTTCCAGCCACACCCAGCAGCATAAACAAGGTAATCGCCAGGATCGCGCCTGGTTGGGTTTCGGCGATATGATGAACCTGAGCAAACACATCACTGAAGGTCATGGTGCGGAAAGTCCAAAACATGGTGAAACCAGCCATCAGGAAACCAAAATCTCCGATGCGGTTTGCAATAAAGGCTTTACTGCCAGCCAGGGCATTTTCAATTCCAGGTCTGCCTAATAAGTCCTTGTCATACCAGAAACCAATTAATAAATAGGAACACAGCCCCACTCCCTCCCAGCCGACAAATAACATCAAATAGTTGTCAGCGCTGACCAGGATCATCATGGCAGCGATAAAAAGGTTAAAGAACACAAAAAAGCGTTGGTAGCGGTTTAGATCTCCCTTAAAGCGGACATCTTCATGCATATAACCGATGGCGTAGATATGGATCAGGGTTCCGACCCCGGAGACAACCAACATCATCGTGGCGGAGAGCGTATCCACCCGTATAGTCCAATTCACCTGCAGCTCTCCAATGGAAATCCATTCCGCCAGGGGAATAGTCATCCCTTCCGGGTGAGACAGCAGGGATACTGCCAGCAATACAGCGGTCAGGAATGACAATCCGGACGCGCTGCTGGCCAGGATGCCAATTGCCTTTTCTTTCATCCTGCCGCCAAAAATCATGTTAATCAACAGGCCGAGGATCGGGAACAGGATTAACCCCGGGGCAAAAGAAAAGAATTCCGGTCCTTGGGTGATAGCTTCACTTAAGAGCATAAGTTTCTCTCAGTTGGTATTTCTCAGCCTTTCAGGCTGCTTAACTGGTCCACATCAATGCTGCGTTTTGAGCGAAAAATAGTGACGATCAGCGCCAAGCCCACAGCAACCTCCGCTGCAGCAACGGTTATTACAAAAAATACAAAAATCTGTCCGCTGATTTCCTGGTGCTGATTTGCAAACGCCACAAAAGCCAGGTTGGCGGCATTCAACATTAATTCAATTCCCATAAAAATAATTATAGCGTTCCTGCGAATCAAAACACAGACAGCACCAATGGTGAATAAGATTGCAGAAAGCAGGATGTAATATGAAACGGGAATCATAAATAAATCTCCCAGCCTGGGTCTTAGTTATCCTTGGTAAGCACAATTGCTCCGATCATAGCCACCAAAAGCAGGATTGATGTAATTTCAAACGGAAGCAGGTACTGATTAAATAACTCAATTCCGATGCTTTCCGGACCTCCGAATTTGGATCCGATATCTCCTAAAAGAGTGCCTCTTTGCCCCTTGATAAAGAACAAGGTAACTAGTTCTCCTAACAGAACCACGCCCAGGCCAATTGCCAATCTACGCTGCCAGTGATTTTCACCTCTGGTTTTTAGTTTTTTGGTTCCCAGGAGCATAATCACAAACAGAAACAATATCATGATTGCTCCAGCATAGATCGTTACCTGTGCCATCGCCAGGAATGGAGCATTTAACAATAAGTAAAAAACAGCAACTGTAATGAAATTCAACACCAGGAACAAAGCCGCATAAACCGCATTGCGACTGAACAATAAACCCAGGGCCGCTCCTACTGCTACTAGGGCTAAGATGAGAAATATTATCAAATCAGCTGTCATAATTCTCCGTCATTTCAATCAACTCTTGACATCAATCCGTTTTCTAACGAACAGGGCACTTGTCCTACACAAGATCCTTCATCTCAGGGATGGAACGGGTGTAGAGGCCCGGTTCTACTGTCTGGGGAGTCTCCCTGCCAGGATCAGAGACCGGATCCAGAAGTTTCTCCTTGGTGAAAAACGCCTCTCTGCGGTCTGTGTAGGCCAATTCATAAATGTGTTCCAAAACGATCGCTTCAGTTGGGCAAGCATCTGCGCAAAATCCGCAGTAAATACAGCGCATCAGGTTGATTTCATAGGTAGCGGCATATCGTTCCCCGGGAGAGTAACGCTCCTCATCGGTATTTTCCGCCGGTTCAACAAATATGGCGTCAGAGGGACAAGCAGCCGCACACAAAGCACAGCCGATGCATTTTTCCAATCCATTATCATAACGCTTGAGGGCATGCCTTCCCTTAAAACGCGGTTTCACTGGCTTCTTTTCCTCAGGGTACTGAATCGTTACCGGCTTTTCAAACATGGACCGGAAGGTCGTCCACAAACCCCTGAAGATTTCGTTAACCATCAATAATTCTGGTATCTTCATAAAAAACACTCCGACCACTCACGGGTCGTTAAGGCAAAAGCATAATCACAACAGCTGTGAGAAACACATTGATCAGGGCAGCCGGCAGCATAATTTTCCAGCCGAAGGCCATCAGCCGATCATACCGGAACCGGGGCAATGTTCCGCGAATCCAAATTATGACAAACAACAAAATAATGATTTTTAGCATTAAATAAATCGGTCCTAACCAGGGGAAACTCCCTACCCAGGGTCCGCTGTATCCACCCAGGAACAAAGTAGCGGCGATGGCGCTAATAGCGATCATCTTGATGTACTCCGCCATAAAAAACAAGGCGAACTTCATTCCGGAATATTCAGTATGATAACCACCTACTAATTCCTGCTCGGCTTCTGGCATATCAAATGGGGCCCGGTTGATCTCTGCCAAAACTGCCAGGAAAAAGATCACAAATCCCAGCGGCTGCAGAATAATGAACCAGGCTGTTTCCTGCTGCTTCTCGACAATGCTGACCATACTCATGGAATTCGATAATAAAATCGGTCCCACAAAAGCTAAACCCAAAGATAGTTCGTAACTGATAATCTGGGCCGTTGCTCGCAGGCTTCCCAGCAGCGGATATTTACTATTTGAAGACCACCCGGCAAGCACGATCCCGTAAACTGCAATGGATGCAACCGCCATAATATACAAGACACCAACATTAATATCCGCCAGGTAAAGCGGAATTTCTCTGCCGGAAATCGTAATCGATGTTCCCCAGGGAACCACCGCCCAGATAATCAAGGAAGGTAAAACAGTAAGAACCGGGGCTAAAAGGAATAAAAATTTATCTGCCTTGGCTGGGATAAGTTCTTCATTAAAAATCAATTTAATGCCGTCAGCAACCGGCTGCAGCAACCCGGCGGGACCAGCCCGGTTGGGGCCTATCCTGGTTTGGATGCGGGCTAATGCGCGGCGTTCATAATAGGTGGTATAGGCAAAACCGATCACCCCAAACAGGATGAGAATAATCGATTTAATCACCCATTCAAGCACTAAAATGATGTCCATAAAATAAACCTTTAACCCCGACTGCCGGGATTATTTCACCGCTTTAAGAACCGCTTTTTCCGGACCATCCAATAGTATGCCCATATTGCGCGGGATGAGGATCACACCTTCGGGTATCGTTTGATCAAGATCAACAGCTGCTTCAAACGTTCGTTTCCCGAGGCTGATGTCAACCCGGCTGTCAGCGGATAATCCCGCCTTTTTTGCATCAATTGGATTTACAATTAACTGGTTTTTTATCAGGCGGGGACCCAGGATCTCTGATGTGCGGATCATGATTCCCCGGTCGTAAAGACGCGTCACAGGAACTGCGAGCATCCCATTGCCAAAGCCCTTTTTGGGAAGGGTGAATTTTTCAAGGGAAATTTTGGTATTTTCTGCCGCAACGGGAAGTTGGACACCTACACCACTGGTGTTTTTAAAGACGGTTCCTGTATACGACAGCGCTTTATTAGTCACATATGGCTGCTGCTCGGGAACTTCACGCAGAGCAGCCAGGGTGAGGGAAGCATAATCTGGTTGGTATTTGATGATTTCTTCCAGTACTTGTTCGGAGGATCCCTGGATCATTTCCAATCCCAGAGCTAGCCCGAGTTTAGCGGCAATTTCATAATCAGCCAGACACTCACCGGAAGCAGGGAGAGCCGATTCAAATAACTGCACCCGCCTTTCACCGGAGGTAAAAGTACCAGATTTTTCTGTAATGGCCAAAACTGGCAGGACCAGGTCAGCCCGGGAAGCGGTTTCGGTCAGGAATAGTTCCTGAACCAGGAGAAATTTTCCGTCGAGATCAGGGATAATCCCATCTCCAATTGGATCCGCACCGGCAATGATCAGGGTTTCAGCTTTTTTCAGAACTTCAGGCAAATTTTCTTGCGGCTTAAATCCCATATCCCAGGCGCCCTGGGAATTGGCTTCAGGCCAAACGGCAATTAAGCCATTATTCTTTTTCCCTACATGGTTTGTTTTGATCAGCAAATTCGCGCAGGCTTGAGCCAGTATTTGAGAAGATTTAAAATTCATCCCCTCAGCGCCAAAGAAAACAACTCCATTCTCTTTTTCTTTAAACGCGCGGGATTCTTCGCTCTTCTTCTCGAGCAAATCTAAAACAGTTTGGGTTTCTTCCCCATACTCATAACGTAGAATATATTCCGCGGATCTTTCAAGCTTAGTCTCACGGGGGTTGACAACAATCAATGTCGCGCCGTTTTCCGCTGCCGCTTTAACTCGCAGCCACCACAGCGGTGCCTCTTCTTCTAAATCGCAGGCAACCACCAGGATCACCGTTTCAGATCCCAGATCCTTAATATTGGACCCCTGCCCCAAACCTACACGGGCTGTGAGGTCGCCGCCTGCCAAGGAAGAATTTAAGACAGATTTGCCAGACAACCCTTCAGTTAATGTCCGCAGCTGGTAAAAATCCTCATTGGCTAATCGGCCTCCGGCCAAAGTTACCAGGCCGTCAGGGTGAGATTTAAGACGCTCAGCGGCAATCTTAAATGCCTTCTGCCAGCTAACAGGTTTTAATTTGCCTTTGGAATTTCTTGCCAGAGGTTTCGTTATTCGTTGTTCGCTGGCTGTGAAATGATGGGCAAAACGGCCTTTATCACAAATCCAGAGTTCGTTGACCCATTCATTCTGGCGGGGCATCACTCGTTGAATTGTGCTCCTCCCGGTTTTAGGATCCCGACGGGTATTGAGGGTGATATTACAGCCCACCGGGCAGTGGGAACAAATAGATGGACTGGCATTCATCTCCCAGATGCGGGCTTCAAACCGGAAATCTTTGGTTGTCAGTGCTCCCACTGGACATAAATCGGTGGTATTTCCGGACCAATAACTGTCAAATGGCGGGTTGGAATAAGATACGATATTTGCTTTCCGACCGCGGTGATAAAACGCCAAAACCGGATCAGCTGCAATTTCTTTCTGGAATCGAACACACCTGCCGCACTGGATGCAGCGTTCCTGATCAAGGGTTATCAAATCTCCCAGGGGAAGATGTTTGCCCAGATGGATCTTTTCATCCAGTGGGAAGCGGCTTTCGCTCAGCCCATATCCAAAGGTCAATTCCTGCAGGGAACACTCGCCGCCTTTATCACAAACGGGACAATCCAAAGGATGGGAAGTGAGGATAAATTCTAATATATCTTCCCGGGCCGTGGTTACTTTCTCATTGGCAGTATGAACCACCATACCTTCGGCAACCGGCACTGTACAAGCAGTCTCCAGGTTTCCCGAATAGTAGATCTGGGGAGTACCATCCGCTTCGAGCACCAGCTCCCCGGTACTTCTTTCCCGTTGAGGCCGCCCGATTTCTACCAGGCAAATCCGGCAAGCACCCACCGGCTCCAATTTGGGATGGTAGCAGAAGACCGAAATATCAATCCCTACTGATTTGCCAGCGTCGACAATATTTGTGCCTTTCTCAACTATGACCTGCTGGCTGTCGATCGTTAACGTGATTTTTTCACTCATAACCTATCCGTAGTGACTACCCCTTATCCGACCCTATCGGTTCTCTGCCAAAATCCTCCGGGAAACGATCAATGCTGGTCAGCACACCCATTACAGAGAACTCTCCCAGAGCGCACAAACATTTGCCTTGAATATTCGAAGCTACATCGTACAGAAGCTGGATTTGTTCTTCTGTCTTTTCCCCGGAATGAATTTTCCGAGTGAGATAACTCATCCAGTAATTACCCTCCCGGCAGGGGGTGCATTTCCCACACGATTCGTGTTTGAAGAAATCAATCGTTTTTTTAATCACCCAATCCATGCTGATGGTTTCATCTATAACAATCACGGAACCCGATCCAAGATCCGATCCCAACTTCCGGATTGAGGCATACTCCAAGGGTGTATCCAATACTTTGTCACTGGCTCTGAGAATCGCCGATGAAGCACCAGCCGGCATGATTGCCTTGATCTGGGCATCATTAAGGATTCCACCACCATGTTCGAATATCAGCTCACGGTAAGTAGAACCAAAAGGCAGTTCATAGTTTCCAGGTTTTTTCACACGGCCGGAAAGCGAGAAAACTTTCACACCAGCCGAATCTTCCGTTCCTAAATCCCGATACCATTCTGCGCCATTCTCCATGATCAGAGGGATATTGGTGAAGGTTTCCACGTTATTGACTACTGTTGGTTTGCCGTACAGACCGAACGACGGCGGGAACGGCGGCCGGAGACGGGGTTGTCCTCGTTTACCTTCCAGAGATTCCAGCAAAGCAGTTTCCTCACCACAGATATAAGCTCCCGCTCCCAAATGGGTGTGGATCTTTAAGCTGTATTCTGTGCCAAACAGATTTTCGCCTAACAAACCTGCTTTTTCCAATTCATTAATTTTGCCATCCAGGAATTCCGCCAGCTGCCAGAACTCTCCCCGGAGATAGATATAAGCCAATTGAGCGCCAACCGCATACGAGCCGATTGCCACACCTTCCAAAAACTGCAGTGGGTTTTCTTCAATAATTTCGCGATCCTTAAATGTGCCCGGTTCTGACTCATCCGCGTTGGCAACAACATAATGCGGCCAATTGTCCTGATCCATGAAAGACCATTTCAGTCCGGTCGGGAATCCCGCGCCCCCCCGACCTCGCAGACCTGAGGCTTTTACAATCTCAGTCACCTCTCCCTGATCAAGGCTGGTAACTGCCTTCTTAAAGGCTTTAAAACCGTCCTGATCTTGATAGACTTTGAGATCTTTGATGTTCGGGATATCGCGGTGGCGGAGGAGCACGTATTTGCTCATTTGGTCTCCTCCTGTTCTGCGGCGCCGCTCTCACGCCATTCCTGGATCATCTCCAGTGTGTTATCAACATTGCAATTTTCGTGATAGGAAATTCCGTCTTTTCCCTGCACCTGGAACATTGGCGCTTTATCGCAAGCTGCCAGGCATTTCACTTCCTCTACTGTCACCATCCCATCCTGGCTGGTTTCTCCCGGTTTAATCTCCAGCGCTTCACACAAACCGGTCAAGAAATCCTCGGATCCCCTCAGCGCACAACATAAATCTGTACAAACCTGGATGTGGTAGATTCCCGTTTTGCCATCATGAAACAGGGTATAAAAACCCACCAGTGTAGCTACCTCAGTCTCCTGAATATCAAGGATCTGGCTAATCTCGGATAGAGCCTGTTCCCTGATGTATCCTTCTTTTCGTTGAGCCAGGAATAATAGCGGCATAACAGCCGATCTCTTCTGCTCGGATGGATATTTTGCCAGAATAGTTTTTATCTCTTCAGGGTACTTGGATAATAAATCGTTCACCGGTCAATATCTCCCAGTACAATGTCGATGCTTCCAATAATAGCGATCAGATCTGCCACCAGGTGACCTTCTGTTAGAATCGGTAAAGCCTGCAAGTTGGCGAAGGATGGCGTTCTCCAATGCGCACGATAGGGTTTCGGTCCTCCATCCGATTCCAACAAGACTCCCAGTTCACCGCGCGGAGAAGACACAGGCACGTAGACAGCACCTTCCGGTGCATCAAATCCCTCGGTCCAAAGTTTAAAATGATGAATCAAGGCTTCCATGCTGGTTCCTAATTCTGACCGTGGTGGAGGAACAAATTTCCGGTTATCACTGCGGACCGGACCGGGAGGAAGTTTATCTAAAGCCTGTTGAATAATCTTTAATGATTCCCGCATCTCCTGGATGCGTATTATATAGCGGCTGAATACATCCCCATGTTTACCGAGGGGTACATCAAATTCGTACTGCTCGTAACCGGAGTAGGGTTTTACTTTCCTGAGATCATAATCTATGCCGGAACCCCGCAGGCTGGGACCGGTCATTCCCCATCGGACAGCTTCTTTGCCGCTGATGGCACCAATCCCTTTGGTGCGGTCAACGAAAAGCGGATTCTTGGTCAACAAATCCTCATACATCTGGATCCGTTTGGGAAAGTGTCCTAAAAAGTCGCGCACAGCATCTTCAAACTCGACTGGCAGGTCTCGCCAGAGTCCTCCCGGGCGGATATAGGTGGTCATCATCCGCTGGCCGGAAACCAGCTCAAAGATATCCAGGATGAGTTCTCTCTCCCGGAAGCAGTAGAGGAATACAGATTGGGCAGCTAAATCTAATGCCTGGGTAGCCAGCCAAATCAGGTGAGAGGCGATGCGCTGCAGTTCTGCCAGAATGACCCGGATCGCCTGGGCACGAGGTGGCACATCCAGTTCTACAAGCTTTTCAACCGCAAGACAATAAGCCAGGTTATTTCCAACCGTATTTAAGTAATCCATCCGGTCGGTAAGCACTTCTGCTTGCTGGTAAGTTTTTCCCTCCATGGATTTTTCAATCCCGGTGTGCAGATAGCCGATATCCGGAATGCAGGTGATAATTTTTTCCCCATCCAATTCCAGCAGCAAACGCAGCACACCATGAGTACTGGGATGTTGAGGACCCATGTTCAGGAGCATGGTCTCACCGGTCACAGCCCGTT
>JAUWEC010000207.1 GCA_030608465.1 Chloroflexota bacterium
TATGAATGGGGATCTATTTTGATGTCAGCGGTAAATGCCTTTATTGCTTTTCTCCTCGCAATTATAAGTTACTTAAAATTGGATGCTAAAGCAGAAGCGTACAAAACATCTTCCCACCAATATCCCATCTGACCGATTTGAATTTAACCCTGAGTATAGCAACGCTGCTTACGTGATTGTAGACCCAATATGGAGAAATTGGGCTGTGCTTAATATGCCAGAAGTAGCAAAAATGGTGCGGAAAATTGAGAAATGGCCAAAAATTTATTACTCAGGAGAGATTGAGGTTTATGAAAATCCCGAAAAGGCAAATCAATGAAAGGATCTAAGAATAACCAGACATGGGAATTGTCAATATTGGTTTACCCGGGGCTCTTTTTAATTGCGAGGTTAATTCTTTTCTTATCACTTCCCCAGGAAACAATCAGGTCCTATGGTGATTACTGGAATTTTTATAATCAAGCACAATTGGGGATACCATTTTTGCATTTCTGGACAGAATTTCCGCCAGTGTTCCCATTTATTTCAAGAATGATATTCTTGCTGGTAAACGGCAGGGAAACTGCTTACGACTACGTCCTGGCTCTTGTTATCAGCCTTTTTCAAGCGGGAACAATCGCAATATTTTTTCACCTGGTTGAAAAATTACATCTTAATAAGAGAGGGATTTCAAGGATTTGGGTTTATTTCGCGCTGGTTGTTGGTTTGTTTTACAGCTGGAGTTATTTTGATCCTATAGCTGTATTTTTCTTGCTGCTGAGCTTATCCTTTCTGCTGGATCGAAAGGATGGTCCCGCGGCTTTGGCAATCGCTGCTGGAGTGCTGACAAAATGGTTCCCTATTTTGATCCTTCCCGCTATCTGGAAAATTCGATCAACAAAAAAAGCATTCAAGTTAACAATATTGGTGATCGGGATTGTAATTAGTGCCTGGGGAATGTTATATATGGTCAATCCTGACATGACTGGGGCCTCGCTCATGTCCCAAGTAAATAAAGGATCGTGGGAAACTATTTGGGCTTTAATGGACAAGAATCTTGGAACGGGAAATTTTGGCGAAGAAATAAACCGGCAAATCCCGGATTCGGCAAAAATTAGTACCGGAAATCCGGCATTAATACCTTCCTGGCTGACATTATTAATATTTGGCGGTCTTGGATTAGGCCTGCTGGTTAAATCTAAAAATCACACTGACAAATGGATGTTCTCATTTGTAGGTCTCTCTATCGTAATATTTTTCCTTTGGAGTCCGGGATACAGCCCTCAATGGATTCTGTATTTATTACCTTTTATACTGCTTTGCCTCCCAGCTAACGAGGCCTACTTAATGGGGGCCTCCGTGGTTCTCATCAGTTTGCTTGAGTGGCCCGTTCTTCTATCAAGGGGATTATTTTGGAGTTTGTACTTATTAATTCCATTTAGAACCCTGTTATTGGCCTTATTAGGTGTCCGTTTGTACCAGCGTTCAATTGGATATTTTGAGAAAAAAGAAGGATGAATCATTTTGGCTTTTAGAAAAAATCGTAAGATTCAATGGGTAGTAGTATCTCTGCTAGGGATCCTAATTATTGCTGGATTAACGTGGGTAAACTACTCATTTTCAAAGAACAACCCGGGTGGAAATGATTTTTTAGTCCATTATATAGGGACAAGGGCTCTGTTAATGGAGGATATCAGTCCCTACAGCGATGAAGTTGCGATCCGGATTCAAACTGCCGCTTATGGGCATCCTGCACAAGGAGATGAGTATGAATTACGCGTAGCTTATCCCTTATATTCAATTTTTTTATTTTTACCATTTTCGCTAATACAGAATTATATATTGGCCAGGGCGGTCTGGATGACAGCACTAGAGCTGGCATTAATAACAATGACGTTTGTGGCTATGAATCTTGCAGAGTGGAAACCGCCTCTTTGGCAGCAAGGGGTTATCCTGCTTTTTTCTTTAATTTGGTATCATGCTGTCAGGGGTGTTGTTAATGGAAATGCTGTTATTATTATCGCCTTAATGTTAACGACAATTTTACTATTGATACGGGATAACAAAGATCAGTTTGCAGGTTTTTTACTGGCAATAACAACTATTGAACCACAGCTTGTCGTTCTGGTGATTCCTTTTATTGTCATCTGGTCTTTGTATCAAAGACGCTGGACCCTGATTAAATGGTTCTTTGGAACCCTGGCAGCCTTTATTTTATTTGGAATTATTCTCGTCCCTAATTGGATTCTACAAAATCTCTGGGAAATAATAAAATATCCAGCGAATAATACAGCAGGTACACTTGCAGCAATAATTTCTGAATGGCTTCCAGGATTAAGCACTCAATTAAAATGGGGGATTACCATTGTCTTTGGAAGTCTGATAGTATGTGAGTGGTGGTCTGGCAGGAAGGGGCGTTTTGAAAGATTTTTATGGGTGGTCTTCCTGACTTTAACTATCAGTCAATGGATCGGGATTCAAACTAATCCTGGAAATTTCATAATACTCTTTCCGTCCGTTATATTTATTTTATCTGTTTGGGATAAACGATTGAAGAAAGGAGGAGCGCTTAGTGTAAATATTGCCTTGGCAATTCTGTTCTTTGGTTTGTGGTTACTTCTGGTAATGACTATACAACGGTCTTATCAAATGATCCAAAGTCCATACATGTTTATACCGCTGCCGGCAATTTCTCTTTTTGGTCTGTATTGGATAAAGTGGTGGGTGATTTCTCCAGTTAGATCATACTGGAGCGAAAAATAATGAGCTGGAAATTTTACTTTCTATTTGGCAGCTTATGTTTATTGGTTTTGCTCAAATTCTCCTTTTTGAAAACTGCCCCTGGTAATATGGATGCCGGGTAATAAAACGCGGTGGAATTGCTAGCGGTGTGCACCTATGCTATACTCTCAAGGAAGATAAGTACGAAAATTCAGGAGTAAATATTATGGTTTTGAATAAAGCTGGTGACACAGAAAACACCACGGAACAACTGAAGGAAAGCTTAGAACAGAAAATTCAGCAAGCTGAACAAAAACTGGGTAGCGTTTCCAAAAAGATTAAACAGAGTCAGGTAGAAGTTGATAAACTGGCTCAACGCCAGGTGGCAAACTCGACCAAGATTAGAAATATAAAGGAAAATACGGATGAGTTAAGCCCGATTGCTGTCCGAGATGCATACGAGGAAGCCCTTGATGCACAACAGCGATTATTTGTTATGCGTGGGCAAATGGAAAAATTCAAAAATGAACAAGTACACCTTCAGGATTATATTTTACAGATGCAGGATATCAGCGGGTTTTTAACACGAACTCCTTTACTTGAAGGTGGCGAAATTGAACTGAACGCCGCAGAAGTGATTGAATCGGTTATACAGGCTCAGGAAGCTGAGCGTCATAGATTATCTAGCAAAATGCATGACGGTCCAGCTCAAGCTTTGTCTAATTTTATTCTACAGGCTGAGATTGCTCAAAAACTCTTTGAAATAGACCTGGATCAAGCCCGAGAAGAGCTAGATGATTTAAAGGCAAACGCAAATGCCACTTTTGTAAAGGTTCGCGATTTTATTTTTGAACTTAGGCCAATGATGTTGGATGATCTTGGATTAATCCCAACGCTCAGGCATTATATTGAGGTTTTTAAGGAACAAAATGAAATGGAAATCATATTTTCTGCTTCCGGTACCGAAAGGAGGCTCGATGGATACCTGGAGATCATGCTTTTCAGAGCTGTTCAGGAATTGCTTAGTAATGCAGCGAGACACAGCAAAGCAAGTACAATACGGATTCATATAGATACCAGCGAAGACAAGATTGTTGTTGATGTAGAAGATGATGGTAAAGGATTTAATGTTGAGCAGGCAATGGAAAACAGTATGGGTATCAAGGTTATAAAGGATCGCGTAGAAATACTGAAAGGCAACTTTAATGTTGATACTGCTGTCGGCCAGGGAACAAGGATAGGCTTCAATATACCGGCAGGTTCTGAAGGACAGGATGTCTTTGCATAATTGTAAGGAAAACTGTATTGCATTTCGATTTATTGTTCTTTATAATGCATACTAACCTGAAGGGTTTGCATACACCTCGATGGAAATTCAAATAAACAGGAGGTAAAAACCATGTTATTCGCACCGAAAGAAAAAGGCCAAGGTCTCGTAGAGTATGCTTTAATTCTTGTTTTAGTTGCAGTTGTTGTGATTGTTATTCTCTCCCTGCTTGGCCCCGC
>JAUWEC010000077.1 GCA_030608465.1 Chloroflexota bacterium
GAGTTGGTATGATGCGGTTGCTTTCTGCCGCTGGTTAACGGCAGGGATTAAAAATTTACGTCCTTACCGGGATGATTTTCAAAAGATTGCTGATTTAATAATTGATAAGGGATGGGAAATTCGTTTGCCCGCTGAGTGGGAATGGCAGCTGGGAGCTACAGGCGGTAAAGCTGATCATAAATTCCCCTGGGGGTTAGATTGGGAAGACAGCCGGGCTCATACCAAACATAATCAATTGAATAAGTCTATGGCAGTGGGGATGTATCCGGCAGGTATTTCTCCGACTGGTGCATTGGATTTGAGTGGGAATATTTGGGAATGGTGTCTCAATAGTTATGAAAATCCGGAAGATATTGATCTAAGGAGAAATGACCGCAGGGTGCTGCGAGGAGGATCCTGGTATCACTGGGGATCTTACGCGCATACTGACATGCGCAGCCGATATTATCCGTATCACCGTTATAATGCTGGTGGATTTCGTGTGGTATGTGGAAAACCGCTCTTTAAATAATTTCTTCACCTAAATTGAGAAAAGCATCTCAGCTTATTGGGTAATAACATCTGAAAAACCAGAGTTAATAAATCTCTGGTTTTTATTTTGCTAAATTAGAGACCGAAATAACCAGTTCCAGCGTATCCGATCCCACTGGTAGTAATTTGCGCATAGGCATTAAATAATTATTTGCGATAGGTATTTTCTCAATTAGTGAACAAAATAGGGCAAATAGACTGCAAATACTGATAAGTTAATCAGAACGTTGTTTTTCAAAAGGGTTGGACATCCTGAACTGGCAGTAATGACAAACGTCACTTTCGGTGCCTAGACGTCTTGACAATAAAAATTTATACCCCTATGATACAGGAAGTTGTAATTACAGGATAACAACATTATATGTCCTCCTCAAGCCCAAATCAAAAGATTAACCGAAATTCCTTCACTCCTTTTTACATTCAGGTTATCGATTCGTTATCCGAGTACATCGAGGATAATGAATTCCCGCCAGGTCATCAATTACCCGGAGAGGCAGAATTATGCCGCTTCTTTGATGTCAGCCGGACTGTTATCCGGCAGGCATTACAAGAGCTTCAATATAAAGGGCTGATTTACCGGGAAAAAGGCCGAGGAACATTTGTATCAAAACCTAAGATCCATGAAAGCCTTTTCCAAGAGCTGACGGGATTTTACCAGGATATGGTAGCTAAGGGCCATCAACCAAGATCAGATGTCTTAAAGCAGGAAAAGGTCAGTGCTAGCAGCAAGGTAGCGGCGTACTTGGGATTGGATGTCAACTCACCGGTGATCCAGATTGATCGGCTCCGGTATGTAAATCATGAGCCGATTGTTTTGGTGACCACTTACTTGCCTTTAGATCTTTGTCCTGAACTTTTGGAAGTAGATCTTACCAACCAGTCACTCTATGCTTACCTGGAAAAAGAACATGGTTTACAAATAGCGCGCGGGAAACGTTTCCTTGAAGCGGTGATTGCCAACCAGCTCGAAGCGGAGCTGCTCAAGGTAGATATTGGTTCA
This sequence comes from Chloroflexota bacterium, assembly GCA_030608465.1. Taxonomy (GTDB): domain Bacteria; phylum Chloroflexota; class Anaerolineae; order Anaerolineales; family UBA11858; genus B10-G9. The sequence goes on from JAUWEC010000077.1 coordinate 1,532, forward strand.
CCACTGATATTGTTAAACAGTGTCAGTTATCTTCACGATGGAACGCCAATTGAATACTTTCATGCCTTACACCGGGGCGACCGGTCTCGTTTTGAGACAGAACTAGTACGAGTAAGTCAACCGGGAGAACTTGCCAAAAAAATCATAGACGCCAGTAAAACATAAAAATATAGCTGATTTATTAATAGACTTAATTCTCAGATAATTTAATCTTTTTTATCTAACAGAACAAGGAGAGTTGAAAATGAGCAAAATGAAGGTTGGTATTGATAGCTACTGTTTTCACAGGTTTTTTGGAGAGGTTTATCCCCATCAGATTGCGCCCGACAAATCCATGACCATGGAAGATTTCCTGGCTTATGCCAAGTATCTGGATGTTGACGGCGTATCCCTTGAGTCCTGCTTCTTCCCCTCATTTGATAAAGGCTGGTTTAAAGACTTAAATGCCCAGCTGGATGACTATGGTTTTGACCGGGTGTATGCTTGGGGTCATCCAGATGGACTTGAGGCAGGAAAGAACAGGGACGAATTTGACAGCATGGTAGCTCAAATCCCTAATGCGAAACTAATCGGCGCAGATGTGATGCGAGTGGTTGCCAGCAGCCTGATGTTCCGCTTTGAGCCTCATGGTCCCCAGATTGATATCTTGGTTGACTGGTTCAAAGAAGCAGTCAAAGTTGCCGAAGAATATGATGTGAAGTTAGCTGTAGAAAATCACCTTGATTACACGGCAGATGAATGCGTTGAATTGCTGGAAAGAGTTGATTCGCCTTACCTGGGATTAAACCTGGATACAGGCAACTTCCTGCGTTTGTTAGATGATCCCGTGGAAGGCACTAAGAAACTGGCTGACAGGGTTTACGCAACTCACATCAAAGATCTTAAGCCAGTAGCTGGCGTAGATGTCCGCGAATGGTACTTCTTCTCCTCCACGCCGGTAGGTGATGGATTAGTCAACAATCAGAAAATCGCTCAATACCTTTATGACGCAGGTTACAAAGGTTTCCTGGCAGTTGAAACCGACTCCCTGCATCCTGATTATGAGGGACAGGAATTCGATGCCATCGCCAGAAGCGTTGCCAACCTTAAGCGAATTGCAGCCAGTGTTTACTAGGTAACAAAAATCACTTCTTGGGCAACAGCGCTATAAACTTCGTTGACAATCGGAAGGAATATTGCTAATATCAGATTAACTTCCTTCAAAAAATAAAATAAGTTAACCTATGACTGTTGCCCAGGAACCTTTCGTGAAGAAATCGAGCAATGGATTGCCCCGGTTGTCAGCTGTTGAATTGACGGCTGTAGACCTAGTGCGAAAAAAAGGTCCACTATCCAGAACAGCTATTGCAGAGTATCTGGATATCTCGCGGGGAAGTGTAACCGCGATTGCTGGAAATTTAGTGGATTTGAACGTCCTTACTGAAGTCGGCCACGGTAAATCTGAAGGAGGACGCCGCCCGCGACTACTGGACGTTAATGCTGAATTAGGTTATATAGCTGGCGTAGATATTGGGGCCACAAGTGTGGATTTGGCTCTGGCAGATTTTCAAGGATCCATCTTAGAGCGAAAAGCGGAACCCGCCGATGTTCGGGAAGAGCCAGACCAAGTTCTGGATAGAATCATTGATTTGATTGTTGAGATGCTCTCATCGCAAGGCGCTGAAATTACTGACTTAGTAGGGTTGGGTATAGGTGTTCCGGGGCCTGTGCAATTCCCCGCCGGATTATTAATTGAACCTCCTTTGATGCCTGCCTGGGACAGCTTCCCAATCAAAAGATTTATTAGGCAGCGCATTCCTCAGATAAATCCGGTAGTTGACAATGATGTGAATATTATGGCAATCGGAGAGGCTCGTGTTGGTGGAGGAAAAGGATTAGATAATTTCTTTTACATCAAGATTGGAACGGGTATTGGCTGCGGTGTAATAAACAATGGTCATATATATCGGGGTAGTGATGGTACTGCAGGTGATGTAGGCCATATTTGTGTGGACTACAATGGACCAATTTGTCATTGCGGAAATACTGGATGTCTTGAAAGCATGGCCGCTGGTCCAGCAATAGCCCAACGTGGTAGAGAAGCTGCAGAAAGTGGTGAAAGTGAAATAATGGCAAAACGATTGGAATTAAATAGGGGAGAATTAACTTCCAAAGATGTCGGAGAAGCTGCCGCAGCTGGTGACCAGGCTGCCAATCGTATTATTAATGAAAGCGGAAGAATGATTGGTGGGGTCCTGGCGGGATTGGTCAATTTTTATAATCCCAGAGCTATTTTTATTGGTGGAGGAGTAAGTAATATTGGACACCAATTATTATCAACAATCAGGCAGGCAACTCTGCGGCGGGCTACTGCCTTGTCAACCAGTTCACTCTTGATTGATTATTCAAAACTGGGTTCCGATGCAGGTGTTCATGGAGCAATCTGGATAGCAATTGAAAATGTTTTTGTGTCCGGGTAACACGAGTAACTTTGATCCTCAAAATGGTCTTAAAAATGATGACAGCATGATGCTTCCAAGGAGATATTGAGATGAAAACAAAAAACGTGGCAATCATTGGAACAAAGTTTATGGGCAAAGCTCACAGTAACGCTTGGCTAAACTCGCCGCGCTTTTTTGAGATGGGCATAAAGCCGGTTATGAAAATGGCTTGTGGACAAAATGAAGAAGACCTGAAAGCTTTCGCTGAACGTTGGGGATGGGAGCAGACTGAAACAGATTGGCGTAAAGTTATTGAAAACAAAGAAATTGATATCATTGATATCTCTGTTCCTACTTATCTCCATCATGAAATAGCGGTCGAAGCTGCGAAAGCAGGCAAACATATATTCTGTGAGAAACCATTTGCTTTGACTGTGACAGAAGCACAAGAGATGTACGAAGAAGCTGAAAAAGCCGGCATTGTTCATTACCTGAATCATAATTACCGTCGGGCTCCAGCTGTCCGACTAGCTAAAAAATTGATTGATGAAGGTTTTGTGGGAAAAATTTACCATTGGCGCGGTGCATACTTACAAGATTGGATTGTTGATCCGGAATTTCCTCTAACCTGGCATTTACAGAAAGACAAGGCAGGAGCAGGCCCACATTTTGATCTCAACTCACATAGTGTGGATCTTGCTCGTTATCTCGTTGGCGAAATCACATCAATTTCGGCGTTAACCCCGACTATTATAAAAGAACGTCCATTGCCAGGTGCTGGTGCTGCTACATTTAGTGCCGGAAGCGGAAAGGCAACCGAAATGGGAGAGGTCACAGTGGATGACGCTTCCTTTATGCTGGCTGAATTTGAAAACGGGGCGATTGGTTCGTTTGAGGCTTCCCGTTTTGCTCCCGGACGTAAAAATTATAACTACTTTGAGATTTATGGCAGCAAAGGCAGTATTGTGTTCAACCTAGAACGGATGAACGAATTACAGCTTTTCCAACGGGATGATCCTGCATTTGCACAAGGATTTAGAACCATTCTGGCAACAGAGGCCGGTCAGCATGAGTATATTGCCAATTGGTGGCCTCCTGGACACATGATTGGTTACGAACATGAATTCCATCACGGCGTGGTAGATTTTATGGATGCAATTGATAAAGGGATTTCAATTGAGCCAAATTTCTATGATGGATTACGAGTAATTGAAATCCTCATAGCTGGTCTGGAATCTTCATCAACCGGTAAAAAAATTGGTACAAAGCCAGGGAAGTAAGAGTATTATTGCTGGGAGAAATTAATGAAATTTGGAGCGAACACATTTATCTGGCGATCACCTTTTACAACGGAGAGTGATCTGGATTTACTGGATAAAGTAAAAGGCTTGGGGTTTGACTTGATTGAGGTAGCAGTGGAAGACCCAGCATTGGTGGATGTGTCCATGCTGAAAGCTGTTTTAGTAGAGAAAGATTTAGGAGTGGTGACCTGCGGCGCTTTTGGTCCTGGCAGAAATCTGAGTAGTCTGGATCCAGCTGAACGAAATGCCGCGCGAGAATACCTTACCTGGATGATTAATGCTGCCCAGGAATTAGGATCGGAAGTAGTTGTCGGCCCGATGTATTCTGCAGTGGGAAAAGCTCGTTTAGAAAATGAGCAAGACCGACAAACTGAATGGGGATTGGCGGTTGAAGGGTTAAAAGAAATCTGTGCCTATGCTGTTGATAAAGGCATTAAATTAGCGTTCGAACCGCTGAATCGCTTTGAAACCGACCTAATTAATGTTGTCGACCAGGGACTGAGGTTGATTGATGATGTAGGTGCCCCAAACCTCGGTTTTCATCTTGATACATTCCATATGCATTTGGAAGAAAAAGATTCCGTTGCTGCAATCCACAAAGCAGGGGATAGGGTTTTCCATTTCCATGCCTGCGAGAATGATCGGGGAGTTCCTGGTACAGGACAGGTAAATTGGGAAGGTGTATTTACCGCATTGATGGACATTGGATACGACGGAAATATTGTTATTGAATCCTTCACGCCACAGGTGAAATCGATTGCCCGGGCAGTATGTATTTGGCGGGAAATTGCACCTGATCAAGATACGATCGCACGCGATGGTTTAAAGTTCATCAAATCTTTCCCTGGCATGGCCTAATTAACCAGGTTTATGGAGAAATTAGTACAATGGCGCAAGATCTAATGACTGAAAAAGAACCTTTAATGGAAGTTCGAAATATCAATAAAGCATTTCCAGGTGTGCAGGCGTTGGATAATGTCAGCGTGGCATTTTACCCTGGCGAAGTCCATGCTGTTGTAGGTGAAAATGGTGCAGGTAAATCCACATTGATGAAGGTGATGGCAGGTGCCTATAAATCCGATAGTGGGACGATCCTCTTCCAAGGAGAGATAGAATCTTTTAACCACCCGGTAGAAGCACAAGAAATGGGTATAAGCATCATTTACCAGGAATTCAACTTGTTACCTGAAAGAACAGTAGCACAGAATATATTCCTTGGTAGGGAACCAGCTAAGATTGGAATAGTTAATCTGCGTCAGTTAAACAAACAGGCTCATGCAGTATTAAAAGAAATTGGCGTCGATTCGATGATATCGCCCACTGCGTTAGCCAGTTCTCTTTCTGTTGCAGAACAACAGCTTGTGGAGATCGCCAAGGCAATTTCCTTGGATGCAAAAGTACTAATTATGGATGAGCCAACAGCTTCACTTACGAGTACAGAAGTGAAACTGTTGAATGATCTGATATCGCGATTAAAGACTAAAGGGTTAGCTTTAATCTTTATATCTCATCGTTTGTCTGAGGTGTTCGAAATCGCTGACAAGATTACTGTGTTAAAAGATGGACAGCATGTGGGTACTGTCAATACAAAAGAAGTTACCTCTGAAGATATCGTTTACATGATGGTTGGCAGGGTGCTCGATCATTATTTTCCACCTCTTGGCTCTTCAGAGGATTTTGGGGATGTAGTATTACGGGTTAAAGACGGGTCAAATAATTTTCTAAACTCTGTCTACCTGGAATTGCGGAAGGGTGAGATTCTGGGTATCGCCGGTTTACAAGGTTCTGGTCGCACAGAACTGGCCCAGGCATTATTCGGAGTGGTTCCTTTTAAATCCGGAGAGATTGAATTGCGGGGAAAACCAACAGCGATTAAGAACCCTTTTTGGGCAATCAGTCGGCGGATTGGATTTGTTACTGAAGACAGGAAGGCGGAAGGCTTAATCCTCATACAGCCAATTCGCGACAACATGCTTTTGGCAATACGATCTCTTCAGTCACTATTTGCTTTTATCCATCAGGATGGAATTAGGCAATCCCGCAATATGGTGTCTGCGCTTGGAGAACAAGTGGATATCCGGGTGGACTCCTATGGCAAAGAAGCCCAGGATCTCAGTGGTGGAAATCAACAAAAAGTTGTCCTTTCCAAGTGGTTGGCTTCGGAGTCTGAAATATTTATTTTCGATGAGCCAACCAGGGGTATCGATGTCGAATCAAAAGCAAGAATTCATGATATTATCCGCGGCTTAACGAAGCAAGGGGTGGCAGTTATTATGATTTCTTCTGAACTGCCCGAAATTATCGGTATGAGTGACCGGATCCTAGTAATGCATGAGGGCACGATTGGTGGTGAACTTCCTGCAGAATCAAGCGAAACTGATATCATGCTGGTCGCTACCGGACAAAACAATCACCGAACATCATCAATCTCGGTTGATCCGGAAAGAGGAGAAAAATGACCACAGAATCAATTCCTGCAGATGAAATAAAACGAAGTAAGCTGGGTATCCGAATTCCTCCGGTTTACTATTTTTTGGTGATTATTACCGTTGGCGGATTAATCCTTGACATTCTTTTTGCCAAAGGAAACATTATATCTAACCCTACAATACTGACAAATATTCTCATCCGTTCTGTTGCGCTGGGTATTGTGGCTGTGGGTCAAACCTTCGTTATGATAGGCGCATCCATAGATCTATCGGTCGCTTATACGATCAGTCTAACAGCTGTTATGACTTCACAGTTAATGCAAGGAGACCCAGAACGGGTACCAATGGCCATCATCCTTGTATTTGTGATAGGCGCTGTTATTGGATTGGTAAATGGTTTAATTGTAACCAAACTCAACGTGAATCCCTTTATTGCTACCTTGGGAACAGGATTAATTATCGCGGGCATTTTGAATGGAACCTTTGCTAACTTTAAAGGGAGTGTTCCTAAGAGTTTTCGGGCATTAGGATACGAGAGTCTGGGCCCAATACCAATTTCGATCATTATCTTAATAGCTGTTGTTGTTTTGGGTTGGTTTATTCTGTCATGGACAAAATTTGGAGCCCATCTTTATGGCGTGGGCGGCAGCAGGGAACTAGGCAGACTTTCGGGCTTGAGAACATCTCGGACAATTATTGTTGCTCATATCATTTGCAGCCTTACAGCAGTCTTATCCGGACTTTTTATTGTGAGTCGTCTCGGTTCTGGGGCACCCTGGGTTGGTCCGGATGGTATTTATGATTTGGAATCAGTCGCCACTACGGTGATAGGAGGTACGGCTCTCTCAGGAGGAAGAGGAGGAGTATTCGGCACTCTGGCTGGCGTGCTCATTTTTGGTGTAATTGATACCGTCTTCAATCAATTGGGCGTAGATACCTATTTGAAAACAGTGTTTCGGGGGGCAATAATCATTTTAGCAGTTGCCAGCTATTCCTTCCGATCGAAACGGGAAGCTGCCTAAAGGGAGTGAAAAATGACAACATTAGAAAAGATTCCTTCTAGGCAAATGACTGGCATTCTTGTAACCATTTGGAAAAGGGTCAAAAAAATACCACCGGTTTATCTCATATTTTTGGTGATTATTATTGGAGTGAGTTATCTAAATCCAAATTTCGCAACTCTCAATGGAATGCTGCTTTTTTTACGGCGTGCATCTCCCCTGGCAATCCTGGCCATTGGTCAGTTGTTTGTGGTTGCTTCTGGTGGTTTTGACCTTTCACAAGGTTCTTTGGTCACCCTCACTGTAATTGGCAGCGCTTTGATTATATATAACAATGAAGAAAATAGTTATATTGCGATTATGATCTTGCTCGGAATTGGAATTATTATTGGTCTGGTCAATGGTGTCGTTGTTAGTTATTTGAAAGTCCCCTCTTTGATTGCCACGCTTGGAATGTTGCTGTTAGTAAAAGGCGGCGGTTTGTACTGGACAGGCGGAGCGCCAAAAGGTTATCTGACCGAAAACTGGCGATATTTTGGACGCGGTTTTATTGAGAATGTACCAGTGTTTGGACGTTTCCCGGTGGCGGTAATCGTCTTTCTGATTGTTGTGGTGATTATGACCATCCTTTTCCATAAAACCAACTTGGGAAAACAAATCCTTGCCATTGGTGATAATCCTAGGGCCAGTCAGCTTTCTGGTGTGAAGGTTAAGCTCATACGGATCATTGCCTTCCTGATTTCCGCGTTTTTATCGGTCGTTGCCGGAGTGATGATTGGCGGTTATGGTGGCACCTCAATTCTCGCCGGGGAGGGTCTGGAAATGCAGTCTGTTTCAGCGGTGGTGATTGGCGGTGCACTTCTGCTGGGCGGGAAAGGATCTGTTCCCGAAGTAGCTATTGGCGGTTTAACCCTTGAAGCTATATTCAGTTTGCTCAATTTACTCGGTTTGCCCAAGCCTTATCGTGATGCTGTTCAAGGCTTGATCATTATCGGCGCGGTAGCTTATGCTGCGATAACTTCCAAGAGAAGAGATTAACCGACAGAGGAAATAGAAAGTTAATAAAGTTGTCCTAAAAGGAGGTGGTAGCTCACAAAAATATACCTGATAAATGTCCCAATTAATGAATCCCTATATAAGGAGAAGAGTAAAAATGTTTAAGAAAAAACTATACATGGTTCTCAGCCTGGTCATGCTGGCAGCGTTTGTTCTGTCTGCATGCGGCGGCGGAGAAGCCCCAGCTGAGGAAGTAGCAGTCGAAGCTCCCGCTGAAGAAGCTCCCGCTGCTGAAGAAGCTGAAGCAGAAACTGAAGAAGAAGAAGTAGCTGAAGAAGCTCCGGCAAACCCAGGTTTGGCAATGGATGCAGCCGCGGTTGCGATGCAATTCTGGTCCGATGATTTGTACGAGGAATCAATTATATTTATGGATACAGAGCCCATCAATCCCGATGCTCCAGTCTACCTTCAATCCCTGCTGGACAACAAGGTTGACACCTCCCAATACAAGATGGAGCCGCCTTTTGACATCTGCTTCTCAAACGCCGGTGTAAACAACCAGTGGCGTGTGACCGGTTATGTGACCATGCGAGAGCAGGTTGAACAGCTCAGAGCGGAAGGTCTGGTTGGCAATTTCATCCATGTTGACGCGGAAGGTTCCGATGAAAAGCAAATTACCGATATCTCCGACCTGGTAGCTGGTGGACAATGTGATGTCTTGATCATCTCGCCAAATACCAGCGAAGCCCTGACCCCCGCAGTTGAACAGGCCTGTGAAGTACTACCAACGGTTGTCTTTGATCGTGGTGTGCTCACCGACTGCCCGACAACCTTCCTGAAAACCATCGGTGGCTATGCGTTTGGTTATGATGGTGCCAAGTTCATTGTTGACAACTTGCCTGATGGCGGCAATGTTCTTGCTCTCCGCATCCTACCGGGTGTGGATGTTCTCGAGCAGCGCTGGGGCGCTGCCCGAAAAGTATTTGAGGAAGCCGGGAACATAAGTGTTGTGGGTGTGGAATTCAATGATTACAGTGGTCCGAAGACCAAGACCATTGTTAGTGACTACATTGACCGCTTTGGTTACATTGATGCAATCTGGATGGATGCCGGTGGACCCGCAGTGGCTGCCCTTGAAGCTTATGAGGATTTAGGGCTAGACTTCCCAGTCATGGTAGGTGAAGACCAGATGGACTACCTGAAATACTGGAAAGAGATGGATGTAACTGCGATTGCTCCCACTTTCCCGACCTTCCAGTGGCGCACCGCAGTCCTGGCCGCTGTCATGATCCTGCAGGGTGAACCTGTTGATGCACGCTGGGTTCTTCCGCAGCCGCATGTTACTCAAGAAAATCTGGATCAGTATTACTTACCCGATATGCCCCCGCTGTACTATGCATTGAGCAGCGCTGAGGATATGGACAACTGGCCGGATGTATGGAAGGAACTCGACACAACCGTATATAAGGATGTGATTGAGTAATCCGACTTGAGCAATATGAAAACGAGCCTGCTTGAAATTCGAGTGGGTTCAATCTAGGGTGGAAAATAAAAATTGTTTGTTGATTGCGGGCTAACTTCATTGCAGTACCATCATCAGGCCCTTAATCAAATGGGTAGGTTCACTTCCGGGTGAACCTACCCATAGCTAATTTGCATAAAATGAATGCAGCTCACTGCTCATTCGAGGAGACCTGACAATGATTGAGATTGGATTTCATACTGATGCCTTTAATAGCTCGTACTGGAATTTTGAGAAGTGTTTGCAGTGGGCCCAGGACAATGATGTCCATTACATTGAATGCGGTACGATTGATGGGGTGAGCTGGCTGCACGGTCTTGGCTATCAACCGCATGTTTCTCTCACAGAAGACCCCCTGGAATTAAGGGAGAAGATGGAAAAGTATGGGGTTAAATTTTCCCAGCTTGATGCAGCTTTCCCTGTTTCTCTGCCAGAAGGTGCATCACTTGGCCTTATTTATATACTCAATTCAATACGGTGGGCAAAGCTAGTTGGTTGCACCCACATCGACACAACAGACCACATGTTTAAACCGGAAGGTTTAACAGATGAACAAGCCATGGAAATGATGAAAGGCATTTACAGCAAAGTCGTGGAAGTTGCCGAACGTTATGAAATGATCATCAGTATTGAACCCCACGGGTACTACACCACCAAACCTGAATATATGGAGAAGATGTTAAATTTTGTTGATTCTCCTTATTTGAGGATGAATTTTGACACCGGAAATACATTTATTGCTGGGCAAGACCCTGTTGCTTTCCTGGAGAGATTCAAAGATAAAGTAAGTCATGTCC
>JAUWEC010000144.1 GCA_030608465.1 Chloroflexota bacterium
GTTCATGATGACAGATCCAGATCAAAAACACCGCGGAATCAGCGCTTTCCTGATCGATGCAGATCAACCAGGTTTTATCCGGGATAAAATAGAGCCCAAAATGGGAATCCGTGCTTCAGCGACCAGCGAGCTGGTGTTTGAGGATTACCGCTGTCCGGTTAAAAACCGGTTGGGCGAAGAAGGCGAGGGTTTTAAAATCGCTATGACAGTGCTTGATGCCGGCAGGATCGGGGTCGCCTCCCAGGCGTTGGGCATTGCAGAAGCTGCCTACGAAGCCAGCGTGGTTTATGCAAAAGAACGGGAAGCCTTCGGGAAAAAGATCGGACAATTTCAAGGTGTCTCTTTCCAACTGGCTGATATGAAAACCCGTATCGAAGCATCTAGATTGCTGCTCTATCAATCGGCTTTTGCTAAAGAACGCCACAAGACGACAGGGGAACGTTATACACTAGAAGCCGCCATGGCCAAATTATTCGCTTCTGAAACAGCAAATTTCTGCGCCAACGCCGCAGTCCAAATCCACGGCGGGATGGGATTTTCCAAGGAACTACCCATTGAAAGATATTACCGCGACGCAAAAATCACTGAAATATATGAGGGAACCAGCGAAATACTGCGGATGGTAATCTCACGGTTGGAAACAGGTTTAAGGTAAACTTACGTCCAATCACTAATTCTATGTGTAAATATAGTCTGGGGGAGGTATGAATCCAATAAAAATAACCATACTCTCTATTGCGCTTGGAATTGTTATTAATGTGATCTTTATTTGGTGGTTACAAAAATTCCGACAGACTGCCGCCTACCGTAAAAACCACGGGGGGATTATCAGGTTGCTCAAATGGGAGGAAAACCTGATCTTGAAAATTCAGGGTAACGTTATGAAGTTGGTTAATGCGAAAAAGTATAAACGATTTAACCCAGCTTATATTATTGAAATAATCCTAATCGGAGTATGGGCTTTTTGGATTGGGCGTGAATATTTAAATTTTGATCCCAATGTTATTCCAGGCGGCAGAGAATTCAGCTCAGCTATACAAACCCATCATCTATGGACAAGGTTTCTGGATTGTGGATGGTGTGCGGTATGGAACGGGACAGTCCGCGGAGGGTACCCGTCTTTTGCAGATATTCATGGAAGCATGCTTCATCCGCTTGTCATATTTAGCACATTAATATTGGGAGTTGTCAACGGGGCAAAAATATCCTTAATTCTATCATTTTGGTTTGCAGGAATCGCACAATGGTGGATAGCTAAAGAACTTAAACTTGGCCGACTTCCAAGGATGTGGAGCAGTGGAATAGCTGTTGTAGGCGGACATTTAGCTGGCAGAATGGAACTTGGAGTCTTTGGAGTGGTGCTGTCTACAGCAATGGCGAGTCTTGTATTTGGAGCGATTCTATCAGTCGTAAATGGGAAAGGGAAGCGGGCGTCTGTCCTATTAGGGATTGTATTAGCCTCAGCGTTTCTTGCTGGACAAGGTTATATCCAGGTCGGCTTGGTGGGTACATTTCCCGCAATTCTCTTTTTACTTATCGATAAAAAAATGAGATTAAAGGCTGTATGGAAGAACTTCTTACTTGCTTTTTTCATTGCCGGATTATTATCGGCTGTCTTTCTTATCCCATTTGCCCATTTCAGCCCAAATTTTCTTAAATGCATAGATCCATCCTTCAAAGTTGCTCAACCGTTAAAGTTCATCCCTTTGAATTACGTCATTGATTCCTTTGATTTTTATATCAATGATGCCTTAAACAAACTTCCTTTTCCCCATCTTTATACGCTTTTCATCGGCTGGATCCCAATCTTGCTTGCCATTTACGGTCTAACAAACAATAAAAAGCTGTCAAAATCCATAAAATGGTTTTTTGTCAGCAGTATCCTCTTGATCTTATCAATCAGCAGTGGAGATGCACTAAAATTAATCCAAAATATATGGGTAGGAGCCGGGGGAATCAGACATCCTCCACAGATTGCGGGGCTCACGATCCCATTAATATTGGGCGTGTCTGCAGCCGGGTTAGATAAACTCCTTAATCTGGACTGGCCAAGATTAGAACTCCATTTTTCTGAAGATAATGGTCAACGGACAAAGACATTTCCAATACAATGGGTCATCATTATTCCATTGATTTTCAGTCTCTATCAAGGTTATCAATTCACAAAACATTGGATCGGCTCTTACAAAGAAAGTCCAGAGGTATACCTGGTCCTTGAAGGACTAAAAACAGATACATTACAATGGGTGCAACCCCCTTTTGGAGAGCATTTTTACATTGAGCCCGCTGTTCGAATGGGATTAAAAACTAGTCCTGGGATCATGACCTGGCAATGGAAAGATCGAAATTTTCCTGAAGCCTATCTTGAGGCGAGCCATTCCGGACAACCTGAGGGAACCTCGGGAGTCCATGAAAGCATCAATAGTATTATTATCTATTCTCGTCCAGATCAGGAATACGCTTATGTGATTAATGAATCTGATAAAACTCCCTGCCAAGCACAGGGAACTGGGGGAAATCTAACCGTTACATGCGATTCGGAGCATGGAGGACATTTGATCGTTAAGGAATACAATTGGAACGGATGGAAAGGATGGATGGATGGGAAACGGGTTAATTTGTTTGGAGATCAATGGATATCCGTGGAAGCAACAAGTGGATTTCATACATACACATTCCGATACCTCCCCTGGGATGTGCCTTTAGGACTGGGACTGTCAGTAATAGGGATCCTTCTCAGTATTTTTTTGTGGTATTCTTCCTCTCAACGACTGGACAGGATCTTGGAAAGTTCATCCAAAAATGAATAATGGTTACCAAGTGGCACAAAATTATTCTTTCGATTATATAAATTTTACAATTCAATAACTACAATGACGAACAACAAAGTTACCCCGGAGAATAACTCGCGCTCACAGAAGCGTCCAGGGATATTGACTGTATTAAGCTTGGTGGCTCTGTTAATCGGTGTTTCTCATCTTTTCAAATTCATCCAGGTCCTCTTAAACCTGCGGATCCTGCAATCCCTTCCCCTCACAGTTTCTCCTGTGTATTTGGCAGTGGACGGATTGGTGTGGGGCGTTTCTGGATTAATCCTGTCCTGGAGTATGTGGACAGGACGACCCTGGGCCGGGAAAGCCGGCCTGGTCCTGGCTTTGCTTTTCGCAGCTGCATTTTGGATAGATTTGATATGGGTATCAGAGCCTGAGCAGCTGCAGACCCGATGGTTAATTAATCTAGTGTTCACTGCTCTGGGGTTATCGGCTGTTTTTCTCAGTTTATATCTAACTAACAGCCGTATTTTCTTCAGTGGAAATCCTGCTAAAATAAACTGACGGGGTGTTCTTATGCCAGAAAAACCTAACAATCCAAAAATCCAGGAACTGCGTGACAAAAAAGCCCAAAGCCGGGAGGGCGGGGGAGCAGAGAGGATTAAAAAACAGCACCAGAAAGGACGTCTGACTGCTCGGGAACGGCTGGATCTGCTGCTGGACAAAGGGTCATACCGGGAGGTGGATAGTTTTGTAGAACATCGAAGTTCAGAATTTGGCGCTGACCAGAATAAAATATTAGGTGATTCTGTCATCACGGGTTGGGGAACTATCAACAACCGGTTAGTTTATGTCTTTTCGCAGGACTTCACAGTTTTTGGAGGAAGTTTAGGGGAAGTCCACGCGGAAAAAGTAGTCAAAATCATGGATATGGCCCTCAAGAACGGAGCTCCGATCATCGGGATAAACGATTCCGGGGGAGCCCGAATCCAGGAAGGCGTCGTATCGCTGGGGGGTTATGCCGATATTTTCCTGCGCAACACTCTCTTCTCCGGAGTGATTCCCCAAATCAGTATCATCATGGGTCCCTGTGCCGGGGGCGCGGTTTACTCCCCTGCTTTAACTGATTTCATTTTTATGGTTCGCGGTTCCTCTTTTATGTTCATCACTGGACCGGAAGTAGTAAAAACAGTAACCCATGAAGAGGTGACATTTGAAGAACTAGGCGGGGCAGATGTCCATGCAGAAAAATCCGGAGTATGCCATATTGCCGCCGACACCGAAGCAAATACCCTCTTCCTGGTCCGCAAATTATTATCCTACCTCCCACAAAACAACATGGAGGATCCTCCCTTCGTACCCACAGATGATAGTTCCCTGCGCCGCGAGCCGGCGCTGGATGTGATTATCCCCGATGATCCCTCTAAACCCTATGATATCAAAGAGGTAATTTCTCTCCTGGTAGATGAGGGTGAATTTTACGAAATTCAGGAGAGTTTTGCCCGCAATATTGTGGTGGGATTTGCCCGTCTGGGCGGTCACAGCATCGGCATTGTGGCTAACCAACCTGCTTTCCTGGCGGGTGTGCTGGACATTGATTCCTCGGAAAAAGCAGGCCGTTTTGTCCGCTTCTGCGATTCCTTTAATATCCCACTATTGACCTTTGTGGACGTCCCCGGTTTTCTACCCGGTATAGAACAGGAACATGGAGGGATCATCAGGTCAGGAGCAAAACTTCTCTATGCCTTCTCTGAAGCAACCGTTCCCAAAATCACCTTAATTACCCGCAAAGCATACGGCGGCGCTTATGACGTGATGAGCAGCAAACATATCCGGGGGGATATCAATCTCGCCTGGCCCAGTGCGGAAATAGCGGTGATGGGACCTGAAGGAGCTGTAAACATCATCTTCCGGAAAGAGATCCAAAAGGCAAAAGACCCGGATAAGAAAAGAGCAAAACTTGTCGCGGAGTATAGGGAAAAATTTGCTAATCCCTACGTCGCGGCATCCCGAGGCTATATCGATGATGTCATTGAGCCCAGCAGCACCCGGGAAAGACTGATTAATGGCTTGGAAGTGTTAAGCAACAAAAGAGACAAAAATCCCGGTAAAAAACACGGAAATATACCTTTATGAAATACCGAAAGATATATCCACAAAAAAAGACCAATGTTTAATAAGATCCTGATCGCAAACAGGGGAGAAATTGCTGTCCGGATTATTCGGGCCTGCCGCGAATTAGATATTCCGGCGGTAGCGTTATACTCTGACGCAGACCGGCACAGCCTGCATGTCCGCTATGCTGACGAAGCCTATTACCTGGGTCCTTCCAAAGCCAGTGAGTCTTATTTACGGGGAGATAAGATCATTCAAATCGCCCAAAATTGCGGCGCTGACGCGATTCACCCTGGATACGGTTTCTTGGCAGAAAGGGCTGATTTTTCTCAAGCTTGCCAGGATCACGGTATCACTTTCATCGGACCCAAACCCTCCTCAATCGCTGCCATGGGGGACAAACAGGCAGCCAGGGCCACTGTAACTGCAGCAGGTGTTCAGGTCGTTCCCGGAACAGATGGACAGGGGAATCTCCCGGATGAAACCCTGTTAAAACTTGCTCCGGAAATCGGCTTTCCTCTGCTGGTCAAGCCGACTGCGGGCGGGGGAGGAAAGGGTATGCGGGAAGTTCAAAACCTGGAGGAAATGCCCGGACTTCTAGAGGCTGCCCGCCGGGAAGCAAAGTCCTCTTTCGGGGATGGCAATATTTATCTAGAAAAGGTTATCCAGGGAGCCCGACACATTGAATTTCAGATCCTGGCAGATCAGCATGGGAATGTGATCCACCTGGGAGAGCGGGAGTGTTCAATCCAGCGGCGGCATCAAAAACTCCTCGAAGAAGCCCCCTCCCCGTTCATCGGCAGCGATCAGGAATTAAGAGAACAGATGGGCACAGGTGCTGTCCAGGCTGCTCTCTCAGTGGACTATATAAATGCCGGAACTATCGAATTTCTAGTGGACAAAGATAAAAATTATTACTTCCTGGAAATGAACACCAGGCTTCAAGTGGAACATCCTGTTACAGAAGCGGTGACTGGGATTGATATTGTTAAGGAACAAATTCGCATTGCTGCCGGGCAACCTCTTCCGTTGAAACAAAAGGATATTACTTTCAATGGGTGGGGCATGGAATGCCGCATCAACGCAGAAGACCCCTTTAGGGGGTTCTTACCCTCAACCGGAATCATCACCCAAGCCCTGCTCCCGGCAGGGCCCGGGGTGAGAGTTGATTCCGGAGTGTATTCCGGATTTGAGATTTCCCCCTATTATGATGCCTTAATTGCTAAGTTGATTGTTCACGAATCAAATCGAGAAGAAACTATTGCCCGTATGAAGCGTGCTTTAGAAGAATACAGGATAATCGGTATCCGGACCAATATCCCTTTCCACCAGAACCTGCTTCAAAATCCTGATTTTCTGGCTGGAAATTTCAATACTCAATTTGTCCAGGATGTTTTACCACCCCTGTCGGCCAGTCATCAAGATAAAACCCTTTCGGAAATTGCTGCTCTGGCTGCAACCCTGGCTGCCTATGAACAAAGCCAGCGGTCCGCTCTGGATATTCAGCGGTCAAAAAGGGATTTAAGCAATTGGAAATGGGTCAGTCGCTGGGAACAAACCAGAGAATAGAATCATGATGGAAAAATACTTCGCCGAAATTGAGGGAGTGGAATACCAAATCGAGATTTTATCCGACAAGCGGGTCGTGATCAATGGAGAGCCCTATGAGTTTGATTTTCAAGGTCTCCGCCAGCACCTATCTTATTCTCTGCTTCTTGAAGGTAAGTCGTTTGAGATAAATATCTACCAGGATAATGGGGTTTGGGAAGTTCTGTTGAGAGGCAACCAGTACTCCGTCCAAGTTGAAGATGAACGGGAGCGCCGACTGCGGATGGCAACCAGGAAGGCGTCAAAACAGGAAGGTAAGATCATCCTTCAAGCACCCATGCCGGGCCTGGTGATTGAAATCCCGGTCAAGGAAGGACAAAAAGTGGATGAGGGGGATGTGCTGTTGGTCCTGGAATCAATGAAAATGCAGAACGAACTCACCGCTCCCCAGGCAGGCCTGATAACCAAGATACAAGCCGAAGTGAATGCCCATGTGGAGCGTAAGCAGGTACTGCTGGTTTTGGAGTAAAGGTTTCCCCCGAGGAGTGTATTACTCCTTCCCCCGGTCTTTTTTGTCCTTTTGATTATCTGTTCTTAGACGCATTATTCTGATCAACAGGGGAGCCAGGACAAAGAGCAGCACTGCAGTCACAATTAGGATTTCCCCCCAGCCCACTGTGATAACGGGACGGCAAGCCAGAAGACTTATGGTTAAGACTACTGCTAAAAGTCCAATCCTATCCCTATTGTGTAACTTCACTTTATCCTCAAATCTTTCATCCATACGGAACATTAATCATACCATTCTATCCTTGTATTCAATGCCAGATTATCCCTGGTCGAATTGAACACATGGTGCATAAGAAATAACCATCTTATCTCTTAATCCGAGGTCTGCTTATAGAAAGGCCAACCCATCAAACACATTCACAAACTGCTCTTCTCCCTTGAATGATTTCTGAAAATTTATTAACCCCATCGCTTCCCACACCAGCGCTAAAGTTTCCCGGGATTCATCCTGCATCCTGATGGCACCTTCAGACAAAATATCCATCACAATGCCCTGATGGTGGGTAAAATCGACCCTGCGCTGTCGGAGTGGCTCTAGAAAATCGTTGACTGCCTGAACCAGTTTCCGCTTCACTTCCAC
>JAUWEC010000087.1 GCA_030608465.1 Chloroflexota bacterium
TTTCATGAGTTTTTCTCCACTACAATGATTAGTAAAATCAAGCCTACCATTTCGTGCAATTTATTTGACGGATATCCCGCTTAACTGTATAATCCCTTATTAATCGAAACGATACGATTGGGGCAATAATGGCATTAAAAGGCAATCTAAGAGATTTTTCTTTTTCTCAGCTGCTGAATCTCATAAGCCTAGCAAAAAAAACCGGAACCCTGCAGGTTCATGGATTAGATAAAGACGCCTTAATTTCTTTTGATGAGGGAAAGCTTAGCTATGCGCAAAACAGCAGGCACGATAACGGTTTAGCTGCGATCCTGCTGCGTAAAGATAAACTTACCGACAAACAATATCAGGTAATCAAAGACCGGGCTGAGAATATTGGCGACAAAGAGCTTGGATTGATGCTGATCAATTCCAATTACGTTACTCAGGATGAAATCTTAGCCAGTCTTAAACAGGAATTTGTCTCCACAGCTAATGACCTTTTCACCTGGGCTGAAGGTATTTTTCAATTTGAAAACAACGTAAAACCTGCCCCCGATAAGATATCACTGCTTATCAGTCTCGAAAATATAATTATCGAAGGTTCCCGTCAGCTTCAGGAAATGGAACGATTGGAAGACGAGATTCCCAGTCTAGATATGGCGTTGAAATTTACTGAAAACCCCGGCACTAATATCAGGAATGTAAATCTTAGTGTAAAGGAATGGCGGGTTGTCTCTTTTATTAATCCCAAGAATTCAATGCACCAGATCGCTCGCACAACAAAACTAAACGAATTTGAATTTAGGAGAATTGTTTACAGTCTTATCCAGGCAGGATTAGTTGAGATTGTCCGACCCGAAGGGATAGAACCTCCCTCTTCAAAAATCCCCACTTTGCCAGTTAAAAGCTCAAAAGAACAGAAGTCCCTTGTGAATCGGTTAATTACAAGAATCAGATCATTATAAGTATCTACGTTATTACTATCGCCTCAAAGGGAAACACCCTATGCAAACCGTTAAAATGGTTGTCACCGGCCCATTCAGTTCAGGAAAAACGCAGTTTATCCAAACTGTCAGTGAAATAGATGTCGTTGCTACTGAACGTAAGATATCCTCCGAATCAGAAAGGATTAAAGAAACCACAACTGTCGCCATGGATTTTGGTAGGATAACCGTCGATGACGATCTGGTTCTTTATCTCTTTGGTACACCCGGTCAAAAGCGGTTTGATTTCATGTGGGAAATCCTATCTGAAGGAATGTTAGGTTTTGTTGTGATGGTTGACAGCTCCCGCCCTGAAACCTTCCGCGAAGCTAGGCGCATTCTAGAAACCTTCAGAGCTTACGCCCCAACACCTTATGTAGTTACTGCTAATAAACAAGATCTACCGGATGCTTGGGACCCGTCTGACATGAGAATAGCACTGCGACTTGCACCTGAAGTAAAACTCCTTCCCTGCGTAGCTACGGACAAGGAGGCAGTTAAAAACGCATTACTGGAGCTTTTGTACAGTATTCTTGAACGCATGGAATCCTAGATTAAGTTTTCCCCCCACATTTGAAACTAACTACCTTAAAATCAAACTGCTGAGCTCAGCACCAGTTAGTCTCTTTTTAGATCCCTATATTCATATAGAATTGACCATACTCTTTTTGCAGCTTCAATTTGAATTTTAAGTGACATTTTCGAATCCCCTCTTGAGCGATCAGCGAAATAAATAGGCACTTCTGAAATGGAATAACCCTTTAGATGGGTGATATATGCCAGTTCGATTTGAAATGCATATCCCTGCGATTTGATCCTATCAAGTGGTATTCCCTCCAATGTTCTCCGCTTCCATGCTCTGAAACCCCCCGTAACATCATTTATCGGCATCCTTAGTATCATCCTGGCATATAAATTCCCGAACGAGGATAATCTCTTGCGCCAAAATGACCAATTTTTATCGAGGCTGCCCCCGCTTACATAGCGTGATCCTAAGACCATATCATATTCTTTTAATCGATCTATCAATTCTGTCACTTTTTCAGGGTTGTGAGAAAAATCCGCATCCATCTGAACAATTTGATCCGCGCCCCGTTCTAGGCAATATTTAAAACCTGCGATATACGCCGTTCCTAAACCAAGTTTTCCTTTTCTGTGAATGACTGATACCCCCTCGGGAATTCTTTCATGAATTTCATCAGCGATTTTCCCGGTCCCATCTGGACTATTATCGTCAACGATCAAAATATTAAGATCCTGGACATCTAGTTCAAACAATGATTCAATCAGGATTGGCAAGTTTTCTTTTTCGTTGTATGTTGGAACAACAATGAATGTCTTAACCACAATTCTCCTCGTGTCATTTCCCTTTCATTTTATGGGCTGTTTGTAGATAGTAAATTCACAAATATCATCACCTATGGCAATGCATTTTGTTTCATTGATGCGGAAATCTTTTCCTCCGGAAATCCAGTTGAGACCCTCTTGTAGCAATCCGACCATATAGAAACAAATCGGATGATCTTCCTCTTCTCTTCCCCAACATATAGGGCATTGTTCAATCGTGTATACATAACTGTCGTCTAATTCTTCAACTGTTGATATTTGATCGCTCTTTTCAGAAAATATCTTAGCCATTGCTTGCAAACCAATCGAAATTTTCATTTGAATTGGCAGCACACGGAATGCCAGGTCGCTTACACCTGCCAGCGCACCGTAATCCTTTAAAACATCGTCAAAAGTTGTTCTTCCTACTCTCAGAGCTAATCCCCGTCCTCCTCGCTTCCCATAGATTTCTTCCAGCGCTTGAAAAATCATTGAAAAATGGGCGAAGTCAAACGCCCGATCCAGGTTATCAGGAGGGAAATTATCAACTAGTGAAGACAAATTTGAATAGTTCAACACTGCATTAATACCGTTTTTACCCGTGATTTCCATGATGGATTCAATTAATATTCTGGCAAATTTATTTGAATTATAATAACCGCTTTCCGGTATGATCTTCATAATTTTGCTCAACCTCTTAGATTAATTCCTCGAGTGCCGCAGCAGTTCTTTTTATATCTAGAAAAATCAGCCCCAATTTTGCGTTTACTCCAGCCAAAATAGTCAATACTGCATCCTCGCCCACAGCAATTAACATTACATACCCGTTGTCGCCTCGAATATACACCTGATCTAAATTCCCCCTCCTCAATTCCTGCGAAATGCGCTCGCCCAGCGATAACATGGCGGCAGACATGGCTGACACTCTGTCCTCTTGAACGTTATGAGGAAGTGCAGAAGCAATAATTAATCCATCTGCACTTACAATCGCAGATGCTTGGATATCCGGTGATGATATTTGTAATTTTTTTAATTCCTCAACCAACTGTTGAGATCTGGAAGACGCCAATTGCCACACTCCCTTTGTAAAAACAAGAACCCTAATTATGCTAGAATTTTCTAAAAAAGGTTAACATAATGGTATAACTGTGTCAAGCAATTTACAAATCCGGGGTTTCTTGTCAGCTTATTCTAACTTCCAAATCCTTACCGGACCCTCAAAAATTTCTCTTTAATTAATCTATATTATAAGAGCAACCTAACAATTACTTACTTAGGAATAAAAAATGGATTTATTTGAAAAATGCAGTAAGTATTCCACTGCCCGCGAAGCACAAAAAATTGGTCTCTATCCTTACTTCATTCCACTTGCTGAAAGCGAGGGGCCAGTAGCAGAGTACCGCGGCAATAACCTCATCATGTGCGGCTCAAATAATTACCTGGGGTTAACTACCCATCCTGAAGTGCAAGAAGCAGCCAGGCAAGCAATTACTCGATACGGTAGCAGTTGTACCGGATCCAGATTTCTAAACGGAACACTTGAGCTGCATGAGAAATTAGAGGCTGAATTGGCTGACTGGGTTCAAAAGGATTGCGCCCTGGTCTTTTCAACCGGGATGCAGGTTAATCTTGGCACTATTAGTGCCCTAGTAGGCCGTAAGGAATATATCATTCTCGATCGTGAAGACCATGCCAGCATTGTGGATGGAGCTCGATTAAGCTATGGAGATATGATTCGGTATCGCCATAATGATGTTGCTGACTTGGAAGGAAAATTGTCTCGATTGCCAGCTGATGCCGGCAAATTACTTGTCGTTGATGGTTTATACAGCATGGAAGGTGATATTGCACCACTTCCAGAAATTGTTCCTGTGTGCAACAAATATGGTGTTCGTATAATGATCGATGATGCTCACGCGGTAGGTGTTTTAGGGGGCGGTAGAGGAACTGCAGCCCATTTTGGATTGGCCGATGAGATAGATTTAATCATGGGTACTTTCAGCAAATCTTTTGCTTCTATCGGTGGGTATCTCGCGGGAGATGAGGACATAATCCACTATGTAAAACATCACGCACGTTCACTGATTTTCAGCGCCAGTATTCCAGCTCCTAACGCGGCTGCTGCCTTAGCCGCAATAAATATAATGAGACAAGAGCCTGAACGGATTGAGCGTGTTAATCAAATAGGTCAAACAATGCGGCGAGAGTACAAAAAACTCGGTTTTGATATCGGGAATTCAGAGTCCCCAATAATCCCGATTATTATCGGTGATTATTGGCTGACATTAAAAACATGGAGAATGCTATTTGACAATGGTTTGTTTGTAAATGCGATTGTGGTGCCTGCAACTCCTCCGGGTAGACAACTGCTGCGCACAAGCTACATGGCAACCCATACTGATGAACAGCTTGATCAAGTTCTTACGATATTTGAAAAAGTCGGAAAAAAGCTTGGTCTGATCTAGTTTCTCTTTTCTGGCAGATCTCTCCATCCCTCCGAACAAATGAATCTCAGGCAGGCATTACTCGCTTTGCACCAAACAAAAGGAACATCTTAGCGCAATTTTCATACCTTCTATTTCATAGGAAGTATTTAATATGACAATTCTAATTTATCACAACGACAGCTATCAAAGTAAATTCATTGCTGAAGCAGTCTCCTGGGATGAAGAAAATCATGGTGTGATCTTAAGCCAGACTGCCTTTTTTCCTGGAGGTGGTGGTCAACCTGGAGATAAAGGCACCCTAACTTACCAAAACAATAACTCGCCGGTCGAAAAAATAAAATTTTTCAATGAACAATTAATCCATTTTCTATCCCCGTTAGTTCCCCTTCCCGAAATCGGTTTGTCACTCACGGGTGAGATAAACTGGGACTACCGTTACCAGCTCATGCGCACACACACTGCGATGCATATCCTTTGTGGAGTGATATTCCGGGATTATGGCGCTTCTGTCACTGGCGGAAATATGACTCCGTTAAAAGGTAGAATGGACTTCGAGTTTACCTCCCTGCATAAAGATCTGGTATCCATTATCGAAGAAAAGGTCAATAATGAAATAAAAAATGCCCGTCCGGTTTCCTGGCGAACTATACCCCGCGAGGAAGCCTTTAATATTCCAGATCTTATACGGACAAAAATCAACCTTCTTCCAAACCTGATTAAAGAGATTCGCGTGGTTGAAATTGAAGGGCTAGATCTTCAAGCTGATGGCGGGACTCATGTTAAAAATACTTCTGAGGTAGGCAAGATTATCATCACTGATTACAAAAGCAAAGGCCGAGATAATAAACGGATTTATTTGGAGTTAATCGATTAACACTTAACTGCTCTTGTCTCTTGCCTCATTTTTCTTATGAAAATAAAGAATTCCCAACGTTGGATAGCAGTTGCAATTTTTTTTCTGTTCATGCTGCTTCACCAAACAGATCGTTTGTTGATCGGTCCGCTCACCTCGTCAATTATGGCTGAGTTTGATTTATCCGAAGTGCAGATGGGCGGAATCATTACAGGATCCTTAATTCTTGGTAGCGTCTTCTATCCAATCTGGGGGTTCCTTTATGATCGTTTCGCCCGGCCAAAATTACTTGCTCTTGCATCCTTTCTCTGGGGAATTACTACCTGGTTCAGCGCGATCGCTCCAACTGCACGTCTTTTCTTAATATCCCGCGCTTCAACTGGAATCGACGATTCCAGTTATCCCGGTATTGCCAGTTTGATATCAGATTATTTCCCACCCCAAAAAAGAAGCCGTATCTTCGGATTTTTACAGCTTTCCATACCCCTTGGCTATCTTCTCGGTTTACTCCTTGCCTTAAATTTAGGACAAATAATCGGCTGGCGAATGATATACATCCTGACCGGATTGACGGGTTTGATTTTGTCCATCCTGATATATTTTGGTGTCAAGGAAGTTCCCCGCGGTTCCAGTGAACCAGAGCTAGCTTCGCTTCCTGAAGTAAAGATATCTCGTTTTGACTTTGCCCGCCTGTTGAACTTGATTACGATACCGACGCTTCGTTATCTCTTTTTACAGGGATTTCTTGGCGTAATGCCCTGGCAAGTAATTACATTCTGGTCTTTCAGATATTTAGAAGTCGAAAGAAATTACGATTCGCAAACCATCTCATCTATCATGATCCCTGCAGTTTTATTTATCGGAGCAGGATATTTTGCGGGAGGATTTCTAGGGGATGCCGCATATTCCAAATTTTCTCGCGGCAGGTTATATGTATCCATCGTTGGCGTACTTTTTGGCGCAGTGTTCCTGACCATAACGCTTAATATACCCAATGAAAATGTTGAAATTTTCAGGACTTTTTTATCGATTACATGTTTTTTTATCCCCCTGGCATCTCCAAATATTGCGTCTACTGTATATGATGTTGTTCTACCGGAGATCCGCAGCTCTGCAACATCTATCCAATATTTTCTTGGTAACCTCGGCTCAGCCTTTGCGCCATTGATTGCTGGAGCAATCGGTCAAAAGTATTCCCTGGAAACAGCTCTGTTGTCCATCAGTCTAAGCGCCTGGTTGATATCCTCGGCTATACTTGGCTTAAGCGCATTCTACTTGCCAGGGGATATGGACAAGATGCATCAGGCGTTGCGTCTTAGAGCTTCAGATTTAGAGTCAGAACCATGATATTTTTTCTTTCTCGTTTTCATTAAGCCACCTGCCATTACTGCAACCCCTACTGCCGTAATACTTGCTCCCCAAAAATAGGAATCGGGTCGGTATAAAAATTCAACTTCATGATTTCCTGCGGGAGAATAAAGCGCCTGAAATAAGTAGTTCGCTCTTTGAACATCTGTCTGTTTTCCGTCGATCCTCCCGCGCCATCCCGGATACCATACCTGAGACCAGAATATCCAGCTTCCCTTTTCTAGATTGACGTTAAGTTTTAAATAACCGGGCTTTTCTTCAAGGATGGTGATCTCACCTTGAACTTGATTGCAGGAGGAATTCTTCTCCAGATAATTATTTTCAAAAATAATCTTTTTTCTCAGGTTTATTTTTCCATCAAGAATTAAAATTAATGCCTCAGTTTCATCTTCTACCATTAATGCACATCCAACTAAACGCAGCTTGTTTTCTCCTGTGTCAGAAAGAGAGGTAAGGGAGATTTTACCCAAATTGTCATTGTCTATTATTGCTCCGACATTCATCAAGTTTAAAAGCTGTTCATTTTTGATCAGGTCTTGTTTGTTTATCTCTTCCATCCATGTTTGGTATTTGCCAGGTACGATTGGATCAAAGTTATTTACCATCTCAATCCGCTGCAGCATGTTCATATTAGGGATTGAGTAGGCGTACATTTCATCCCATTTTTTCTCTGGAAAGAATGAATCGAAAGTAAAGAATTGTTTATATTTAAGGTCATATTCGACGCGATCATACATAAAAACTCTATAGTGTTGCTCCTGCTCTGAAATAATTCGATAAAAACCGCTATCAATCCCGGGATTTAAACCCCACCCAGCTGCGATTAAATCAATAGCTACTAATCCAACTACAAGATAGTTCCAAATATCCCGCTTCCTACCCTTGTTTTCCTCAGGAATAAATAACATCGCCAAGGAAAATACCAATCCTATTAAACCTGCTTTTCCAACTGACTTGATAAACGTCAAATTAATCTTCCCCAAGAAGATCCAGGCTATCACAGATCCAGCAGAAATAGCAAAACATCCGGCGGCCGCCAATCTTGTCCAGTACAATCTCCTCCCCTCCAACCGGAAGAGCTGGTCAATAGCTATACCTGCCAATATCGCTAACGAGATCTCTGCCCAGATGGTAAATCGTGTCGGTGCCTGAAAAAGATTAAACCCAGGAATATTACGATAGAGAAAAGGGAATATAAATGTATTTTTTCCAAGGGCAAATAAAAAGCTTAAGAAGGTGATAAAAGTCAGAAACCACACAAACTCTCTGTTGAGTTCTCTCATAATTCGTTTTTTTGAATCTAATTTAATATCGTTCCTTTTTACTGATTTGATAATTAATCCTAACGCTAATATGATTGGAAAAAGTCCCAAATATACTGCATCTTCCCAATAATTTCCATATCCCCAATAGTTACCAAATGCCGGGTTTCCAAAAAGATCAGGAACGAATAGTGTTAGAAAACGCCAGGGCCAAAATGAATAGGTCATAGCTTCGGCATATCCAAATTCGCTTGTTCTTTGAGACTGCAGCAAGTATTCCAAAGTGGGTATAAACTGAATTGCGCTGAGCGCTACTCCAAGCAGCCCAGCGCCGATGAATTTACCCCAATTGCTGAGGAAATTTTTAACTCGTTGTTCTCTATCGACCGAATTTATTGACCAAAATGTTATCCATAAACAGCCCAGCAATACTGTATACCAGGCAGTTTGAGCATGCCCCGCGAGAAATTGAAATCCAAAAACCAATCCTGTCAACCAGAAATATCTTCCCTTTTTCGTTGTTAAGCCTTTCGTAAAAATTAGGATCCAGGGAATCCAGGCAACCGCTGCATTTATACTCAAGAATCCAGCTCGTGAAACCAGGTACCCCGATAATGAAAATGCCAATCCGCCTACGGCTTGGCCAAGTTTACCAACCTCAAGATCCTCCAGCAGCTTGACAGTTCCTAATCCCGCCCAAACTAGATGGAGTACAACCATAAGCGTCATACTCCACGCCATCAGCTTGACACCCCCTAAAATAAAAAATACTAAATAGCCCCAATAAGGCGGATAAAACAAAGCAGTCTGATAATTTGCTGCCAGAGGAGCACCCATTCCTACCCAGGGATTCCACAATGGAAGTCCACCTTCTAATATCGTTCGCCAAGCAAATTCCCACCAGGGAACAAATTGAGTTGATGGAGTTCCCCAAAATAAAGCCTGATCAGTAAATAGCAGGGTTGAAAATAAAATTACAGGTGCCAATATCACAGGTAAGGCTGGATTTAGAATTATTTTTTTCATCAGTTAGTTACCATCGTTTGGAAAATTACATAATCTTTGTAATATATAATTTCAATTAAATATTCCGCACTTGCTGGATTCCAAGCCCCCAGCTCTTTCTCCAACGGGCCCCAAAGTATATAGTTAACACCATATTTGGTTATTAATTTTTCTCGGTAAATGTCTGTAGAGTCAATCGAAAAAAACCTTTCGATTTCTTCCTTTACCAGGTACGAGTTCATCGTTTCCGGACCATGTCCTAATACAACTCTCTGCGGAGCCCAGGCTGGAAGGTTATTTCCAGATTCATACGAGGCCAATACAACCGCTCCTGGTGGAACATTTTCTTTAAGATAGTTATATATTTGAATCTCAGGTTCTGGCCTGAACAAAGGCGTGGTGACGTTGCCTGCGGCTGCTATAGATCCCAAAAATATAATGATGGTTGTGGGAAAAGTTAAATACAAATATCCCTTTTCAATAATTGTCAAACGATCTCTATTTTCAAAATAGCTGATCACCGTAATTGTTACTGCAGCCCAGACGCCTTCTGCCAACCTGCGCTGCGCCGATACAGGCATAGAGACTAAGACTGGCAATGCTGCTAACCATCCTGCAATAAAATATCCTTTTTGAGGATCTTTTTTTAGTAATTTATTCAAGCCCATGACAAGGAACGGAATATATAATCCGTAGGCGATAAGATAGTGGATTAGATGAGGAGATGGTAGCTTGCTTTGCAAAATCCAGGTCTTCAGAAACGGATCTGTAATAAACGATATCGCAGTGTATAAAATAAATGGTAAAGAAATAACAAACCCAAACAGCGCCCGGGTATAAAATTCTTTGACAACTTCCCATATACCGATCAAGTTCCCCTTCTGTTCTCTCCAGGATAATATCGATACCAGAATTAGGTGTACACCAACAACAGACCAGGCCACAACGACGTAAATCGGCTGCAGAAAACCCAGGAAAAACCAGAATAATCCCGTTACATATCCAGGAAATTCTTTAAGATAGGTAGTAAATCCCCACAGAAAACAAGCCCTTGCTAATGCCAAATGGGGGATCCCCAGCAATCCCAGAAACCCAAAACTTTCTGGTGAAATAAAATCCAACGGAAGCGAACCTAGAAAGTTTTTCTGTTCTAGAATGACCAGAAACCATCCACCCCCGCCCCCGAAAGCTAAAATCGTTAAAGCCCACCATCTCCATTTTTCATCTTTAAAGAACAAAGATATAAAATCAAAACCAGCTGCAATCGCCAGGATGCCGCTAAAAAATCTGAACCAATGGTAAAGAGCAACCAGCTGATCGTGTTGTGCTGGCTGCGCAGATAGTTTTCCCAAGAGAATATAGGAAATAAAAGCAAGAAAGCCCTGTTGATATTCAGTGCTGTAAGGAGTCCGGAAGAGCCATTCCCCATTGGCTCCTGACAACATTTTAGCGATATAAGAATTGCCATCTACAACACCTATCACAAATCCTGTAAATCTCCATCCTTCGCCCTGAGTTGCGTATCCAACGAAATAAGGAATCATCGTCAGAGTCATTACCACAGTGGCAAAAAGAAAGATCTTTCTTCTTTCCTTGATGTAATTTGTTATAGAGTTTCTTTTGAATATTTCCATAAGACAAAAACCCACCCAGCGGAAGCCAGAAATAATCCGGTTAAAATCGAAATTGGTCGGTATTTGAAG
>JAUWEC010000196.1 GCA_030608465.1 Chloroflexota bacterium
GCGTGTTTGAGCAATAGATTTTTCTTGAGCGGCAGGAACGGCAATAAGAGTATCTGCCAGAAGAGCGAGTTCCGAATTTGAGTAGCAAGTGACCGCGCAAGTTTCGATAGAGGAGTTGTTCTTAAAATGATTCACTGCGGCGACAGTCTCACTTGTTGTACCAGACCGTGAAATTGCGATTAATTGAGTTGACTGGTTGGGAGAGTACCAACTGTGGGGAGAGAATAAGAGTTCAGACGCTGGAAGAGGGCGGGCTAGAACACTTAATTTTTCCTGCAGCGTACGAGCGGCCCAAATGGACAGGTAATATGTTGATCCACAGCCGGTCACAAGAATTTGAAAAGAATCATTCCCGGACAGGGGTTTTTCTAATTGCAGATTGCTTATTTCGGTTAATGTTTGTTTCCAAATATTGGGTTGGGAATATATTTCCTGTAGTGTATTTGTGCCCTTTTTTCCCATAATTTATTATTTCCACCTTATCAAAAGTCTAAACTACTCTTACTTCTATACCTTGTTCTTGAATTTTTTTAATATGGAGTTGATTGGCTTCAGTTGTTGTCACTATTAAGGTGGCTTGATCTATGGGTGCCACCCGGTTTGTAGCAACTTGGCCTATTTTTGTATGATCAGCCACAATTACAATCGTATCCGAGAGCCCTAAGATCATTCGATCTGTCATAAGCTCTTCAGGGTGTTCACACGAGAAACCATAGAGCGGATGTATACCCCTCATCCCAGCGATGACTTTATTTACTCGGATATTCTTTAACACAGGTTCTGCAAATGCACCTATTAAAGAAAGTTCACTCCTTCGAAGAAACCCCCCTACAGTAATGATATTCATGTTGGAGTTACTGGACAATTCATGAAGTATGGGCACCGAATTCGTAACGACTGTAATATCATCCCTAATGATGAGCTCTCTTGCCACATATAATGTTGTGGTCCCTGAGCCTAAAAAAATTGTATCTCCTGCATCAATATATTCAGCCACCCAGACTGCTATTCTTTTCTTTTCTTCCGCCATCACATTCATTCTTTCTATGATGGGCGGTTCAATCCAATTCCTGATATCATCCGAGAGTAGAGCGCCGCCATGGGTCCTCTCAATTAATCCGCGGTTTTCTAATGTGATCAAATCTCGCCGTATGGTCATGGCTGATACATTAAATTTATCCCTTAGCTTAAGCACTTTCACTCTGCCGTTTTCTTTTAGCTCTTCAACAATATCTTGGAGTCGTTCTTCTCGAAACATAAAGTATTCTCTTTGCCGAGTGGGAATCACTATTATTCTTATTATTGTACATTTATGTTCATTTGTCAAAAAAACGAACACATATGAACATAGCGATTATTTACAAAAAGGTCGTTGCCCCTTCAATTTCATTAATTGTTAAAAGATTTTTATTGGATGTATGTTGTGAATTATTAAAACTAAGGACCAAATATCAAATAGTTGTTCAGGTAATCATTCCTGAATGGGCTGGACAAAAACCCATATCTCCCTTAAAATATCCCTTCGAAATCAGATCAGGATTTAATGATAGAATAATTCCCGGGAAAGCCCGGAAAATGATTAAGTTGAGTGGAGGATATACCTTGGCCTTAAAATCATCACAAAAACGAGAACGACAGAACGAAAAACGCAGATTACGCAATCGGTCCTATAAGAGTAAAGCCCGAACATTGGTAAGGAAAGCGTTTGTTGAGATCGAAGAACAAAATCTGGAATCCGCACAGGAAGCTACCGCCGCTGCAGTAAAAGCGCTTGACAAAGCTGCTGCGAAAGGTGTTATTCATAAAAATAATGCCTCCCGGAGAAAAGGCAGGCTTATGACCCGTTTGGCAGCCCTGGAAAAAGGCGCCTGAATCCAACCGGTTCAATTGGTAAACTCAGCGGGAGCTTTAACTGCTCCCGCTTTTTGTTTTCGTAAGGGCTCAGCATGTTATAATCTCGGTGCGGACCTGTTAAAAATCCATCTGAATACTCAGATATAAAAATCATTATTATTTCTCGGGCATCTTTATGTTCCAGGAAGAACAGAAACAAGTAGAGCAGCAAATCTATAATATATTTAAAGAGAACTCTCTCCCCCTTCCGGAAGATCTGGCATGGACCCCTGTGCCTTTTTCTGGAGAATGGGGCATTTCTACCTCATTCTTTAAAGTTGCCGCGTTGGAGGCAAAAAGCGAGAAATCCTTGAATGTCCCCCAACGGGCAGAGGAAATCGCCCAGCTGGTAGCGGAGAATCTTCCCCCGCAAGAATATTTTTCCCGAATTGAGGCTGCAGGCGGTTACCTGAATCTGTATTTTGACTCCCGTTTATTCAGCGCCCGGGTGGTAAATACTGTTTTATCAACCGAATTTTTTGGGAAAGGAGACCCGAAGGGGAAAACCCTGATGGTGGAATTTTCCCAGCCAAATACCCATAAAGCTTTTCATGTGGGACATTTGAGATCTGCCATCCTGGGAGACGCAGTCTGCCGGATCCTGGAATTTGCCGGCCATGATGTGATCCGTGCCAATTATTACGGAGATATCGGACTGCATGTAATCAAATGGCTTTGGAATTATCAAAAATTCCATTCCGGAGAAACTCCCCCAGCCGACGCAACTCGCTGGATGGGCGACCTCTATGCCGAAGCTATCCGCCGGTTGGAAGAAAATCCCGGGTTGGAGTCTGAAATCAGGGAACTATATGGCAGATGGGACCGGCAGGAACCGGAAATTGTGGATTTGTGGAAACAAACCCGCCAGTGGTCTGTGGATGGATTCCGGGATTTATATGATGTGCTCGATATTCATTTTGACCGTTTTTATGCCAACAGCGAGGTGGAAATCCAAGGCAAGGAAATGGTGGATGAGTTAATCAAGAAAGGGATAGCGGAAGACTTACGACCAGATGATGCAGTTATTGTCCGGCTGGATGACCTGCTGGGGTTAAAGAAGGAAAAATACCGCGTGCTGGTTATTTTAAGATCGGATGGCACAGCCCTCTATTCCACGGAAGAGCTTGCCCTGGCCAAATTGAAGTTTGAGGAATATTCGCTTGATAAATCTATCTATGTGGTTGATGTCCGCCAGTCGCTGCATTTTCAACAGGTATGGAAAACACTCGAGATTGCCGGATTCTCCTGGGCCGAAAACCTTGAGCATTTGTCATACGAACTGGTCAACCTACCGGGAAATGTAGTGATGGCTTCCAGGGAAGGAACCGTTGTACTCCTGGAAGATTTAATCAGGGAAGCAAAATCCCGGGCGTTTGAAGTAGTTGAAGAAAAAAATCCAGATCTCAACCAGAAAGAAAAAAAGGATATTGCCCGGGCAGTTGGATTGGGCGCAATAAAATTCCCAATGTTGGACAGGGAAAATACCCGGATTGTCACCTTTGATTGGGAAACCGCCCTCGATTTCAATGGACAGGCTGCCCCCTATATTCAATACGCTCATGTCAGGGCAAACAGCATCCTAAAAAAAGCTGATGGCCTGCCAGCCGCTGCCATCGATCCGGTTTATGAGCTCGATCCCACCGAAGTATCACTAATCGAAAATATCTCCCAATTCCCGGCGGTGATTCAGAACGCTGCCAGGGAGTACAAACCGCTTCACCTCACCCACGCTTTATATGAAGTGGCGCGGTCTTTTAATGCTTTTTATCGACAAGCCCCGGTATTAACTGCCGACCCGGAAGTACGGGATTTCCGGCTTCAGCTGGTGGAAGCCTCCCGGATTGTCCTTTCAACTGGTTTAAACTTATTAGGTATTGAAGCTCCGAAAGTGATGTGAAGTTGATTTAGTGATCATCGGCATACCGATTGACTTGGCCGGGTTGATAAAAATAAACAAACCCACCCAGCGGGTAACCTACGAGATGCAAGTGATTGGGCAGCCCACGCTGGAGGATTTGCTGAAGGAAAAGTTTATGTGACAGCTAATCTTGAATGTAATAACGGATGAACTCAGCAGCTCTGTGTGGACCCCGAGGGCTAGACTGATATATCATACATCAAGGATTGAAATGTATGATGTATTTTCATCAGCCTCCCATTCTTCTGTGAATTGATTTTTAATTATTACTTGTGGTATTTTTAATTCCATATTAGCAAATTGTTTTCCACGAGTAGTTAGACACCTTGAAGATTTTATTGAGCCATCCATTAACAAATCCCAGGGTTTTAAACTTAACTTTGAGTGATTACCATAAGCTCCTGATCCAATATACTTCATAAACTCAAGTATATTTGCTTCTCTTGGATTACCATCATTCCAAAGATAATCAATGATTTTTCGAAAATAGGGTGTAAATCTTTCTGATCTGATTTCTGATGAAATCTCAGTGACATCTCGAACTTGGTCTATTGATTCTTCTTTTACATCAATTTGTAAATATTCTTTCGCATATTTTAGAAATCTTTCAGAGTTATACATATAGAACATATTAATATTTGCTTTCTCTTTTATTTCTTCTACAAGTTCTGGCCTTGGTCCAATAGTTTTTTTACCGTTAGAATCTACAATCCACCACCAGTCTTCCTTGTTATCATCAACAATGAACATCAATTTTTCTAAATCCTCTCTTTCTTTTGCTTCGTTAATAATTTCTTTCCATAATATTAAATCTCCAAATTCTCTTTTATAAAACAGATTTCCATAGCTATATGCTTCACCTTCTTTTTCCACTAAATCCATATA
>JAUWEC010000226.1 GCA_030608465.1 Chloroflexota bacterium
ATTGGAACAGAACTGCTGTTGGGGGAGATCGTTAACACAAATACACAGGTGATTGCCCTTGCCCTGCGGAAAATCGGCGTTGATGTTTATCGCACAGCAACCATTGGTGATAATTCTGACCGTATAGCACAGATACTCCTGGAAAGTATCTCCAGAACAGATATTATTATCGCAACTGGGGGACTCGGCCCGACCGTGGATGATCCCACAAGGCATGCGATTGCCCAGGCATTTGGTCTGGAACTTATTTTTTACCCGGAACTGTGGGATGAAATTATCAGACGTTTTTCCAAATATGGGATCAAGCCTCCAGAGAACAACAAACAACAGGCATATCTTCCGGAAGGCGCTGACAGTTTGCCAAATCCGCGGGGAACAGCTCCCGGCATTTTCCTGGAAACAAATGAGAGTCTGATATTTTCCCTGCCCGGAGTTCCAGTTGAAATGGAAGGCATGCTGAATGAACAGGTGCTTCCGAGAATTACCAGCAGATACTCACTCACCGGTGTGATCCTGACTCGCAATATTAAGGTAGAAGGGATCGGAGAATCTCAGATTGACGCCTTGATCAGAGATCTGGAGCTGCTCTCAAATCCAACTGTGGGACTTGCTGCCGCAAAAGGATATGTTCTGATTCGGATCACCGCCAAAGCTGAAAACGAGGACCTGGCGGATGCTCTTCTCCGGGATTTGGAAGAAGAAATCAGCACCCGATTAGCTGATTGGATTGGTACTGATTGAGGTAGATTTGAACGACAAACAAACTGATGGAGAAAGTCTCTGACGCTTGCCGATAGGTTTTCAGCAAGGCGAAAAACCGTGTTTTACCGATACCCAGAATCTCCTGAATGTCGGCTCTTCTCATCTTGCCTTGGCAATACCTTTGCAGTAATATCTTGATCTGTTCATCAGTGAAGTTCTTATGTAGCTGACCCATTGATTCCTCCAGTTTTATGTTGGAGGAGAAATCGTATATTATTCCCTGTTTTCTGTCAAAAACAGGTGTCCATCTTTCAAGCGTAAACTGTTCACTTTTGAACTTTATTTTACAGATGCCAGGGGGGTCTTGACAAAAAAGAAGAATTGTATAAAATATTAACAATATATGATAAATTGGAGAAACCAAACAAAAAAGTATAAACGTCCAGGAGCGAACACCCGCTCTCGGACGTTTTCTTTTTTATAGCAGATAAAAAGCCACTCAGTGGCTTTTTTTTTGTCTGATGGGATTTGACGGATTTCACCCGAATTTTATAATGGGTTTGCATGACCGACTGAGTTGGCAGATTAACAAATAATACATTTTCAAGGATCATCAAATGATCAGATTCCCTGGGTTAATTGATATTCATGTGCATCTGAGAGAACCAGGCGCAAGTAACAAAGAGGATTTTTCAACTGGAACAGCCGCAGCTCTTGCGGGAGGGATAACAACCGTATTAGCAATGCCAAATACAAATCCGCCAATCCTGGATCGGGCATCTTTTTCTGCTGCGGCGGCACTAGCAGAAGCAAAAGCGTATTGTGACTATGGAATCTATCTTGGCGCGGCAGAGGGTAACGCCAGGGAAGCTGCAGAAGTATCCAACTTAGCCGCAGGGTTGAAATTGTATCTGGACGCAACTTATGGGTCGTTATTGTTGGAGAATTTATCCTCCTGGACAGATCATTTTGAGCATTGGCCGCGTTCTCGCCCTATTGTTGCCCATGCAGAACAAAAAACGCTGGCTGCCTTATTGATGTTTTCATATATTTATCAACGCCCCGTGCATATCTGTCATGTATCGCGCAAGGATGAAATCCTGTTGATAAAAGAAGCAAAAAGAAGGGGAATTCCTGTTACTTGTGAGGTTGCCCCGCATCATCTATTCCTCACGGAAAAGGATGAAAAGAACATGAACCCGGGCAGAGCTTACGTTAGCCCCCGATTGGCTTCACCCTCAGATCAA
Source organism: Chloroflexota bacterium (assembly GCA_030608465.1). Taxonomy (GTDB): domain Bacteria; phylum Chloroflexota; class Anaerolineae; order Anaerolineales; family UBA11858; genus B10-G9. The sequence continues at coordinate 1,950 of JAUWEC010000226.1, forward strand.
CAAGCTTTATGGGAGAACCTGGCAATAATTGATTGCATAGCTTCTGATCATGCACCTCACACCTTGAAGGAGAAAGATGGAGATCATGCCCCACCTGGTTTCCCGGGTGTAGAAACAACCCTGCCGTTGCTCCTGAACGCAATCCAGGAAGGCCGACTAGAAAAGGAAGATATCATTCAGAAGATGTTTGTCAATCCCAAAAAGATATTCTCTCTTCCTGATCAGCAAGATACTTGGGTAGAGATAGATGAAACCCACATTTACGAACTTACTGGATCAGAATTGTTCACGAAAGTTAAATGGACCCCTTTTGAAGGAAAACGAGTTCAAGGTCTTATTAGACGGGTCGTCATCAGAGGAGTAACTGTTTTTCAGGATGGGGAATGTTTGGTCCAACCCGGGTTCGGAAAGAATGTAAGAAGGAATAATGCTGTCTAATATGAATATCCATCAAACGTATCTTAACTCCGTGTACAGGTCAATGATGTTTGCCATGAGAAGGAGGATAAGATATTGGTGGTAGTGATGATTTTTCTTTTTGTTTCCTTGTACAAGCATCCAAATGAAGGATTGAGAAGGGAAATCTGAGTTGCGGTCATCAGCGGAATATTGTAAGTCTTAGTCAGATACGAAAAGGAGGAATGACAATGACAAAAGCCCTTTCTAATCCACATTTACCATTTGGTGATCAAAGGACTGCTCCCTGGTATGGAAAGTCAATTCTTACCGTTAAGCAATTCAACCAGGATGATCTGAAGTATATTTTTGAGGTTGCCCACGAAATGCGTGAGATGGTTGAAAGAGTGGGAACTTTTGACCTCTTAAAAGGTAAAATACTGGTCAATCTATTTTACGAGCCCTCCACCAGAACAGCCTCCTCATTTACAGCAGCGATGGAGCGCCTGGGAGGCAGTGTAATTCCCATCAACGAAGTGAAATATTCTTCCGTTGCTAAAGGAGAATCATTACCCGATACAGTTCGGTCTCTGGAATGCTACTCCGATGTAATTGTTTTGAGGCATCCGGAAATAGGTGCGTCCGCGTTAGCTGCCCAATACGCCCGGAAACCAATCATCAACGCAGGGGATGGCATTGGGGAGCATCCGACACAGGCACTATTAGATCTTTTTACTATCCTTGAGGAAAAAGGTAATGTCGACGGCCTAACGATTACTATGGTGGGAGATTTAAAATATGGAAGAACTGTTCATTCCCTGTCCCGTTTGCTTTCCTTGTATGATGTCAAACTCAATTTTGTTTCCCCGGAGATATTGCGATTACCTGAGGAAATTATCTCTGAGTTGGAGAGCAAAGGGATTCCCATACAGGAATATGCTCTCTTGGACCAGGCCCTTTCTGAGTCTGATGTGCTCTATGTAACTCGGATCCAAAAAGAGAGATTTGAGGATCCTCGGGATTATGAAAATGTCAAAGGGACCTATATCATAAACTCGCAAACTCTGGCTTCAGCCAGGGAGGATTTAGTCTTAATGCACCCCTTACCAAGGGTAGGGGAAATCAGCATGGATTTAGATGATGATCCAAGAGCTGCATATTTCCGTCAGATGGAGTATGGCATGTATGTTAGGATGGCATTGTTAGCCATGGTGCTTGGGAAAGCATAACAAAGCAGGAGGAATATTCCTTTGAAAACTTTTTTTTCGCGGTTGGAAACCCGCATAAGTGCGATTGATTCTCTTCTGTGT
>JAUWEC010000078.1 GCA_030608465.1 Chloroflexota bacterium
GGAATCAGCTGCGGAGCCCACACTGCCGGATTCGGTGGAAAATCACTGGCGGATGATTTACCTGCTCTATTGGAGATCCTGGCTGATGTATTAAAAGAACCGGTGTTCCCACAATCCCATATCGAACGGGTCCGATCCCAACTGCTGACCGGGCTGAACTTAAGGGCGCAGGATACACATGAAATGGCTTCCATGGGTTTCGACAAGATTGCTTACGCCGGGCACCCCTATATATATCCGAGTGACGGCTTTATTGAGACGGTCACTGCCATTAAAACGGAAGACCTGGTAAATTTTCATCAGGTACACTACGGGCCAAAGGAAATGGTGATCGCGGTTGTCGGCGCGGTGGAACCCGCCCAAGCCCTACAGCTAGCGAAAGATAAATTCGGGGACTGGTCTAATTCCGGCCAGCCAGAGGTTTTTCTGGTGCCAGGCGCAGATCCACTTGAAAAAACCGTCCGCAGCCACCATACTATCGAGGAGAAAAGCCAGACAGACATTATCCTCGGCGTAGTCGGTCCTCCCCGAAAAGCGGAAAAGTTTTATCCAGCGCTGCTGGGCAACAGCATCCTGGGCCAGTTTGGAATGATGGGCCGCATCGGAGAATCAGTCCGCAATAAAGCCGGGCTGGCATATTACGCTTACAGCTCCCTCAGCAGCGGCATCGGTCCCGGACCCTGGACGGTGTCAGCCGGTGTAGATCCCCAAAATGTGGAAAAGGCTCTGCAGTTAATTACTGAGGAGATAAAAAAGGTTGTCACAGATCCTGTTACAGCGGAAGAACTAAAGGATGTCCAATCCAGCTACATCGGCAAATTGCCTCTGTCTCTGGAGTCCAACACTGGTGTGGCGGGTGCGTTGTTAACCATTGAACGCCACCAATTGGGATTGGATTATTTTCAACAGTACGAAAAACTTGTCTCAGAAATAACACCAGAAAGCATATTGAAGTCTGCCCGGAAGTATTTGGATCCGGATAAGCTGGCCATTTCAACCGCGGGACCCTAATTATGATCCTCTCTTCAGGTCTTGATTTAATTGAAATTAAGCGTATCCAAAAAGCGCTGGATCGCCATGGTGAACGTTTTCTCAAGCGGATTTACACTGAAGCAGAAATTAAGCAAGCCCGGGGCAATGCCCCTGAACTGGCTGCCCGGTTTGCTGCCAAAGAAGCTGCTTCTAAAGCACTTGGAACAGGAATTGGGCTGGTCTCCTGGCGAGAAATGGAGATAATAAACGATTTCAGAGGAAAACCGCATCTCCATCTGCATGGAAGAGCTGCCCTCATCGCTGAAGAGTTGGGTTATACCACCTGGTCTGTCAGCCTGACCCATTCACAGGATATGGCGGCCGCCGTGGTTGTTTGCCTGGGAGATGAAAGATCACCCTGAAGCTAAACCTTTTCCTGAAAATTTTTCCCCCTCGGAAGAATGGGGCCAGTGGAAACCAAAACTATAAAGAAGAATCCATATGAAAAACCAATATCCAATCGTCAATGCGCACAATGAATGGGATCCCCTGGAAGAGATCATTGTCGGCATTGTGGAGGGAGCTACAATTCCACCCTGGGAGACAGCCACCCCTGCAGTTGTGCATCACGAACATCTATTGGATTTCTACCGTCAGAATGGTGGTCAGCCCTGGCCTCAGGAGATGCTGGATGCAGCTCAAAAAGACATAGCCGAGTTTGTCCACATTTTGGAAGCCGAAGGTATCACCGTTCGCCGCCCTTCTAATTACGATCCAGGTAAATCCTTCTCTACACCTGATTTCGAAAGCCAGAGCGGTTGTGGAGCATTAATGCCCCGGGATGTGCTGCTGGTGATCGGCGATCAGATCATTGAAGCACCCATGGGCTGGCGCTCCCGGTATCATGAGAATCAGGCCTATAAGGATTTATGCAAAGCATACTTCCGCAGTGGTGCCCGCTGGGTCTCAGCACCCCGGCCCCAGTTAAGTGAGGCTTCCTATAAACAAGATTTTAAACCGCCCGCTGAAGATGAACCAATGCGAACAATCCTCACGGAGTACGAACCGCTTTTCGATGCCGCAGATGTGATTAAGTGTGGAAAGGATATTTTTGTTGCTCAAAGCAGCACCTGCAATCGGGCTGGCATTGATTGGCTGCAAAAACATTTAGGAGACATGTATCGGGTCCACGAGGTTGAGGTTTTTGATACACACCCCATGCACATCGACGCTACATTTTACCCCCTGGCACCAGGAAAATTACTGATCAATCCTGAGCGTATAAAAAAGGTCCCGGAGATTTTCACAAATAATGGTTGGGATATCCTGGTATGTCCTGAACCCAACATGCCGGACAGCCACCCCATGTATACCTGCAGTAAATGGTTGAACATGAATGTGCTCATGCTGGATGAAGAACGTGTTGTTGTGTCCAAAGGGGAGGATAATCTTATCAAAGCTTTTAAGGATTGGGGGTTTAAACCTATTGAATGTAATTTTTACCATTTTGAGTCGATTGCCGGCGGTTTACATTGCGCGACAGTGGATATTAGGCGGCGGGGTCATCTTGAATCGTATTTTTAATGATCCTAATTGATGGAGTGATTATTACTGTAGAAGGAGAGCAAGATGTATAAGTATGCTGTTTTGGGAGCGGGAAGGCAAGGTTTGGCTGCGGCGTATGACATGTCCCAATGGGGAAATGCTGATCAGGTTGTCCTGGCAGATTATGATTTAACTGTGGCCAAACAAGCAGCAATCAAAGTAAATAGCCTAATCGGCAAGGAAGTGGCCATTCCCACACAGCTTGATGTCACTGACCTTTCAGCCTTGGAGAAGATCCTCAAGGATGATATTGTTGCCTTGTTAAGCGCTGTCCCCTACTATTTCAATTTGGATATAGCAAAAACAGCTATACGTACACATACACACATGTGTGATCTTGGCGGTCATATTGGTATCGCGCGCCAACAGCACGAATTGTCTGAAAAAGCTATTCAGGCAGGAGTGTCCATCGTCCCAAATTGTGGGCAGGTCCCGGGAATGGGAACGACTCTAATGGTTTACGCAATGGAATTATTGGATGAACCTGTTGATGTCCTGATGTGGGATGGGGGTATTCCTCAAGATCCAAGGCCTCCATTTAATTACTACCTTACCTTCAATATTGAAGGGTTAACCAATGAATATGCTGAACAGGCAATTTTCTTACGGAATTGGAAAATTACTGAAGTAGATACTATGTCAGAGTTAGAGACCATTGATTTTCCAGAACCTATTGGAACTCTCGAAGCGTTCGTTGCAGGTGGTGGAACAGACACCATGCCCTGGACTTTTGAAGGGAAAATTCGAACCCTCCAAAATAAAACCTTAAGGTGGCCAGGCAACTATGGTCAGCTGAAAGCATTCTTTGATTTAGGATTATGGGGACTTGATCCTATCCAGGTGGGAGACTCCGAAATTGTTCCACGAGACCTGTTTCATACTTTGTTTGAACCCCTTGTCACTTTCCCGGGCGATAAAGATATGGTTATTGTACGGGTGGAAGCAACCGGAAAGAAAAATGGAAAAGAGACCACAGCTCTGGTACAGACGATTGATAGGTTCGACGAAAAAACTGGTTTTACAGCAATGGAGCGCTGCACTGGATGGAGCGCAGCCATTGTTGCCGAAATGATGGTTCGAGGTGAGATCCCACATGGTGCTGGTGGTGTGGAAACACAAATACCTGCAGAATCATTTGTAAATGAGCTCCGAAAAAGAGGAATAGAGGTCACTGAGGAAATAATATAAACAGCTCATCATTCAGATTAAGTTATTTTGGATATATATTATGGTCATATATAAAACAAATCATTACATCAACTTAGAATCACAATACGGCGCCAATAATTACCAGCCGCTGGATGTCGTCATTACCAAAGGCCAGGGCGTCTGGGTCGAAGATGTGGATGGGGATTATTGGGACCATATAATTAAAGTATTTACTAACTGACCAGATATGAGATGAACTCAAATTAAGAAACGTCTTCCCTCCTTTTCATTTCTTTGGCTAACATAAAAGTTGAGTCCGAAAGGAAATCGGTAAAAGCCGGTTTGTCTATTTCCATCAAATTCAAACCTTTCTCGCACTCAACAGAAAATAGTTTTACCCAAACCTCATTTTCCAATCCACCGCTTGCAAGAGCATATTTTGCCAGACGTTTGGCTGCATCAATCAAACGCAATGATGGATATAATTCCTCATTCTCTTCACCTTGAGCCATTAAATAAGCGCTCGAAACTAGAAACGATAGCATTTCGTAAAAATCCTCTTCACGCAACAATAATCTTTCCATGGCGTCTTCCTCTCTTTCTTAATATTCGTTTCTATAAGTAATTTTGGACCTAAGCCGATTCAACCCCGTCCAATACAGCAAAAGTCTGGGCTAAAATTTTGCCATTTCGAATCACGTAGGTTTCTGCCGTTAATATCCTGGAGGTTTCAGACTTCCACAGTAAATATACAAATTCACCAGCAATGTCCTGCCGAACTACCTCTATGGTTTCCAGTGTTTCCGGTGGATTGTTCTTGAGGAATATTACTGTATCGCTGCGGATTTCTGCAAGTCCTTCTAATTTGCCATCGGGCATGAAAACGACTGACTCATCCGTGAAGTTGGACATAATCGAGTCTATGTCGCCGCTCATAAGTGCATCTACATGTCGCTTTAATGTGGCTTCAGTATCTACAGTTTCTCTTGATACCACGATTTGTTTCTCCTTTATTTATCTTCCCAATATACCGGTGAGTTTGCAGGTGGGATAAATTGCATTAGGGGCTGCAGGGACGATGCCTAACATCAGAAATAAGCTGCGATACCTACCTTTCAATCTAGGTGCCACCGCTTACTGAAGTTAAGTGATAGCCGGCTGGCTCACGCTGCCCAATAGGCATATGCGTTGAATAAAAACTTCCCGTTTCTAACCACGTACGTCTCTGCCACTAAAGCCATGGAGGGCTCCGATTTCCACAGCAAATATGCAAATTCTCCGGATATGTCCTGCCGGATTACCTCGATAGCTTGTCGATATTCCGGCGGATTGTTGAAGAAAACTTCGAAATTTCCCCGGATGGCTTCAAGCCCTTCTAATAACCCATCCGGTGTGAAGAGGACTGACTCATCTGTGAACAAGTTCATCACCGCTTCAATGTCTCCGCTTTTAATAGCCTCCACATATCGTGTTATTGCGGCTTCGGTATCTGATGAATCTCTATTAACCATGATTTATCTCTCCTTAATTCTTTCTAGATGATCTTTTTGATGGATGGTTATGTCACCACGACTTGGGATAAAGCCGATGGGTCCTGGGTTTCATCTTCAAATCTTTCTTGAACCACAGTAATACATGCGCTCACTTCTTTTCCATTCAACACTAAAATCTGTTTTGATAAAATATGAACCCGTTCAATTCGATTGCATTGATCATATTTCCTGATTAGTAAGCAGCTTTTTCAACATGTGTAGGGATAGATTGGAACCACTAACCACTACAGCGATGTTTTTTCCCAACTTTTGAACTTTATCGGAAAGTAATGCCGAAATCCCAACTGCCGATGATCAATAAAAAGAGAGTAACCTGGAAGGATTTGACCTTTTGGGGGCGATTTAGTTAATCATTCAGCTACTGATTTGCTGTCAATGGCAGGCCCATTTCAGCCACCTTTTTACACATTTCAGGGGGTGAATTCTGAGCTTAAAACAAAAAATCCTGGTATTTTTGGCTTATATTCTCAAGATCCATATTTAACTGCACCAAAACACCAAAAAATCAATAAAAAGGGCCCGCAAATGATATCCATCGACAGGATGGATAATTTCTTTTACCATGTAATCTCGGAGTTCAATTCCGAATTTTCATGGTGAAATCACCAAAGGTATATTTTCGCGATAGCGGATTACTTCATAGTCTGCTGGAAATCACGGATCGTAACAAATTAACTCGGACATCCCAAAGTTGGTGCTTCCTGGGAAGGCTTTGTGATTGAGCAAGTGCTTCAATTTGTTCGCCCCAACGAGGCCTATTTCTGGTCCACACACAATGGTGCAGAAATTGATCTGTTATTTTCTGATCGGGGAAAGAACTTTGGGGTTTAGGTCAAGCTCAATGAAGCACCCAAAATTACGGCTTCGATGCATACTGCTCTCTCAGAATTGAATTTGGAACACCTCTGGGTGATTTACCCCGGCAAGGTAGCCTATCCAGCTCAGGAACAGATCTCAGTTTGGCCCATAAGCCATATTGACAGGTTGCCCTTTTGAGCTGATTAACCAGTTAAAAAACCGCCCATCTGGGCGGTTTTCGTATTAGCTGGAACTTTTTGATCTCTATTCTTCTGCCTTGATTTCTTTCATTTCCTTTCGGGCTTTAAAGAATTCCAAAACCGGCGGGATGAAGGATATAAAGATAATAGCAAAGATCACAATTTCAAAGTTATCCCGCACAAATGGGAAATTTCCGAAGTAATAACCACCGAAGGTGAAGATTGCCACCCAGGATATACCGCCAACCACGTTGTATAAAATAAAATGGCTGTAGGTCATGGTGCCGATGCCAGCTACAAAGGGGGCAAAAGTGCGGATGATGGGGATAAAACGGGCCAGAATAATCGTCTTTCCTCCGTGTTTCTCGTAAAACTCGGAGGTTCGATCTAAATGTTCCTTTTTCAGGTACTTTATCTCACCGCTAAATGCCCTGGGGCCTATATAAGCTCCAATGGAATAATTAACCGTATCTCCGATCACTGCCGCAATACTGAGGAGAATAAATAAGTACATTGGATTTAATGCCCCCAGCGCGGCAAAACTGCCTGCCGCAAACAGCAGAGAATCTCCCGGAAGGAAGGGGGTGACCACAAACCCTGTTTCCAAAAAGATGATAAGGAACAAGATGCCATAAGTCCAGGCGCCATAGTTGCCGATAATCTCACTGAGATGCACATCCATGTGCAGCACAAAATCGATTAAGAATTTAATTACTTCCATATAACCTCACTTATTTTGATTAACCTGCGACATTATAGCACGTTGAAAACGAGAGTTGGCCCAGAACAAACCCATTAAAGCCCCCAGGGCTAAAATCATCAAACCCACGGGCGCGTATCCTGCAAAGTGAAAACCAAATGATCCCAGTGTGGGCTGGATAGGAGGAAAATCAGCCAGGGCGGTCAGAATATTTAACCCATTCCAAACTCCATGAAGAGAAATGGCGGCAATTAAGGACATCAAAAATCGGGTATAACGTTTTTCCGTCCAGGCGGAGGTAAGCCCCCATCCTACCAGCGCGGTGGTCAGGATGTGAATCGCTGCAGTTCCGAGCCTGGAAATTACCACAAAAGTCCAAATCTCAGCATCAGCTGCGATAGTCAGATTCTCAAACAGCGCATAACCGGCACCGGCCGTTGCTCCTAGCAGAAATCCCTCTCTCGGAGTCAGGTTTCGACCCAGCAGAAGACAAACCGCGATCGGTTTAATCAACTCCTCGACCACCGGAACAATCACCGCGATGTAAACAAACGCGGTGCCTACAACCCCGGGGCTTTCCAATAATCTACTAATTGTTCTTTCAAAGATGGCAGGGGTGACTGAAGATTGCTGCAATCGATTGATAAGATTCATTAACTCTTGTTTCTGGTCGGGCTGATTCTGCAAAAGCATCCACCACAAGATTCCGAAAAGAATCAGGATCAGAAATTCCACGATAAGCGCAATCAGTGGAGCAAAGGTGAGTCCGCTTCCAAATACTCCCCAAAATCGCTGTGCGCTTTCTCCCGGCAGTTTTCTTTTCACCCGGTTTAACAACCAGAAGATAGCTGCGCCATTGGTAAGAATATGGATCAAAGGGAGAGTGAAATTACCCCAGGAAGTATTAGCCTGGGAAAGATAGCCCAGATAAATGAGAATCGGCACTGAAAAGATGAGCCAATCAGATCCCTGCCAGATTTTACTTGTCCGGGGTGATATTCCAAATAAACGCCGGCCGGAAAAATACGTCGAAGGGATCATTAAGAATCCCGCAAAACCCAATCCGGCAGAAAATAAAAGCGAGGATCCCAGTTGATTTTCAGTAACTGTCAAGCCAGCGAAGGAACCGCCCAGGGACATCATCAGTGTCCCCACCAGGGATGACCCCATCAGCAGCAGACTGGCGAGCAGGCTGAAACCAAACTGACCCGCTGTCAGCCAATCAAACTTCTCTCGTTGAGGGATCTGATTCGTCAATTAATCCCCGTCTGATTCATCAGGTCCCAGTTTAGGCTTAGCTTATTGTTCATCAATGATGATATTTAATATCACATCTCCGGGAGGAAGATCCCCGGCTTGCTGAGGATCCCGGGGAGTGATACCACTCACTACATCCATTCCTTCGATTACTTCACCGAATATTGTATAGCTCCCGTTTAAATTGGGCGTTGGGGCATAGGTAATGAAGAACTGGCTTCCATTACTATCTGGGCCAGAATTTGCCATGGCGACCAATCCCGCCCTGTCAAATACCAGATCTGCGGAAACTTCATTGCTGAAAGAATACCCAGGGTTGCCAAAACCCGTACCGGTAGGATCCCCGGTTTGGGCAACAAAACCAGGCAGAACACGATGGAAGATAACCCCGTCAAACCAATCATTTTCTACCAGGTATATGAAGCTGTTCACAGCCAGTGGAGCGATATCCGGGAACAGTTCAAGGACGATATCTCCACCTTCAGTCTCAATTATGGCAAGATAGGAGGTGTCGGTATCCACTGTCATTGGAGGGCATTCAGAAAATTGCTGACCTTCAAGTTTAATCATTTCCACAATCGCGGTTAACTGCTGGGGGTCTGCCTGGGCATCATACAGGCTGTTGATTTTTATATAGGGTGTACCTGGAATGCCTAATTCCTGACCTTCAATCCAGGTGGCTTCCGCCTTGTCAACAATCGTTTCGCTGAACAAATCAAGCTCAAACTGCTCAGGATTCAATCCCAGTGTTTCGGCCTTTTCCACCAACCAGCTGGAAAATTCTTCTATGGTGAAAGAAGACCAGGCTACCTGGGTTTCATAGAGCAAGTCATGCATAGACCAAAACGCATCGTAATCCTGCAGGCCGGCTGCTTCTGCAGCCTGAGTAGCCAATAAGGCTTTGTCGTGAATGCTCACAAGCGGAAAATGCCGGTACACAATCCGCACATCCTCGGGATACTTCTCCTGGATCTCTTTCAGATTGACGGAAGCTACCGAGCAGTATGGACACTGGAAATCAGCATATTCAACAATCGTGATCCGGGCATCTTCTGGACCTTTTATCCAATCACTAGCCGGATCGGGAGAATAAATGGCCAAATCCTGGGCGTTTGGCGACGGCGGGGGAGGGTTCGGCTGACAGGTTGGTTCTTCAACAAGCAACTCTGTTTCAATGGTTTCAATCAAATCTGTCGGCGTCGCCGGCACCGCTGCTTCTGGTTCAACAGCAGTAGAACAAGCCGCCGTTAATAACACCAGGATCAACACTAATAAAAAATACTTTTGGTTTTTCACAAAACCTCCTCTAATAAACTATTCCAACATTGTACCAATAATCTAGACTCCAGATGACACATTCTCATTTCTTATATCATTCTTAAAAAACATCTCAAGTTTAGTGATTTTCCTCAAAAAGCGTCTGAAATTGATCCAGGCGCCACTTCCAGGCTACCTGCCGCATAAATGCTGCGTAGGAGGGTGCGCTTGCCTTCAGCTCCCGTAGTTGACCACCCAAATCCGCTCCTTCCGCATCCGCCGCACCGCCGGGTTCAGCAGCATAAGAACCGTGGAAAGCAAAATAGGCCTGGTTTAATTTCCTGATCAAATAGCCGTTGTCCCAGAAAAAAAGCCTGCGGGTTTCCATGTAGGCTTCCGCTTTAATTATTTCTTTAGCTGCCAGGAGGCGGTCAACCTCCAACCTGGTAATGTGCATCTCCGCCCGGAAGTCAAAAACCTCTCCTTCAGGAACCGGATCCTGAGTTTCGGGAGGTGGTTTTTTTTCAGGTTCCTCTGCGACAGGTTCCGCTGGTAAATATTCCGGGTAGTAAAGCAGGAAGGTTTCTCTTTGAATTTCATCCGCGGACAGATCCGCGATAGTTTCATTAATCGTCGTCAATTCCGGGCTGGTGTTGTAGTTAGCCCCCAAAGGCCGGATGGTGAGGTAATTGTGGGTCCATTCATGGCCAATGACATGAATTAGCCAATCCAGATTGCCGGTCTCGATAATCATGGAAGGATATAAACCCACACCACCGATGCCAACAACCAGCGCTGACAGATCCAATTCCTGTTCAATGGTTTCCTCCAGGTCGATGATTTCATCCAGAGTAAGGTTGCGGATCAGCATCAAGTTGGCTGCCTGCCGGATCTCATCTCGGGGCGAGACAATCAGGGCATACGAATCAGGTTCAGACCGGTAGAGAACTGGCGGGATCAGTTGCCCTCCTACGGACAGCCCTAAAGTTGTTAACGCGCGATTCATCTGATTCTGAATAATCTGTTCCACAAAGGGCGCTGTAGCTCCCCACCGGGACCGCATGTCATCCAGTTTTTCCCTGATCACAGCAGCAGACTGATCCCGGTTATCCATTTGAGGATCAGATAAAACACTTATCAAAATATCCTGCGATTGGTTGATCTGGTTTCGTAAGTCCAGATAGTCCAGAACGATCTGGCGTCCTTCCTGTTGGGGTATATACCGGTGTACTTTCAGGCCTGTCTGAGTTAGTTTTCGACCCAGGGCAGAAACTGTCCAGAAGACATAATCAAATTCATAGGGGCGGGAATAAGATCGAATTTGCTCCAGCTGTAGAGAAAGATCTACCTCCGAACCACGAACAGGCAGTATTCCAACCAATATAATTAATAAACTGAGGATTAACTTCCCGATTTTGTTTTTCCAATACATACTTTATCTAATCAGCACCTATACTAACCCATAAAGTCCTGTTGTCCATTTCTAGTAATACACCTTCTTCATCACTACAATCCCCTTCACTCGAAAATTCTATTCTCTCAGTGGGTATCAAATTACAGATCAGGGGCCGGCGCTTTTTTCGCCGTAACCCGCATGGCTTGATCTACCTGGTCAGTGAGTATCATCTCTCCCAGCAGGTCACCGTAAGCTGTCAATTCCGGGACCTTTTCCGGATCATCCATCGGACAGGATTCATTTAAATCCACTTGAAAACGCCGGAAATCCAACTCCGTAAAGAAAGTTTCTACCAGGTTCACCTGCTGGTCATCAGACGACTGCTGAAAGGCACCCAAAATTGGACTGATCCAATGCCAGGGCCAGAAGCGTTTAATTTGTTCCGGCTCGAGGGAATGGGGTTCCCGGCCTGTCCCGAGACTGATCAGGGTAGTCTCAGCCGGATCCCATCCCAGAACAAACTGGGCTTCATAGGCCGCAATATAACAGGGATTATGATAGGACCCTACACCTCCGTCCACATACCGGTTTTCCACTGGTGGGAAATATGAGGGCACCGACGAGGAAGCGAGAACCGCTTTCGCAACCGTCCATTGGTCGTAGCCTTTTGATTGGTTAAACGGTTTGATAAAGAGAGTTTTGTTCTTAACCAGGTCAAAAGCAGTTATCACAAGATCCGTCGGCTGCTGTGAATACCAGAAATCTCCCATGGTTTTATCCCCCAGATAATTCTCAAGGGCTTCCTGGAGCGGTTCCAACGGGTAGCGATAGCGTGTCAACGGCCAGAGGGCAGACCGCCAGGTCTTGCGGAAGATTTTTGGACCCAGGTCACAGTACAAATTATACAGTTCATCACCAAACATCCCTGTACTAATACCGGCAGAGACAATGGCTCCGGTAGAGGTTCCCACCAGCAGTCGGAAAAGGTTATATGCCGGCTGTTTTAAATAATCCTCCAGGATGGCGATTGCCCGGGAGACAATGACGCCCTTTATGCCGCCGCCGTCAACTGCCAGGGCTAC
>JAUWEC010000068.1 GCA_030608465.1 Chloroflexota bacterium
GGTAGGATGGAGTGCAGCGATGTGGATGCCCGGGCTGGGAGCCATAATCGCGACGCGGCTGGGAGAAAAAAAAGAGCTCAAAAACCTGGGGTTAAGAAAACTGGGAAAGAAAAAGATTTATTTATGGGCTTGGCTGGGACCGATTCTGGCTGTTCTAGTAACGGGAGCGATCAGCTGGCTTTTTGGGTGGGGAAAATTTGACACCTCTTTTCAGTTAATCAGGCAAGCAATGGAGGGATTACCTGATGTGCCGGAAACAGCTCTTCCGCTTCTTCTAGCAGCGCAGATTGCTGCATCTCTGACCTTTGCGCCGCTTTTTAATACACTTTTTGCCCTGGGAGAAGAACTAGGCTGGCGGGGATATTTGTTACCTAAACTCCTGCCCCTGGGGCAAATTCCAGCCATGCTTATCAGCGGTGCGATCTGGGGATTCTGGCATGCGCCAGCAATATTACAAGGACATAATTACCCCGAGCAACCCGTACTTGGCGTGGGAATGATGATTGTCTTTACAGTTTTACTGGGCATATTTTTCAGTTGGCTTTACTTAAAAACCAAAAGCCCCTGGGCGCCTGCACTGGCACATGGGACAGTAAACGCGGTTGCAGGTTTGCCTCTGCTCTTTTTAACCGACGTGAATCTCACCCTGGGGGGAAGCTTAACTAGTGTATCTGGCTGGCTGGCCCTGGCTGTGTTGGTTGGAATCCTGTATTGGAAAAGGGAGATTCCCCTCAGATAAGAGGAAAATGTTTCACGTGAAACATTGGAAAATATGACAACTGCCGGGTTAATTTTACGAATACTGAACGCTTTATTAATGGCGGGTATTCCTTGTTTGTTAGCCGTGATTCTGTTCCGCCGGGGAAATGACGGATTCCGGCCGATTGGCATAGGAATCGCTGTCTTTGTCCTCTCCCAGGTGGGGCACATTCCCTTTAATCAATTTGTTCTGCTGCCTGCTCTGGAGGGATGGGGAATTGGGACATCTCAATCCGGATGGAAGCTGCTGGCCCTGGGGATTGCGGTGGGTTTATCTGCGGGAATGTTTGAAGAAACCGCCCGTTATCTTTCGTTTCGGTTCTGGTTAAATAAAAAACCAAATACACTGCTGCCAATCAAGTACGGCGTAGGCCACGGCGGAATCGAAGCTTTTCTGTTGGGAATCCTGGCGCTATATGCATTGATCCAGGTGCTGGCGCTGGGAGGAGAGGGATCTCTAAATTCTTTTCCACCAGAACAGGCTGATTTGATCCGGACGCAGATTTCAGCCTTCTGGGAAGTCCCCTGGCAGCACTTACTCCTGGGTGCCTGGGAGCGGGTATCTGCCCTGGCTTTTCATGTTGGCGCATCCCTGATGGTCTATAAGAGCGTAAGAGAGAAAAAGCCTAGCTGGTTGGCGATTGCGGTCCTCGGGCATACACTGCTGAACGCTTTTGCTGTTATTTCTTCCCAAAAGTTGGATTTTGTTTTATTGGAGAGCATTCTGTTTATATTTTCCCTGGGGTGGTTGTTTTGGGCCTGGACCCTGCGGGTGAGAGAAATTGAAGAGTTAATACCTGAGCTTCCCCTGCCCGGGGAAACGCGGTTACAAACACAGCGAATTACAGCGGAGCAGCTGGAAGAGAGTAGATATGATGAATAATGGACCGATCATCCAAACAACAAACTTATCCCGATCGTTTGGCGATATCCTGGCAGTCGACCGCATATCAGTATCCATTAATCCTGGAGAGGTATTTGGTTTGCTGGGGCCAAACGGCGCAGGAAAAACCACCACTGTTCGCATGTTGGCAGCTTTACTTGAACCCACCAGCGGCGAGGCATATGTTGCTGGGTTCCAGATCGGAAAAGAAGATCAGAAAATTCGGCGGCAGATCGGATATCTGCCCGAAGCGCCCGGTTTATATGATGCATTAACAGCGGAACAAAACCTGGCTTTTTTCGGCGCGATGTACGGCGTGGAAGAAATCTCCCGCCAGATTAAACGCTACCTGGAGATGCTTGGCCTGTGGAATAGACGGTATGAACCAGTGGCGACTTTTTCCAAGGGTATGCGCCAGAAATTGGCAATTGCCCGGGCTCTGCTCCATGAGCCTGAAGTTCTGTTCCTGGATGAACCTACCAGCGGACTTGACCCTCAAGCGGCCCGGCTGGTCCGGAAATTTATCGCAGAGCTTAGTGGCGAGGGACGCACGATAATTCTTTGCACCCACAACCTGGACGAGGCTGACCGTTTGTGTGATCGAGTCGCGGTTGTGAACGGACATTTACTTGCGCTTGATTCACCCAAAATTTTGAGAAGAAAAATCTTCGGCAGAAAAGTTGTTTTCCATTTATTGGAGGCGAAAATTGATTTTGAACAGGTGCTGCTTGCGTTTGATTTTGTCAGTGAGGTTCATCTTGTTGAGAATAAAATTCTAGTTTCTGTGGAAGATCCGGAAAATAACAACCCGGCACTCATTCGCGCTCTGATAGAAGCGGGAGCAGAGATTCAATTTGTAGGCGAACTGCGCCGCCGCCTGGAAGATGTTTACCTGGAACTGATGAAGTCAGCAGAAGGAATTAACAATGGATAGAATAAAAGCAATTATCGTTAAAGAGTGGCGGGAAGTCTTTAAGAACAAATTTATCTTCTTTACTGTGTCATTTCTACCGTTGATGATTACGGCCCTGCCGCTGGGAATCCTCTACTTTGCGACCGGATCAGAAAATTTTGGAGGTGTCACCACGGCGGATCTGCCGCCTCAATTTTCAACGCTGTGCGGAGAGTTGAGCGGAGGGGATTGTATGCTGTATTACATTGTCACCCAGTTTCTTCTTTTATTCATGATGGTACCGGTGATCATCCCCATGACCATCGCTTCCTACAGCATTGTCGGTGAAAAAACCACCAGGACTCTCGAACCGCTGCTGGTGACGCCAGTTTCAACGCTTGAAATTCTGATTGGAAAAGGCTTAGCAGGAATAATACCGGCAGTTTCTGCTACCTGGATAGGATATCTATTGTATGCTGCCGGCGCGCATATCATGGTTGATAATCCTGCTGTGGTTGGTAAACTATTTGATCCGCTGTGGATGACGGCAATCTTTGTGGTTGGTCCTCTTTTATCAATTTTTGGTGTTAGTATCGCTGTGATGATTTCATCCCGGGTGAATGACCCCCGGATTGCGGAGCAAATCTCGGGGATATTTGTGCTCCCGATTGTGGGATTATTCATTGGACAGACTATGGGGTTAATTCTGGTGAACCAGCAGTTCATTCTTTGGATGGCTGGAATTCTCGTAGTTTTGGACAGTGTCTTGTTTTATTTCGCGGTCCAAATCTTTCAGCGGGAGACAATCTTATCGAGGTGGAAATAGATTTATGAAAAACAGACAACCATTTTTTTTCATGCTGACAATATTGATTCTTCTGCTTCCTGCCACAGCTTATGCCCAGGAATCCCAACCTGATCTTAATCTCTACCTGATCCGGAACTTCGGTTATGGCGGGCTTGGAGAAATCCAGGGAAATTTCACATTGAAGATTCGAGATCCGCTGGCTGAGCTGGATAAAGTTGAGTTCTATCTTGATGATGAGCTGATCGCCACAATTCTCCAGGAACCCTACGAATACAAATTTCACACCAGTTCTTTTCCGGATGGGGAGCATGTCTTTTCTGCTGTCGGCTCTTTGATTGACGAAACTCTAGTGGAGTCTAATCAAATTAAAAAGACACTCTTATCCTCGGGCCAAGCCTGGTCTGAAACGCAGGGATTAATTGTGCCCGTTTTCCTTTTTATTGCAGGGCTCACTATTTTGGGGCTGGGTATACCGGTGCTGTTGAGCAGGAAAAAAGACTTTGTGTTAGGTAAATATGGCCCCGCAGGAGGGGCGGTGTGCACACGTTGTGACCTTCCATTCTCGAGATTTTTCCTTTCTCCAAATCTGCTTACCGGAAAGTTAGTCCGCTGTCCGCACTGCGGTAAAATCAGCGTCCGAGCCAGGGCTTCCCAGAACCAAATACAGGAAGCAGAAACGAAATATAAAAACAAAGATACCAGCAGGGTTAAAACGCTGGACGATCAGGAATATCAAAAACTTCTTGACGAGTCGCGATTTGAAGATTGACAAATTTCGGCTTTCGAAATTAAAAGGTAAAAATGTGCTCATTAGACTATAATTAACCAGCCAAAAACAAATCAACGAGTAATTGTCCCTTATGTTTAATAACCTCACTTCTTCTATCTCTGAACCGGAAGTACGTAAGAAAACCCAAAAAGTAGCTCAGTTGGTGGAAATCAGCGCGGTTCTGAATTCCACCTTAAAACCGGATATTCTATTGAGGAACATCCTCAATACAGCTGCGGATCTTCTTGAATGCAGCGAAGTATCCATCCTGCTTTACGATGAACGGGAAAAGGAATTGAGGTTTGCGGCAGCAACCAGCGGGGATATAGAAAAATTGGAACAAATACCTGTACCGCTGGACAACAGCCTGGCAGGAACGATCTTTACTGAGAACCGGCACCTGGTAATAAACAGCACCCGGGATGATCCCCGACACTATAACGAAGTTGGCGATGAAGTTGGTTTACAGGTCGATTCTCTGCTGGGGGTACCGATGAGGATCAAAGATCGGGTAACCGGCGTGATTGAAGCGTTAAATAAAAAAGAGGGGGACTTTACAGATTTTGATGTTTCGTTACTGCTGGTTGTTGCATCACAAGCTGCTATCTCAATTCATAATGCCCGGCTGATTCAAGCCCTGCAAAAAGCCAATGTTGAATTGAGTCAGGCGGATAAGCTGAAACGGGATCTCATGTCTGTTGCATCGCATGAACTGCGAACCCCGCTGGGAAACATTCTTGGCTATGCAACACTTCTTCACGAAGATGCCATCGAGGAGAATAAACCTCTGGCAGAATCCATCTTAATGGCATCGTCAAAATTAAGGGCAGTTCTGGACGACATTGCCAATATGAACTTGCTTTATACCGGAAAAGCGGATTTGGATTTCACTGATACATCCCTTCAGCGGGTGATTAATTATGCTCAAGAAGAAGTCAGGATGACGGTAAACAAAGAAGATCATACAGTGGATTATCAGTTGCCGGAAAAGCCAATTCAACTACATATAGACCTTCCGAAAATGAGCGTGGTCTTTGTGAATTTACTGCTCAATGCTATCCAGTTTACACCGGTTGAGGGGGAAATCAGATTAACAGTTGACGACAGAGATGATGAAGTCATGGTCTCTATATCTGATGCAGGGAGGGGAATCTCTCCGGAAAACCTGGAAAAAATCTTTGAGGTCTTTTACCAAGTGGATGACCACATGACCCGGAGTTATGGGGGATTAGGCCTGGGGTTATCAATTGCGAAGGAATTAGTCACCCTGCACGGGGGAAGAATATGGGCTGAGAGTGAAGGGCTTGGCGAGGGAGCCACCTTCCGGGTTGTGCTTCCGAAAAACGTTTCCTGAGAATTTAGAAAGTCCTCGTTCTGGAATCGGCTTGTTCACCTAAAATCAGCGTTTCACACATATCAAGAAAACTATCGAAGGCGGCCAGACGGACCTGGTAATCTTTTCCTGCAAAACCAAGTGCGGTGACAGCTTTTTTCCAGGCAGGCTGCAGTTGGAGTTGGTCAGGCAGCGCCGAAACGGCTTCTGTCCAAGTGGTAAGCAGCGGCCATAAAGCAGTGGCTGGTTTTTCGCTCTGAAGGATTGCCTCAAGGGCCGCTAGATAATAAGTTTTTCGCTGGGCTAGAAGTGGTACGGGAGAGGTCTTTTCTTGGAGGGTGGTCAGGGCTGTATCCCAGTGATTAATCCAGTCCTGGAGAATCTCCTTTGTAACAGATACTCCTCCCAATAAGTGAATTAGAGCAACAGCCAATCCCGGAGCTCCTGCATCTGCGGCCTTTTCGGGAAACTTAATTCCAAGTCGGCGAGTTGGTAATGGGGGGCCTGTTAAGAGAGCTACCGCATTCAAGGTTTTATAAAGGGCACCCAAGAAGGCTTGGAGTTCGGTGATGTCCTCCTGGGGCGGGGAAATCTGTCGGTCCAGCCAGAATTGGCGGGCACTTTCGATCAATGGTCTGGTTCTGGCCTGGATATTCTCCTGGTATGAATAGTTGCTGCGCACGCCAGCTTGCGTATAGTCGAAAAAGTGCCGGGGGTCATAAAGCGGCTGGGCGTCTCGGATGGCAGGACCAAGCCAGGGATCCACCCGTAAATCTCTTGGTCTCTGGTACAACAGTTGATCGTGGTGTTCTATATCAAAATGGATCTCGGGTGTAATCCGTTTGATCTCATTAATATTTTCCGGGGGAGAAGAATGGATAAATACTAAGTCAATATCCCCTGCACCTCCAAGAAGCGGAGAGCCGTATAAAAGAGACCCCTGCAAATATGCAGCAATGATGCCCCGGTCTTGTTTGGTTTCCTTATCAACAAGAAGTTGAGCGTGTTTTCGGAGTATTTCCGGCGTAAAGCGCATTTCGTTTGTGTCCCTTTTTTCGCTTATGCCTTATTGAAAAATTGAGTTTGATAAGGGTGTAGTTTTAACGTTTGACGAATCCTCTTTTCAACCCAATCCAGATCCTGTTCTTTGGCAACATAATTCAGCTTATTGGTGTTTATCCGTAATACCGGAGTCCTGGTATGTCCTTCGCCGAAAAACACATTATAGGCATGGTTGAGGTTCTCAATGTAACCTTGATCCATATTCCTTTCGTACGGTCGATCCCTGTGAGCGATTCGCTGCATTAAGACATCCGTTTCAGCCTGCAGGTAAACTATCAGATCTGGCAGGGGAAGTTTTTCAGCCAGGGCATTATGTACGCTGAAATAGGTTTCCAGTTCATCACCAGTTAGATTTAAGCGGGCAAACAAAGCATCCTTCTCGAAGGTATAGTCTGCGATCAGGTTATTACCAGAGGTTAATGCGATCGGCACTTCCTGCTGTTGGTGATATCTACTTAACAAAAAGAAGATCTGGGTTTGAAAAGCGTATGTTTCCCTGTCCGCGTAAAAATCTGCCAGGAAGGGGTTTTCTTCAAATACTTCCAGCATTAAATCTGCCTGAAAACGGGAAGCTAATAAACGGGAGAGAGTTGTTTTGCCGACACCAATCGCGCCTTCAATTGCTATGTACATGGGAGGGTTGTTGTTCCTTTTTTTTCAAAAAAAGAGATGTATTTTACAGTGTGAATAATTGCAACAATAAAATGATACAGTAATACATACTTGACAAACTACAGGTGCTTGCGCTACACTGAATAGCATAACGCCTATCAATTATATCTTATAAGGAGGGAATTATGGTGGGCCTGAATCGAGTTCAATTGATCGGAAACTTAGGTCGTGATCCTGAACTTAAAAACATACCAAGCGGGAAAAAAGTCTGTGTTTTCAGCATGGCGGTCAACCGCCGTTGGAAGGACAAAGAGGGGGAATATCAAGATGTAACCGACTGGTTTAATATTGAAGCCTGGGAAAGACTGGCGGAGATCTGTGGGGAATATCTCAAAAAGGGAAGCCTGATTTTTTTAGAGGGAAGGCTGCAAACTGATTCCTATGAGGAAGAAGGTAACACCCGTTACTTCACCAAAGTGATTGCTTCCCAAATGCAGATGCTTGATCGCAAGGAGCCCGAAACCAGCTGATCATCTTTAACAAGCCATGGTCCAGGAACTGGCAGGGGGTCTTTTTTCGACCAATATAAGCCAGATTTTCGATAGAAAAACACCCGGGTGATGATTTCTCCCGGGTGTTTACTATTTTTTAAATACTGTTTCCTCGTTCTCTTTAACTTGGGTTAACTTGCTGAAAATATACGTTTCTAAGGGAAGCGGGTATAATCTTCTTATCCTCAAGGTCCTGACCATTTCAAGTTGTTATTTGAGAAAGGAAGCAGACCGATGTCTCTCCAGAAAAACAAAATAATCCTTTTGCTGGCAACCGCTATTTTCTTATTAACAGCAATTAGCCTGGCCTGCAATCTCCCTGCCGGTTTACAGGAGCGGGTTTTTGGTTCAGAAACTACAGCAACAGCAACGCCTGCACCGACGTTTACACCGCAGCCTCTGCCTCCAACTATTGTGGAAACGGATCCACCTGCGGGCAGCACAATTCCAGTCGGGGGACCGATAACCCTCTACTTTAATCAAAAAATGGATCAAACTTCCGTTGTAGGCGCCTTATCTGGAGAACCTGAACTGGCAGGGTCATTTAACTGGAGTGATCCAGCTACACTGGTTTATACTCCCGAGCAACCATTCCTCCCAAATACGATACTCGTGTTCCATCTGGATACAACAGCCAAAGCCGACAACGGTTTGGCTCTAACCGAACCGGTTCAAATTGAATTTTTTATCCCGGATACGCTTAAGGCGACACATTATTTACCATCTCCGGGAGCAATAGAAATTGACCCCTCTTCTGCAGTGGTGGTTACTTTTAATCAGCCAGTTGTTCCCCTTGGAGAATCCTTACCGGGTGAGCCTGCCTTTATGATTAGCCCTGCTGTAGCAGGGAAAGGGGAATGGATAAACACCAGTACCGACCTGTTCTTACCGGAAACGGCATTGGCAGGCGGAGTGACCTACAAGGCGGAATTGTCCTCGTTACTGACAAGCACAGCCGGCGCGATGTTGGATCCAGATACGCTCAGATCCTGGACTTTCTCTACCGCATATCCTCAGCTGCTGGATTGGAGCCCCTATGAAGGAGAAAAAAATGTCCCTCTTGATACATCCCTGAAATTAACTTTTAACCAGGCAATGGATACAGAAAGCGTCGCAGCAAATTTAAAACTGGTCAGTGGTAGTGGAAAATCAGTAACTGGAAAGCTGACATGGACTGATGATTTAACAGAAGCCGTATTTACACCCGATCAGCTACTGGATAGGGCCACAACATATGCAGCCATCATTCCCGGTGAAACCAAAGCAGCCGGGAACACCCCGCTGCAGCTGGATACAACGTGGCAGTTTGAAACGGTGGGAGAGTTTTTATTCATTGGAACTCCCTCAGGACAAAATTATACATTTTCTATTTATGAGGGAGCGACACTGTATTTCAACAGCCCAGTAGAGCTGGAGAATTTTGAGGAAAATATTACCTTTACCCCGGAGGTTCCTAACCTCAGACCTTCCACCGCTGGAAGCGGAAAAGTACTTCATATCTATGGTAATTATGAACCCCTGACCGACTACAAGTTGGTAGTTAAACAAGCCCTTTCTGATGTCTGGGGTGACTCCTTGTTTGATTCGGTATCTTTGTATTTCACCACCGAGCCACTTCCGTCAAATCTGGTTATCACCCAGGGAACTAACATTCTTTTCTTAACCGGATCAGAGAACGCAATACCGGCAGATGGAACAAATCTATACCAGGTCTCGGTTAATATCGGCACAATTCCCGAGGAAGCTTATTCTAACTTTTTCGGCCAGAACCGTTATACAGTTCTGGATGATTATTATCCTGCCGATATACAGCATTGGAACCATATTGTAAGCGTTCCTGGAGATGACAACTACACAATCAATCTCCCGCTAAACAAGTCCGGGACATCTTTAGCCCCGGGTTTGTATCGCTATCAGATATATTCTCAGGAACTTCCGTACAACCCTTCACCGTACCTGCTGTCTGTCAGCAATGTCCATCTGACCATGAAAGCAAGCCCCCAAAACCTTCTGGTCTGGGCAGTTGATTTGGAGACCATGGCTCCGGTGCAGGATGCGGAGATCAAAATCTACAATGAAGGTGGAGAAGTTTTCTTTAAAGGAGAAACCAATCAACAGGGAATTTATGAAGTTGAATTCAGCAACCCCGTTGATCTCTATAACAGGGTTTTTTATGCGGTGGCGGGAGCTCCAGGTGAAGAGAGTTTTGGGATCACTGCATCTAACTGGGCATCTGGAACAGAACCGTACAATTTCAGTTTGCGCTCTAATTATGGACTTCCTCAACCCCAAACATATATATATACCGACCGGCCGATTTATCGCCCCGGGCAAACCGTATATTATCGTTTGGTCCACCGGAGGAATATAGACGGCGATTATAGACTTCCGGTCGAGGATAAAATCATCGTGACAATTGATCTACCGCAGGGTGAAGACAAGGAAGTAACCCACTCCCTGTCTGAATACGGAACTGCTCACGGAGAGTATCAGCTTTCTTCATTTGCACAGCCCGGATATTACCAGCTGAAAACTGACGATGGTATGGTGTTTTTCCAGGTTGCCGAATACCGCAAACCTGAGATAGATCTGCAGGTTTCGTTTGGAAAAGAGGAAACCTTGCTGGACGATGATTGGCAGGGCGCGGTTGATGCCCAGTACTATTTTGATGCTCCGTCTGGAGATTTGCCTATCTCCTGGACTCTGAGGGCTGCTCGGTCACACTTCTCTCTGCCTGGATATCAAGTTGGGGTTTTGGACAGCAATTGGTTTTCCTATCCAGGTTTTGATTATACTTCCATGTGGGGATGGTTAATGGATTCGGGCGAAGCCGAGACAGATGCCCGCGGAGCTTGGACAATCGATCAACCGCTCACCGATGTTGACGCCTATGATTGGGAAATCACTCTCCCTGCGACTTATAAATTAGTGGTAACAGCCCAGGATGAAACCGGTTTCCAGATCACCAGCCAGGCTGAAATGCTGGTACATCCCAGTGATTTTTATATTGGCGTGAAACCTTCGGCCTGGATAACAAAGGCGGGGGAGGAAGTCCAGTTTGATATCAAAGTTGTTGATTGGGAAAAAGAACCCGATGGCGTCAGGAACCTTCGGGCTGTGTTTAACCGGGTTACCTGGCAGAGCGAAGTGGGAGAGATTGGACAGATTACTTACCAGAGGGAGACTGAAGCAATCTCGACCGAAAACTTTAGCACCGGACGGGATGGAGAAACAGGACTCAGCTTTATTCCTCCAGAGCCAGGAACCTATCAATTGGATATCTACGGAGATGGCGCCCGGACAGAAGTGATGCTCTGGGTTGGAGGTCCGGGGACAACGGCTTGGCCAATGCTTACCAACCAGAAGATAAAATTAGTTTCTGATCAAGATATATACCTGCCGGGAGAGGACGCTGAAATCTTTATACCCAATCCGTTCCCCGGGGGTGCACAGGCACTCATCACAGTAGAACGCCATAAAGTCATCTCCTACCAAACCTTGAATATAGCCTCGGCCGGGGAAACCATCAGCATTCCGCTCGGCGATGAAGAATCACCCAATATTTATGTTTCTGTTACCCTGTTGGGGCAAGATGGGGAAGGCACAGCTGATTTTCGCCAGGGGTATATTAACCTGCTGGTGGAACCGGTCACAAAAATGATGCAGGTGGAAGTTATTGGAAAGCCAGAGCGTCTTGGGCCGAGGGAAGAAGTGCAGTTTACGATCCGGGTCTCTGATCACAATGGCGATCCGCTAGAAGGCGAATTTACACTGGCAGTTGTTGACAAAGCTGTTCTTGCTCTGGCAGATCCAAATTCTACAGAGATTGGAGAGGCATTTTACGGTGTACAGCCGCTGGCGGTCCGGATGGGAATTCCCCTTAGTGTGCATGCCGGACGAAGCATATTCATCCCGGGAGGAATGGGTGGCGGCGGCGGCGCAGAAGCTTATTTTGTGCGAAGCCAATTTGAGGATACAAGTTTTTGGAGTGCGGATGTCCTAACTGACGAGAATGGAGAAGCGGTAGTTACAGTAACTATGCCGGATAACCTGACAACCTGGCAGGCAGAAGCCAGGGGGGTGACCAAAGAAACTGAAGTCGGTCAGGCAGCAGTGGAAGTGGTTACCTCAAAAGATTTGTTGATTCGCCCCGTGACCCCTAGATTCCTGGTGGCAGGGGATCATCTGGCATTGGCAGCCGTGGTTCATAACAACACGAATGAAGACCTAACAGCCGATGTAACCTTACAGGGAGTTGGGATTCAGTTTGATGTTCCGGATTTTTCCACACAAACGGTAGATATTCCTGCCGGAGGCAGAACAAGGATCGAATGGTGGGGAACTGTAGAAGATATCAACGAGGTTGACCTGACCTTCACAGCAAACGCTGGAGAGTACTCGGATGCTGTGAAACCATACCTGGGACCTCTTCCGGTATCACGTTACATGGCTCCGCAAACTTTTGGGACATCAGGAGTTCTGGAAGATTCCGGACAGCGCCTGGAAATCGTAACTCTCCCAAAGACTTATGATCCCGAGGAAGGATCTCTGGACATTGAGCTGTCTCCTTCCCTGGCCGCTGCGTTATTAACGGCACTGGATGCCATGGAAGAAGATCAGCATATCTCCACAATTGCAGTTATGTCTAATTTCCTACCCAATGTGATTACTTTCCAAACTCTGCAGGAGCTTGAGTTAGAGTATCCACAGTTAGAAAGCAGGCTGGAATCAATCATTCCCGAAACATTAGCTGCCCTGTCGGCTGCTCAAAATGAGGATGGTGGATGGGGCTGGTGGCAGGGAAGTGCGAGTGATGGGGAGATCAGTTCATTTATCCTGTTCGGCCTGACTCAGGCAGACAAAGCCGGAGTTTTTGTAGAAGATTTGATGATTCAGCAAGCCCGCGGATATTTACTGGCAACCATGCCGGCAGTTGAGATGCTGGCAGAGCCCTGGCAGTATAATCGGCTGGCGTTTAGGTATTTTGCCCTAACGGAAGCCGGGATTGATACCAGCGGGGGGATGCTGGAGCTTGCCTCACTCAGCAGCCAGCTCAGCCCTTATGCCCAGGCAGTTTTAGCGCTGGCGCTTGAAAATCAACTACCGGGTAATGAACAAGCCAGGACCCTGTTCTCTAATCTGGTTGGAACAGGAATACGAACTTCCACCGGAATTCATTGGGAGAACCCTGAAAACTGCCGCTGCTGGTTAAACAATACCGCCACTACCACAGCCATCGTCACCTATGCTTTAGCCCGGGCTGACGCGGACTCCGGAACCCTGCCGGAAGCTGTCCGCTACCTGGTTTCCACCAGTAGGCCTGGAGGAGATTGGGGCTCTGCTTATGAAACAGGCTGGGCAGTCCTGTCCCTAAATGAAGTGATGAAGGCAAATGGCGATCCATCGACCAGTTTTGTATATTCAAGCGCAGTTAACGGAACTGATGTGATCAATGGGCAGGCTGAAGGTTCAGTTCAGCTGGAGGCAGTGACTGCATCGGTCCCGGTGGGAACACTGTATGCGGAAGACCCCAATGCGCTGGTTATTAACCGCGGGGAAGGGGAAGGTACCCTGTACTATAAAGCTCACCTGCTAGTTTCCAGACCGGTAGAAGATGTCCAGCCATTTGGAAAAGGAATGAGCATTTCCCGTGTTTATGCTGATTTTAACAATGAAGGCACAGCAATCTTTACCCAGGAAGGAACAGTGGGGGTTTTACTGCAGGTTCAACTTACCCTGGTTTTGGAACACGATGCTCATTATTTGATGGTGGAGGACAGGATACCAGCCGGGGCAGAGATCCTGGATACCCGATTAAAAACCACCCGGCAGGACATGGCGGAATATCTGGTGTCAGCGCCTTTTAGAAATGGGTGGGGATGGTGGTATTTTAACCCGCCCACTGTTTTTGATGACAGAGTCAGCTGGTCAGTTAATTACTTGCCTGCCGGTACCTATCAATTAACTTACAGCATCTCCCTTAACCATCCCGGAGAATATCAGGTTCTGCCGGCCCGGGGCTGGGAAGTATACTTCCCAGAAACCCAGGCTGTCAG
>JAUWEC010000116.1 GCA_030608465.1 Chloroflexota bacterium
AGAGGCCTGGATTGGGACGATTTTGCCCGCCCGGCGGTTCGCGCCACAGGATGTTTGAGCGGTCAAAAAAGGCGGGAAAAGATGGAGAACCCCGGCAGCATGGAGGAGTTTGCAACCGTTTTTCCTGGTGGAACCAGCCGGAAGGTCTTTGAGATGCAGGTCCTGGCAGCGGATGAGGAAAGATATCATCTGGATTTCCACTACTGCCCGCTGGTGAGCGCCTGGGAAAAGCTGGGCGCATCCCCAAAGGAGATTGAGCATCTTTGTGATATCGCCATGGAGGGGGACCGGGGTATCGCTGACGAATTTCCCCCCTTCGAATTCAGCCTGGGAAAGACGATAGCCCAGGGGCATGAGGTGTGCCAGATCCGGTTTGATAAAAAAGCCGCTGATGAGGGGCCGGGGTAAGGCGTAAGTCGTAAGGCGTGAGGCGTAGGGGCGACCCGCTGGGTCGCCTTATTGTATTTGGTGCGGCAATCTGCTGATAAAAACGAAAAATTCGATTTGTATTTCCCGGGGGATTACCCCGCCAGGGTGCTTCGCAAAAATCCCAGCTTGGGGCTGCGCCGGGCGTCGATCTGCATCGACGCTTAAGGCTTTGTCATCAACGATCGGCCGGCGGTTAAAACCGCGGCCTATATTAAGTAAGTCCCTCTGAAGAGGGACTTTTGTAGTTAATCTAATAGTTGACAATATGTCAAATCTGACATACAATGAAGCTGTATGTCTAAACAAGACAAACCTCTAGTTTGGTTACATGGAGAGGTTAAATCCCCGCCATTTTCATCTGAAGCCCGACTTGAAGCTGGTTTCTTAATCAGGAAAATTCAGAAAGGTGATAATCTTTCTCTTCCTCATTCAAGACCAATGCCAATGGTTGGAAAGAGTTGCCATGAATTAAGGATAGTCGATGTAAACAATACTTGGAGAATTATTTACCATCAGGCTGAGGATGCGATTGTCATACTTGAAGTATTCGCTAAGAAGACACAACAAACACCGAAGAAAGTCATTGATATCTGTAAAATACGTTTAATCAGTTACTATACAGAGGATGATATGATGAACAAAAAAAGAATAAAGGAGCTTGAACAGAAGGGGTGGAAAGTTGGTGGCATCGAAGATTTCCTCGAGCTTTCTGAGGAAGAGCTTGCTTATATTGAACTTAAGATTATCCTAAGTGAGATGGTAAAAGATCTAAGAGAACAACAGGGGATAACTCAAGTCAATGCGGCCAAGATCTTAAATTCTAGCCAATCAAGGTTGTCTAAATTAGAAGCTGCAGATCCGTCTGTTTCTATCGATCTGCAAATTAGATCCTTGCTTAAATTAGGCGCTACAAAACAGGAGATCGGAAAGAGAATCGGTTGCTAGATAGGGTAACGATAAAAAGTGCTAGCTTTCCAGCTTGTCCCTTCACCTTCGCCCGGTGAATAAATTCTTCTGTAGTTAATATAATAGTTGAAATCGCCAACTTTTAAACCTTTTAACCTTCAACCTTCAACATAATCTTTCCGTCTCCTGTCCCCGGTCTGAAGCAAAGCTTACACCTGTCAGTTAATCCAATCTTTAATTTTATATTTAATATTTTATATTGTCCTTCCCGGTCTTCCATCCCCTGTCCTGAGTTCATCGAAGGGTGATGGGTCGCTCTTACATCTTAGCAGGAGGAAGATTCAGATATCTGGCTGCCGCATGGTTTATAAAGGTGGTTTCCTGTTCGTCTCACCTCTCGGGAAGCAACTCCCAGATCTCGGGTCCAGTTTTACCTTCGAAGCCAGGCAGCTGGTCCTTCCACCACTGGATCTCCTGGCGCAGTTCGGGGCTGGACTTTTTCTCAATTTTGTTTAATAACCGGAGGGTTCTCCTGATCCACTTTTTCTCCAGCTGGAAACCCTCTCCGGTGTAGTCTTCGTTTATCAGGGATTCAAGCAGAGGTTGAACCTCAATCGCAAGTTTCTTGACCTGCACGCGGAGACTTGGATTCTGCAGGAACAGTCTCATGATTTCTGGTGCATGTTGATAGGTTTTTTCAATGTAGATCTCCCCTTTAGGCGAAGGGATCATCACCTGATCACGTACCTCGCTTAAGATGGAAGAGTAAGTTTCCCGCTGCTGCAGGGATTCATCCTGCATGAGTACCATTTCTGCGGATGCCCAGCCAGGAGCCGGTGGGGGATCAGGGGAAACCGGTGTGGAAGTAGGGGTTGGTGTAAATGTCGAGGTGGGGGTTGGTGTGGGTGTGGATGTGGGTGTGGATGTGGGTGTGAATGTAGGAGTAAATGTTGGAGTAGCTGTGGGGGTATCCGACGGCGCAGGAGGTTCACCACCCGAATAAGCAATAATTAATTTGGCTTGAGTTAGCTCCGGGTCCCAGCTGGCCCGTTCCAAAGCGATGACTCTGCGGTGCAACGTGCCAGGGACGATGTTTTTGATGATTAATGCCAGCGAGTTCCCCGGGTTCCAATCCTGGTGAGTGACGATTTCTTCAATTACGGCAGAAAGCTGGGGTGTGGTGCGCCTTAATCCAAGGCTCCATGTGCCAGAAATTGACCAGGGAACAAATGCGCTGGTTAGGGGACGACCCGAAGGAGGATTGGAGGCGGAGAATGTGTCCGCATTACCGCTATCCTCCCCGTAGATTTGCACCTTAAGGGCATTGGTGTAGGTTCCATCCACAGTAAATATCACAAAGGCATATCTGATTTCAGCTTTGCGGGGGATGTTAATGTTGTTAAATCGGAAACCGCTGGTAATGTTCCCATCACCAGAGCAGGATCCCAAATAAACTTCATTATCGGAGGAAGAGAAGAGGCAGCCGCTTGGGTTTGTTCCTCCATCATCGCTGTTTTGTTCTACCTTTGATTTAATGGGAGAATAACCATCACTCCGTTCAATATGAATGAACCGAATATCCTCATAATTTCCAAAGTAATCAAAATAGTTATATGGCGCTTCTTCAACATTTGGTGAATGACTTGCTACATAAGGCGTGGCATCAATAAACTTGATAACAATGACAGAATGATCCCAAATCACATAATTATCTGGACCTTCCTTGATATCGTTCCATTCATATTGGATGATATCTCCTACATCGACCTCATCAATGGAAGCCTCACATCCTTCTGGCCCCTCATTCCAGGCGTAGGGGTGAGTGATAAAATCATGAAGTGCGCCGACATCATTCCAAGCGGATGCCCGGCGGGTGTCATCCAGAAGATACCAACGGAGCTGACCTTGAGGGCTGGGCGGCGGCAGAGGGTCTGGAATTGCCATCGACACATTACCGCCTTCGTACAACGCCTGAGAGACAAAGTTGGTGCAATCTCCATACACTCCGTCGTCATAATCAGGATAATCCGGGTTGTAGTTCGGTTTCGCGGCATGCGCAACGGCATAGGCCACAGCTCCATCCCGTTGATAGGGATGGGTGGATTCATCAGGATACAAGTTGCAGGAAAAACTGGATTGCAATAGCGTGTTCCGGGAAGCCGGCTCTGGAAATGATTTCATAGACTGGAGCATCTCCGCCGGGGATTTCCGGGTTTGTTTCAGTAAACGCCACAGGTAATCGTCATAGTTATGGGAGAAAATTTTCCACTGCCCTGCTTCTTTACGTAATTCAATCTTATGTTCAAGTCCGGACATGCGGGTGACGACCGGATCTTTCGGATTGAGTAAGGAAGAAATTTCATAGACTACCTGATTATTTTCTATGATAGATACAGAGGCTGCTTGCGAAGAATTATCAAGAATAATTTCCCTAAAATCCAGGAAGAATTCATAATCCATATACCGAAGCTGGTTTAATTCTGCGTGTTTTAGTTCAACTGCCAGCTTGTCCAATTCTGCATTCCGGAATGATTTTGCATCAGGTTTGATAGAGACCAGAGTGCCTAAATCATTCAGCTGCAAAGTGCTGAATGCACGATAGCGATCCTCAAAATAGGACTGGATGACCCCCATGATTTCAGTTTCCACCGGTGAAGAAAGATCTCGTTGGAGTGTTAACGGTTGGGGAACTGGTGTACCAGTTGCACCTAGAGCAGGGCGGTGTGCGTTTTCCGCTCGCACCTGATAAACCCAATTTCCCATCAGAGATAACAATATGACACCAATAATCACTTGTAAAGGAAGGAGTTTGTATTTGGCCATTTTCATCTCCTTTTGCTAGTGATGAACAAAGGATCATTACAACATTATTTGATTAGTTTTGATTCAAGGCTGCGGTGTTGTATTGAGAACAAACAAAGGCGGTTCTTGTGGATGATCCAATCTCCAGAGAAGGTGGTCTCCCATCTGCTGGTAGTTTATTAAATCATCAAAAATGCGGACTTGCGCCTCGGGTGGAAACATGCGGCGAATATCCTCGGCGAAGAGTGTGCCAGGACCGGGAATTTCCACTTCCTGGATTTCTCCATTTTCACCCAGGTGAATCACGGCGGGCATATCTGCCGATGGTAAGGTTGTACTATCATCAGTCAGAGGTACAGTTGCCTTGCAGAGGACATACAGATAGACTTCGAGGTCAGTTAACCCCAGAAGTTCCCACTCGCATAATACGGGGCCTCTTTCTAAGGCAAAATCGAGCAGCATTGTCCCCAAGGCGAGTTCAATCTTCTGCCACATTTCTAAGAGAGCAGGATCCGGGTTTAGGGAAGTGGGAAAGAGAGTTCGGGGGATAGGTGATCCAGTAGGGGGTGGTTGGAGTTCTGTGGGAGGTAGGGGTGTCTCAGTTTCTGGGGGATCAGGTGGTGAGGTCGCGGGGAGTTCAGGAGTAGGCGTAGGGGAAGTTACCGTTTTGATTGAACCCGTGGTCGCGCAAGCTGTTAATAGGATGGGAAGCAGCAAAAGGGGGATGATCCTCTTCATGTCTTTTACCTCCAGATCCGTTGTATCCGTATCAGGATTGTAGCAAAGAAATGAGGGGAACACAACGGAGGGGAGTTTATCAGCAGTCAGTGAACAGTAAGTATATTTGATTTTCAAAAACCACAGCATCCTGAACCCTTCGATTCCAATCTCGACTTCGCTAGATGTCCACTCAGAACAAGCCTAGCGAAGGATCCATAAAAAAGTATTCAGTAATCAGTGGTCACTGTTTTGTAGGAAATCATCAGCATCTCACTCAAGGGAAAGAGTCAGCTTTCCCGGGCTTATTAATCGCGGCAATCTCCTGAATTCTACCGACACCTACCCGGCGGCTTAAGCCGCGGGCTAGGTAAAGTAAGTCCCACTGAAGTGAGACTTCTGTAGTTACTCTAATAGTTGAAATCGCTAACCT
Source organism: Chloroflexota bacterium (assembly GCA_030608465.1). GTDB lineage: Bacteria > Chloroflexota > Anaerolineae > Anaerolineales > UBA11858 > B10-G9. The sequence continues at coordinate 5,288 of JAUWEC010000116.1, forward strand.
TTAAACCTTCTAACTTTAAACCTTAAACCTGTTTTACCCCAGTACTTCCAACATTTTAGCCTTATATTCCTCAAACGCCCGTCTCCCGTCTTCCGTCATCCGCGCCACAGTGTGTGTTTTCTTGTTAACAATGGATTTTTCGACTTCTACATAACCTGCCTCTACCAGTTTTGATACATGCGCGGATAAATTCCCCCAGGTCAGGCCGGTCAGGTTACGCAGAAAGATAAAGTCGGCGCTTTCCACCACGTAAAGATTGGTGATGATGTTTAACCTGGAAGGGGCGTGGATTAGCTGGTTTATTTCCGCGGTGGGATTGATGATTTTCGCTGTCGCGTCAGCCATGTTAATTCTCCTCTGTTTCCGCTTCTGCGACGGCGGGGTACTTGGCCAGGAAACGGACCAGCAGAACAACGCCAACACTCACGATCACCACTCCAGAAAGCAGGGCGGGCAGACCATCAGAGATGGGAAAAATCGTCGGAAGCGGGAAGCTGGCTCCTAAAAGCAGACCGTAGAAGTAGTAGCGGGTCAGCTCCAGGGTGTAGGCCATGGCGCTGAAGATAGCCAGGACGATGACGCCGATCAGGATGTCAAACCCGTAGGCTCCCATGATAGAACCTTTGGGCAGCATGTATCCCTGGGAGGAAAGGTACCAGGTGGCGGCGGTCGATAAGACCAGCAGGCCGGTGATCAGGACGGCGACTTTCATCCGTTTTTGAGTTTTCTCACCGAAATTCACCAAACCGATCCGGGAAGGGGTAAGGCGGGCCTTGATCCGGATCTGGGCAAAGATGATCAGCCCCAGGACCACGAAGAAGAACAGAATATTGTAAGCCACGCCAAAGAGTTCCCGGGTGATGGGGTAGGTCCCTAAGAGGATCATCATCAGCCCGAGAGACATATCGGCTGTGCCGTCCGCATAGGCGGACAATTTAAACGAGTTTCGTTCGGTATCTTTTAAGTCGATTTGGGTGTTCATAAGTTACTCCTGTATATTAGTTTACTTGTAAAGCGCTTTGTACTGTAAAGTACTTTAGATGTATTATACACAGGGATGGGGAGTTGTCAAGGGGGGATTAAAGCGAATTATTAACTCCGGGGTGGAAATAACGATTTACCAGCAGGGGACTATACAGCTTGGAAAGCAGGGATAGGCGACCTTTGACAAGTAATTTAATCAGTTCTATACTAGATATGTACATATTTTGTGACAAAAAAACATCCTGACAAATGAGAAAACATGAAAACCCTCAATGAACTAGCAAAAGAATACCAGGTTCTTGAAAAAGTAGACAAGAGCGAATTTCAGCGGAAAGCACGATTGTTGCAGTCTATATGGCGTGAGGAACAAGGTTATCCTGTCGGGGTGCATAAACACAAGGGTGAAAGCAGGCACTTAGGATCCCGCCTTTCAATGCCCTGGGCGGATGAAACTCTGGCCAATTATCTGACGGACACCATCCGCGAGGTTGCCCGGGCAGAAGTGCTTGATAAGAAGAAGAGCAAGGGAAAACTCTACGGAAAACCGCGTATATTCAACGATCTGCTCTCCAGCCAACCGCTTTGTTTTAATTTGTTTGGTGAGTTGCAACAAGACCTTCCCCTGGCAACCAAAATATTCAATGATCTGACACCAACTGAGATCCGGGAAATCACTGCCATAGAGTTTGAATATTCTCCCGGCCGAGGAGATGAAAGATATACCGGCGATCGATCGGCCTTTGACGTTTATGTAATCTTTTCTACTCTAAGTGGAGGGAAAGGTTTTCTTGGCATTGAAGTTAAATACCATGAAAACCTAAAAGGGAAAGCCGCTTCCCATCGCTCCAGATATGATGAGATTGCCCAGATCATGGGCTGTTTCAGACCTGAGACCCTGAATGACTTGAAACAGCAGCCCCTGCAGCAAATCTGGCGGGATCATTTGCTGGCTGGGATTCACAAACATATCGATTCGTTTGAAGAAGGGGCATTTGTGTTTCTATACCCGATAGATAATCCACATTGCAATGAAGCGATTCAGGCGTATCAAGAGAAACTTAGTAATCAAGATAGCTTCCTAGCCTGGACCTTGGAAGATCTTGTAGAAAGTATTCAACGAAATTCCGAACAACCTTGGATTGAGCTGTTTGTGGATCGGTACCTGGATTTTTACAAGATAAATGCTAAGCAAGGATAAATTATGGGTAATAAATTAATCCTTGCTTGCCAGGGTTGTGGCTATTATGCAGAACTGATGCATGGACGGGGCATGACGTTTCGCTCCCTTGAGCAGATTTTATCTAGAGTAAGTATGCCCAGGAGGGAAAAGGTCCTGGAACTTCTCAAGAGAGAAGACCTGTCATCTGTTGGGTTTGGACCAGAGATCTTCATCTGCCCAGAATGTTCTTTGCAAGGATCACGATTTAATTACCGACTTGAATATGGGGATGGAGAAGTCTATCAACCTTATTTCCTCTGTTCCCGTTGCCGCACCCGTTTGGTAGTTGATCCAAACCCATATCAACCAAGACCCTGTCCTTGTTGTGGTTCAGAGGATGTGTACTTGAACATTGGGGAATGGGATTAGGTTTACAGGATAGTAATGGAGCATTGGCGTTATGGTGAAAAAAGCGGGAGAAAAAACTGGCCACTTTGGGTTGTGGCTGACGGAGTATATCCGCGATAACCATCCCACCCAGGGATATCAAGTCTATTATGACCACGGAGATTCCGGACTGCACGATAACGTGGTGGTCATCAAAGGATTCCTAGGGGATACTGTCACCAACAAGAACAAGTTGGCCGATGTCGATGTCATGGTGGCTAACCAGGATTATGAAATTCTTATGTTAATTGAAATAGAGGAAAGCTCGCTTTCCCCAAAAACCCTGTTGGGAGATGTCTTTGCCAGTATTTTCAGTACCAAATTTGCTGTCAACGTGAGTGGGAGACAAACCTATTTTTCTGTGACCAAGCAGACAAAGCTGCTGGTGGCGGGATGCGTCCCCCAGAAGACCAGGAACAAATCCAATTTGATGATTGACATCAGATCCCGTCTAGAGGATTTTTCCGGACCAGATGATTCGATATCAATGGATCAGGTTGATTTTGTGATTGGAGAGGATCTTGAAAGTTGTCTTGCTTGTCTTAAGAGTAAAGTTATTGATAATCTGTTCTAGATAAGGATTTTAAGGAGTTTTCTATGGCTATATATAACCTTCTTAACCAGATCCATGAACAAGCAATCGTTTTACCTGCCATACAACGGGACTTTGTCTGGGATGAACGAAAAATTCAAAAGTTGCTTGATTCTATTTTGCGTGGTTATCCAATTGGTCTGGTCATGATGTGGGAAACTTATCACGATATCCAATTCCGGCGTTTTGTTAGAGAAAATATTGCAGAAAACCTGCCGGAATTTGAAGATAACCCACAAAGAAAAAAGCTTCAACTCGTCCTTGATGGCCAGCAACGTTTACAGTCTCTTTACCTTTCACTCTTTGGCAAGTACGAAGGGAAAAAATTGTTCTTTGATGTACTCAGCGGTCGAGATAAAGATGATTTCGAGTAGGAGA